>JBBSEC010000078.1:0-21821 GCA_038240075.1 Acidimicrobiia bacterium
GCGGGCACGAGCGATTCGAGTCTTCGGCCGGGTAATCTCCGAGCCCCGCCCATCCGAGCGGCGGGCATGCGACGGATCCGCTTTCACGCTTTGCGCCACTCGCACGCCACGCTCGCCCTGCGTGCCGGAGTGGCAACGAAGATCGTGAGCGAGCGTCTTGGGCACGCAACTCCTGAGTTCACGATGCGGATGTACCAGCATGCTATGCCGGGCATGCAGGCTGAGGCGGCCGCGAAGATCGCAGACCTCGTCGCGGCTGCGGTACAGCCGGAGCTGCAGCCCGACGATCTCGGGCGGTCCGCGTAAACGAAGAGCACTTCCAAAGGCCAAGGGCCGAGGACGTACTTGGTCGGGCGTGCAACCCGACGTCACCTCAGTGCGACCCTCGTCGGGGGTGGACCCGCAGAGAGCACCGCCGAACCTCGTCGGGCCCAGAACCCGACGGCGTCGCCTCTTCGGGCGGCGACCCCGACGAGTCCGGGTGAACTCCAGGACGCGGAGACGAGCGAGCTCGTCATGTCGCATCCGCTTCTCGAGCGACCGCTCGCGTCGCTTATGGAGGTGCCGGGGTAAAGGTCGCGGTCAAGGTGGTGTCGCCCGAAACGGTGACGTCGTGGGAGGCCGCGCCGCCATCGGACCAGCCGGTGAAGACGTAGGGCTGTCCGCCGATAGTCTGATCGGGCGCGCTGATCGATTGGAGGCTGCCGGTGATGACGGTGGTGCTGAACGGAGCGACGCTGGTGATGCTTCCGACGGCGAGGGTCGCGCCCGCGGGGTCGGAAGCGAGGGTCAGCGTGTTGGTTTGCGGGTAGAGGTCGACGAACGTCGTCTGTGAGAGGCCGCCTGAGTCGGTCGCCGTGAGGTAGAGACGCAGGTGCGACGGGTAGTCGTGGTTCTGTGCCACGAATGCGCCGCTTGCGATGCCGTCAAAGGTCTCGCCGGGGTGGACGTGGCAGGTGTCGATGCTGGGGCAGTGCACAGTCTCGTACGTCCAGCTCAGCGCAGAGGTGGGCAGGTTGCCGTCTTGCGTGTCAGTCGCGGAGCCGGAGAACGGGATCGTGTCGCCCACACGCCACGTGAACTGCGGAGAGGGCGTGCTGATGGTCGGCACGGGTGGTGTGTCCCCGGCGGTGATTGTCACGGACGCGATGCTGTGCGAACCGATGGGATCCGTGACCTGTACGGAGACGGTGCGAGCTCCTGCGGTGGTGTAGGTGTAACTCGGGTTCGGGGCGATGGAGTCTCCGAACACGCGGTCGCCGTTCAGGTCCCACGAATACGCGAGGGGGTCCGAGTCGGCGTCGGTCGAACGTCGCGCGTCGAAGCTCACGGTGAGCGGCAGCACGCCGTTGGTCGCGCTGGCGTCGAGAACGGCAACGGGCGGACGGTTGTTCGGGTAGTAGCTGATGCGACGGATCGTCCCGCCGACGAGGTCGACGTAGAAGAGGTCGCCGCCCGGACCGCTGACGAGGTCGACCGGGCTGTAGGCGCCGGCCGTTCCCGTCGCGAAGGTCTCGATCTTCGTCGGGTCGGGCAGCCCGTTCGCGCCGGCAGGCATGACCCAGATGCAACGTCGCGTGTAGTCGGCGAAGAAGAGCGCGCCGTTGTACTTCGACGGGTAGTTACCACCGGTCGCGGGATAGAACGCGCCGCCGCTGACCGATGACCCGCCCGTCGGGCAGCCATCACCCTTCACGACACTCGCACCGTGCCAGTACGTGAAGTAGGGCGCGACCGCGTCGCCCGACGCGTACAGCGTGTTGCAGATGTCGAGGTTCGCCGCCTCGTATCCCGGCTGCCTCGCACTGCCTTCGTAGCAGGGCCATCCGAAGTTCTCGACCGGCAACGCCGTCGGATCGGCGACCCGGTCGATCTCCTCCCAGGATCCCCAGCCGACGTCGCCAATCCACAACTCCTTCGTGCCGGGGCGCGTCGTCATGCGAAACGGATTCCGCAGCCCGTAGGCCACGATCCGGCGCACGTTCGGGTCGGGGCTGCCCGCGTTCGGGTTGTCGGGCAGCGCCGCGCCGGTCGCGGGATTCACGCGGATGATCGAGCCATCGAGCGACGCCGGGTCGGCCGGGGTGGCGAGGTCTTGTGCCCGCAGCGCGCCGCCTTCGGCGCTCGGGGTCGTCTGCGAGCCGCCGACCGGGACGGGCGGATCGCCGCACGGATTCTTCGGCGCGCCGCCCTGCCCGTAGTCGACCCTGCCGAACGACGCGCCTTCACCGGCGCTCGCGTACAGCGCACCGTCGGCACCGAAGAGGACCGTACCGATTGAATGCGACGAGTACTGCTGGCACCAGTCGTTGATCAGGACCTGCTCGGAACCCGTCATCACGTTGCCCGCGGCCTGCAATCGCGACAGCCGCGCGCTCACTACGCAGCCGTCGATGTCGGCACCGGGCGGAGTCGGGCAACTGTCGTTCCAGACGGGCGGCGTGCCTCCGATCGGGGCGTCGACCGTGTACAGCACGTAGACGTAGGGGCTGACCGGGAACGCCGGGTCGAGAACCATCCCGAGCAGGCCCTTGTCGTAGGCGTCGTACACCTGCGGACGAAGATCCGCGAAAACTGTTGGCGTCGACGCGGTGAGGCTCGCGAACACCAGGATCAGCCCGCTCTTCTCGGCCACGAACACGCGACCGTCAGACGCGAACCGCACGACCGTGGGCTGGGTGAGCCCGCTGAACGCCGTCGACTGCTGGAAGCCCGACGGTAGTAGGGAGTTAACGACGGAGAAGGAGAACTGTTTGGCCACCGCTCCCGACGCGGTCTCGGATGTCACGAACAGCACGTGCGTTCCGTCGGAAAGTCCGGTGATGTCGAGGTCGAACGCGAAGCTCGCCGCAGTCGAGGTCGCGATCGGCGTCGCACCGGCATCGTCGATCCGGACGACGGTCTGCGTCACCGTGTAGCCCGAAACCTTCACCGTCACCGTCGTCGTGCCGCTCGCGGGCGTCTTCGAGAAATGCACGGTGATTCCGTTCGGCACCTTGCAGCTCGCCGCCACCGCGACAAGCAGCAACAACACCGCGGCGGCCGCGATCAGCCGAGAACGCCGATTCGGCACCTGCGACTCGCCCATACCCAGCCCCGCCCGCCGCCCAAGATCCATCTCCCCGCTCCCCGCCTCCTTAAGACATACACCACCAACGTCGCGGCAACAACCGTTGCAATCGGGAACTTCGCCGCAACGCGCGACAAAGCGCACGACGGCCCACCGACGTGAACCGTCACTGCGCTCGCGCTCTTCGAGATCGCCCTTCCGGCGGCGACGCCGAAGAGGCAGCGCCCGCCCGACTACCCCAGCTTCGCGGTCATGCCGCCGTCGACGACGAATTCGGATCCGGTCGAGTAGGTGCTGTCGTCGGATGCGAGGTACAGCACGAGGCGGGCGACGTTGGTTCGTTGACGAAACGTACGTGAAGGTCTCCGGCCGGTGGCGGTACGTCTACCGGGCGATCGACCAGCACGGCCAGGTCATCGACGTCTATGTCTCGCCACGACGCGACGTCCAAGCGCCACGACGGTTCTTCGCCAGAGCAGTCGGAGCGCACGGTGAGCCGACGGAAGTGGTGACCGACCGCGCGCCGGCACTGGCTCGAGCGATCGAGGAACTGATGCCCGGTGCGTTCCATGACACCGTCCAGTATGCGAACAACCGGATCGAAGCCGACCACGGCCGGCTCAAAGCCCGGCTTCGACCCATGCGCGGCCTCAAACGCGACCCGACCGAGCGTGTCGTGATCCGCGGTCACGCGTTGATGCAGAACATCAGGCGCGGCCACTACGAACTCGGTAGTGAAGCTCGCAGGCATCGTCGCGTCGCGGACGCGTTCACCGAACTCGCCCAGACGATCTAACCGAACCACGGCAAGAAGAACCGTTACCGCGCGCGTCGATCAGGCACAACGCAACAGTGCCCGCGTGCCGATCCGGCACAACGCAACAGTGCCGCCCGGACTGTTCACCGGGGACTTCGACGTCGCGCAGCGGCAGCTACGAGGCAACATGCCCCAAGCGTTCGTCCATGCGCTCATGTTCGAATGTGCAACGCGGTTGTCGCAACCTTGGCCACGGCCGTGAACTCGGGTATGCACGCGCCGCGCTCGCGGGTTGATCAGTGCCCGTCGGTCGTTGCGAAGTGCTTGGTGAACGCGTTGCGTACGAGCTCGGTGTCGGCAGGAATGAGGTCGGCGCCGTGGCATCCGTCGGCAATCAGGCGGGCTTGGTCGATGAGGGCTTGCGTGCGGTCGTTGAGACCGAGCGCGGCCAGAGATTCGTTGAGCAGATGCAGTGCTTCGAGCAGGTATACCAAGACGGTTGGTTGCGATGCCGCGGCCCGGCGGGTCTCGTCGAACGCGAGGCGCACGAGATCGTCGTGGGTTGGTTGATGGGCGAGGACGAGCATCCTTCCGTCGGGTCCGAGCTGTACGCGCGAGCGCGGATCCCGCCGGAGCAGTTCGGCGAGTACTGCGGCACCGTGGAAAATGGCGTCTTGGGCAGTGGTGGGATCGTTGATGCCGGGCGACAGCGCCTTGAGGGCGACGTCCGTGAGCTGGCGGAGCCCGTAGGAGACGTCTTGTTGCATGCTGCGAGTGTTGCCGACTGCAACCGCCGCTCGGACATGTCGCTCGGCGTTTTTCGTGTCAACGGGTGGCGGGGACACGCGGCACAATCGTGTCCCCTCGATGGCGAAGCGACCAGGGAACGTCTCCACCTCGACGACGCCACCTTCCGGAACGCAGCGCAATAGACGGTGGATATCGATCCGTTGTACCCAGCCGCTGCGATCGAAGCGGACGATGAGGCCGGCTTCGCGGGCGACCTGTACCGGGTCGACGGCGCGTTCACGGGGCTCGGCCTGCGTCCACTCGGCACGTATGTGGACGATGGCCTCTCGCTGCACTCGTTCGAGAATCTCGCTGACGTCCATCGAGTGGGCGCTGTGGTTGATGAACGCGACGATGGCCAGGATCGTGGCGATACCGAGGACAACCGCGACCGCTACCGAAAGGTTGGGGATGACGGCAGTTCCGCTGTCTTCGAGCGGCGAGCGAACCGACCGAAGCACGATGATGCAGTATGCGAAGGTGCCGACCACCAACGCCATCACCCGCTTGTTGAACGGGTCACGAAACAGGGTGTGCACCACTCGCGGGGAGTACTGGCTCGACGCGAGCTGGATGGTCAGCAGCGAGACCGAGAACGCGATACCGGCGAAGGTGATCGTCGCGCCCGCAATCGTGCTTAGCACCGCCCTTGCGCTGTTGACGGTCGAGGTCAACCCGAAGGGCAACGTCGTGCGTTGGTCGAAATGACGATCGACGGCGAGCCCGACGAAGCCAAAGCACACGGCGACGACAACTGCGAGCATCGGCACGAAGAAGAGGCTCGCCCGTAGGCGCTCGGCAAACGAGGTCAGTCGTAGTCGCATGACATCCATCTTGACGGCGCCGCGAAACCCGTGTCGTTCGCGCCGTCGTCGTCGATCACGGTCTCTCCTCCCCACGGTTCGCGCGAATCTCTGAATCACATGTACCCGGCACCCGTCGGTGCAGGCAGCAAATGCTTCGACGTAGCCTCAATGGCGACGCTTCCTTGACCGGCCCGCGAGATGGGAGGCGCATGACCGCAACTGATAACGACCAGCGCCTAGCTCTCGCCCTCGATGCCGCCAGACTCGGAACGTGGACATGGGACCTGCCATCGGGTACGACGACTTGGGACGCCCGGCTCGAGGAACTACACGGGTTGCCTCCGGGCGGATTTGGCGGGACGTACGACGACTGGCTCGCGGCACTGCATCCCGACGACCGGGCTGACTGCGTCGAGCGCGTCGAGAAGGCACTCGCGGATCCTGGGCGATACACCCTGTTGCACCGCACCAGATCGCCCGACGGAGCGATTCGTCACATCGAGTGCAGGGGAAACCGTCCTCGTGGACGCGGATGGGCTACCGATCGGCACGACGGGCGTCGCGATGGACGTCACGATCCGCGAACGCCAGAACGCGGCCACGACGGAGGCCCTCGCACAGCAGCGCGTAGTCGTCGATACGCTGCAACGCGCTCTGTTACGTGCCGTGATCCCGCGCGTCGCCGGGGTGGAGGTTGCTACGAGATACATGGCGGCCGACCGAGATGCGGCGGTGGGAGGGGACTGGTACGCAGTCGTCCCCGTACGGACGGGATGTATCGGTGTTGCGATCGGCGATGTCGCCGGCCACGGACTCGCCGCGGTGGCCGATATGGCCGCGGCCCGATTCAGTCTGCGCGCGCTTGCGCTCGCGGGAGGCGAGCCGGAGGAGGTGCTCGACCAACTCAACCGAACGGTGCGCGTCTTCGCGGCCGGCACGATGATCACCGCGCTGTACGGAATACTCGATTCGGCCGCGCGCACGTGGACGTATGCAACGGCAGGCCACTGCCCCGTGCTCCTGCGCCGCGCCGACGGGGAGACCGAATGGCTCGATGCAGCCGTCGATCCACCACTCGGAGTCGCCTCTTCGTTTCGTCGCCAGACGGTCGACGTGGATGCCGGCTCCACGCTCATTCTCTACACGGATGGACTCGTCGAACGCCGCCACGAACCGATCACGATCGGCCTCGATCGCCTTGCGCACGCAACCGAGAACGGACCGAAGGCGCCCGAGGCTCTCTGCGACCATCTTTCCGAGACGCTGCTCGGAGATACTGCGGCCGCGGACGACGTCGCCCTCGTCGTCGTCACGCTCATCTGACCGCGCGGCGTCCCCTTGTGTTGGCGCCAGGAGAGAATGACTCCCGTCGTCGATTGAAGCGCCCCGGGTTTAGTGGAGGCTCTGATGTGCCCCGAAACCTAGGGCGATTCAACAGTCCCCTCCCCGTTTGGTATCGCCATCGTTGCGGGTAGCTTCCGCCCATGTTCCTGCGAGTCCTCGGTTTCGTACGCGGCTGGTGGCATCTCAACGATGCGTTCGACCGCGACCCGTTCGACGACGCCGCGGACTCCCTCGACCGATAGCTGTGATCTAGGAAGCCGTGGCCGGCCACGATCCACTCGCCAGCAGGCTGAGTCGTGTTTGTCATGCTCAGGACGGCAGAGCGACCGGGCCAGCGGCGTCGGGATGGCCCTTCACGCTCCGAACGAAGCAATCTCCCGGTCGCTGGGATGGTGTCGCACCGGTTCGTTCGTCGCGTTGAGAATGAGAACGCGCGCGTGCCGCAGGATGACTGGCCTCTGCGACCCGCGCCATCCTCGCGAACCCCCATACCGGCGAAGTGTTTAGAAATCCTTCACTTCGGAACAACGAAGACATGATCACACTTGGCTTGATCCTCATGGTGCTCGGCCTACTCGTCGGCGTACCGATTCTTTGGACACTCGGCATCCTTCTCCTCGTCGTCGGTCTTGTCCTTCTCCTCATGGGACGCGCCGGACGCCAAGTCGGCGGCCGAGCCCATTACTGGTAACCAGAGGGAAGCACGGCACCCGCGCGCTCGTCGCGGCGTGGATCTACGGGTGCGATGGGCACGATCGGCGACTGTTTTGATAACGCGGTCGCGGAGAGCTTCTTCGGTTCGTTGCAGGTCGAGCTCCTCGACCACCACCGTTAGGTGGAGTTGAACCGTTCGCGTGGACACCTGATTCTGGGGGTTGACCCTGGAGGAAGGAGGCCCGTGTGGGCCGTCCGGCGGAGTTCCGTCGTGAGCCACCCAACGCAACAGACCCGCCCACCCCAAGACGCGCTTCATGGTTTCTGCGCGAGTAGCGCGCGCGACCGCGGGTTACAACGCTCGTCACGTCGTCAGTGCTTCCGAACCGTGGCCTGACTCGAAGACAAAGCAACGAACGCAACGAGCCATGAAGGGAGACGCGATGACAGCCAATGGCGAAACGGTGGCCTCCGATGGTCTGGTCGCGGCAGTGCAGCAGGCGCACCAGCAGATCAAGTCGCTACTGAATGCGGTGTCGAGCGCCGGTAACGGCAAGCGCGACGCCTTCGAGACCTTGGCGGCGACGGCCGCCGCGCACGAAGCGGCCGAGCAGAAGGTTGTGCATCCGCTGACACGACGTGCCGAGGGCGGTGAGGCCGTTGCTTCCGAGCGGGTCCACGAGGAGCACGACGGCGATGAAGTCCTCGGGGAACTCAAGTCGCTCGGTGTCGACGATCCTGAGTTCGACGGTCTCTTCAGCAAGTTCCGCGCAGCCGTCTTGCAACACGCGACGAATGAAGAGGCACAAGAACACCCCATCCTCGAGCGGATGTTGAGTGCGGAAGCTTCGAGGAAAGCCGCCGACGAGTTCCGCGCCGCGCGATCCGTCGACGCGTAGCGAGGCTCGCACAGTTCGCGGCGGAGATCGTCACCGAGGGAGGCTGGCGACAAAGGTCGATTCCCCCAGCTACCACGCGTTCCAAGTGGCGCGTGAGCGCTCTCGTCGTACGACCGGAAAGGAACGTCCCGATGCGAAAAGTAACGCTCTTCGTCGCCAGTGCACTGGCGGTTTCGCTGATCACCGGCTGCTCGTCGTCCGGGTCGAAGGCGTCCAAGGACGTGACGATCACGTCGTGTGCGGCGAGTCCGACGGGCGGTCACCCAACGGCATCGGGCCAGATCCTGAACCACAGCACCAAAGCGAGCCTCTATGCAATCCACGTGAAATTCACTGACGCCTCCGGCAATCATGTCGGGGACGGCGTTGCCGCAGTCGCGAAGGTCGAGGCGGGCCAGACCGCAACGTGGCATGCCGATGGCACGGTTGACGCTAAGGGCACGTTGAAGTGCACGTCATCCGTTACCCGCACGGTGTCGCCCTGACGTCGCGTTCGTCGGGCCAGCTGAGGGACGGAGGACTCGGCACGCCGAGAACAGCCGAGAACAGTGGGTCCACCTCGCGGTCGCCGTACGGCAACCGGCCTCGGGCAGCTCAACTCGACGCGAGAACTCGCCGATGTGATCGCGGAAGGCCGTTCCGAAGCGACCTCATCGAAGAAGGTTTCGTGCCCCGCCTTCCGGTGAAACCTGAGTCAGCAATCGAATAGCCAGACCGAAGTTGCTCCAGTCGCGAGGACCGCCCATGTACTCCTCGGAGAGTGAAGAAACGCACCGCCGAAGTGTCGCCGGTACGTTCGCCGTTTGCTGCGTGTTCCTCGCCGTGACGAGTCCCGTCGTCGGGGCGCTCGTCCCGAGTTTGGCGGCGGCTGCGACCGTGGTGTTCGTCGTCGCGTTGATTGGGTTCGTGATCGGCTTGTCGTGCGTGGCGCTGATGAGTGCGGTGCGATGTGTCTGGGACAACTTCCGTCGAGGTCGAACGACGTCGCGTCAGGGCGCGTCGATCTCGTGAGGAGGAGCTACGACCGATGGGTTTCTGTCGGGCGTACGTCACGGCGAGACCCGCGACGGGTTGCGGTCGCCCATTGACCGGGTAAGTGGTCACGCTGTTAACAATGCGAGGGCACCGTTGGTGGTGAGTTTGGGGGCGGACAAGTTCATCGGGCACTGTTGCATTGGTGCGCGGGTGAGATAGAGATCAGGGTGGCGGGATGATGCGTCGCGCTTGTCGTCCCGTCACTTCGGCCCCGAGTTCGGCGTTCAAGGGTTTTCGGTCCCGCCGGAGATCATTGTCCTCGCGGTCCGTTGGTATCTGCGATTCGGGCTGTCGTATCGCGACGTTGAGGAGCTCCTGGGGGAGCGTGGGATCGAGGTCGATCACGTCACCTTGTACCGGTGGGTGCAGCGCTTCACTCCGCTGCTTGTCGACGCGGCTCGGCCGTGCCGCCATGCGGTCGGGAACCGTTGGTTCGTGGATGAGACCTGCGTGAAGGTCGCCGGCCGGTGGCGTCACGTGTATCGGGCGATCGATCAGCGCGGCCAGATCATCGACGTCTACGTCTCGAAACGGCGGGACCTCGGTGCCGCGTGTCGGTTCTTCGCGACGGCGCTCATCGCGCATGGCGCCCCCGTCGAGGTCGTCACCAACGGTGCACCCGCCCTGGCACGAGCGATCGAGGGATTGATGCCCGGCGTCTTTCACAACACCGAGCAGTACGCGAACAATCGAATCGAAGCCGACCACGGTCGGCTCAAAGCTCGACTCCGACCGATGCTTGGACTCAAACGCGACCACACCGCAAGCGTGATCATCCGCGGGCACGCGTTGATGCAAGACATCCGACGCGGCCACTACGAACTCGGCGTTGAAGCCCGGCCGCGTCGTCGCATCGCGTCAGCGTTCGCCGAACTCGCCCGGGCGATCTAACCGGGCGGAGCGCCAAGAGCGGTATCAATGCGGGCCGATCTGAACCAACGCAACAGAGCCGCTTCACCCGCCTCGCCCCCTCGTTCCCGGCGCGCAAGGCGCGATCTACGACACGGCGCTACGAGGCGTGCATCACCAGACCCTCCTGCGAGACCTCGGTCTCCTGCCCGTCAACCGCGTCGCCGCCGCGAAAGCCGACGTGAAGGAACCTCGCCGCAAAGACGGACGCCGCGAGGAGAAGAGCGCCCGGCTCGAGACCAAGACGGTCACGCTCCCGAACGGAGCCACTCGTTCCATCGAGCTGTACGCCCGCGGTGGCGCCGTCGGGATCGGCGAGCTCACCGAGGCCGGCGACCTCACCTACACCGAACTCGCCCGCGTGCGCACTCACCGCAACCAGGACAAGTCCGCGAAGTTCCGCTGGTACAACGACTACCGGCTCCCCGACCAGCTCGGAGCCGGTGTCGTGACCGTCCGACTGCACGGCACGGCAGAGGACGTGGCGCGCAAACTCAACCGGCCCGAGAACGTCAGGCCCATCGCTCCCACCGACCCTGACTTCGCACGGCTCTACCCGCGCCGCAACGACGCCGAATCGATCAACCGCAACCTCGACGACACGTTGTGGCTCCGCCGCGCCCACAGCGTCGGGCACGCTCGCCAGCATCTGAACCTTCTCGGCTACGCGCTCATGGTGAACGGGCTCGCGCTCCACCGCCACCGACGGCGACTCCCCACCGCGCTCGCAGCCTAAGAACCCACCGCCCGAGCGCGACCGGGCGGCTTCGACGCGGACGGACACCCGACCCGAGGCTCGAAATCCATCCGAGCGCCCGGATCGCGGCGAGGGCCCGCCGCGAACACCTCCGATCCGACAGCCCCACCCGGTTTTCTTCCAGGTATTCTCCAACCCCCGCCCTCGTAGCTCAGGGGATAGAGCATCGCCCTCCGGAGGCGTGTGCGCAGGTTCGAATCCTGCCGAGGGCACACGAACGTCAGCGCAGGATCTCGACGAGCAGCACCCACGCGTCGAGGATGCCGACCGCGATGCAGAGCGCGGTGCCGGTGGCCTGCCACCACAGGCCACCGGGATGACCGGCGACCATCACGATCCCCGCGACGACCGTTGGGATCACGGCGATCTCCGCGGCGACGGCGCGCACGCGGTACTCGCGGTGCGGACGGTCCCGGCTCGGAGCGTGACCGGCGGCGACGATCGCCGTCACGGCCGCGAACTGGACCAGGCCGATGACCAGGAACTCGGCGCCGAGCGCACGCACGCTCGATTGCGGCAACACGCCCGCGAGACCGACGAAGATCGGGAGCACGAGCAGGAACAACGCCTCGCCGGCCCGCCCCGCGAGCCCGGGGAGGTCGAGGATCTGGCGCAGGTTGATCGAGAGCGCGACGAACACGAGCCCGGTGAGCGCGGCGCCGACGCCGGCCTGGGTCGCGAAGAGTTGATGCCACGAGCTCAGCACTGGCGCGGAGCGTATTGCCGGCGCCGCGGCCGGAGAGGCTTTCCCGCCAACCACTACGGTCGGGCTCGCATGGTGAGCGGCGCGGCACTGATGTTGGGCGCAACCGATCGGCTGCTCGGCGATCTGGCCGACGCGGTGCCCGCGTTGCGCGCGGTGGGCGACGCACTGGCGCAGCTCGCCGACGGCCTCGGCGTGGAGAAGGTGATCGTCGCGATCGACGACGCCGCGCTCGGTCGCCAGGTGTTCTGCTCCGGACGCGTGCCACTCGGCGACGACGGACTCGGGTTGGGCGGTGCCGCGGGCGCGTGGACGGAGCCTCCGAGCGCCCTCGATCCCGACGCGACCCGTCTGCTCCTGCGGGCGGTGGGTGTCGGCGTCGTCCGCTCGATCAACCGCGCGGGCGCGGTCAGTCCGACCGACCTCGAACGATTGCCGGCGACCGCTGCGATCGCGCCCACCCATTCGCTCATCGACGTGGTCACCGAGGCGACCGCACGGGCCGTGCGTCACGGATGGGGTTTCACGCTCGTGCTCGTCCGTGGCGATGCGGGGCTCGCCGACGCGCTGCGCCCGCGCCTGCGGGCCGCGGACTCCCTCATGACCGTTGCGGGGGGCGAGCTCGCGCTCCTGCTGCCCGAGACGGCCGGCGACCGCGTGCCCTTCGTCCTTGCCCGCCTCGCCTCGGCCGGCGGGGCGCCCCCGTTCAGCTACGGCCTCGCGTGCTGCCCCGCCGACGGTCGCGTTCCCGCCGCGTTGTGCCGGACCGCAGCCGACCGGCTCGAGGAGGCGTGGCGGGCGGCCGCCGAGACGGTGTCCGATCCCGATCCCGATCCCGATCCCGATCCCGATCCAGATCCCGATCCAGATCCCGATCCAGATCTCGACCCGGATCTTCCCTCGAACCTCGGCGGGTAGCGGCATCCCCATCCACCCGGAGTTGGAGCAGTACGTTCGCTCGCAGTGGACGGCAGTGCCAGTCGGGGCTGGTACCGGGGAAGTCCCTTACGGGCCGAGAGACGATGATGCGCCGCGCCGCTGACCGGCTCCGGGTGTCGTGGGCCAACCTGCTGCGCACCGAGCTCGACGACGTGCGCACCGAGCTCACGACCTCGTGGACGACCTCGTTCACCGACCTCCGGCGCGATGTCGTCATCCAACGCGACGAGATCGACGCGCGCATCGCGGGTCACGACCTCGAGCTCGTCAACGCACTGCACCGCGTGGCCACGGCGTTCGAGAGCATCGCCGAGAGCCTCGAGTCTGATCGGGTCGACCGGCGCGCGCAGCTCGAGGCGGTCGAGTTCCTCATGCGCGAAGTGGTGCTCGGCTTCGGGCACCCGACCGCGGTGGCACCGGTCGTGCTCGGAGGCACGATCGACCCGGCGCGGCGCGGCGACACGAGCGCCGTCGACATCGATCTCTCCGATATGCCCCTCCCGATCGGCACCCTCGTCGAAGTCCGGTCGCGGTTCCACGATCACTGGGTCCACGGGTTCGCCGTGACGGAGTACATCCCGGGGCCGACCCGCCGGGGCTACAGCCTGCGCCGGCACACCGACACCGAGCCGCTACCACTGCTGTTCGACGCGTCCGATGTCCGGCGCGCCGTCGTCGTCCCGAGCCATCCCGTCGTCGAGCCCGCGCAGGAGCCCGAGTCGTCGATGTGGCGCTAACCGCGCGAGCTACGCCGGCTCGATGCGTGAACGCCAGGGACAACGGGGATGGGCGAGCGCGATCGCGGAGCGGAGCCAGGCGCGTTCGTCGGCTGAGAGCAACGGCAGCACGTTGACGAGATCGATCTCGTCCTTGGGGAGCGGGTCCTTCGCCTTCCACAGCAGTTGCACCGCAGGGTTCACGCACGGAATGTGGTCCTGGTCGTGCACCACTTCGCGCAGCGGGCGCCGCACGCGCGGGTCACGACGAAACACCCAGTCGCCGCCGTCGACCGGTTCGAGATTGATCTGCACACGCCAGGGTCCGCCGTCGCGATCGCGCGCCCAGAGACCGTGCACCGACTCCGCGGGCGGTCCCGCGTCGAGGTCGTAGAGCCGCCCGCCGCTCGCGATCTGCAGCTCGAGGCGAGCGGCGAGCGCAGCCGCGGCGAGCGCGAGATCGTCGCGACGGATGCTCACGTCGATGTCGCCGTGCTCGCGGGTGACCCGGCCGACGAACCGGTCGAGGGCCTGACCTCCCGACAGCCACCAGAACACATCGGTCGCGCGCATCATCGCGGCGACGGTCTCGACGGAGAACGGCTCCCACGTCCCGAGATCGCCGACCATGCCGCGATCATCCCAGAGGCCGGTGAATCGCGCTCGTGAGGTTCGGTACCGTTGGCGAGATGTCGTGGCTCGCAGACGCACCCGTCGTCGAACGGCTCCAGCTCGACGACGCGTCGTGGATCGATGTCGTGCGCGACCTGGTTCCGCGCGCCGACGAGGTGCACGACGAGCTCGCGCAGCGCGTCGCATGGGATCAGGGACGCGTGTTCCGGTACGAACGCTGGGTCCACGATCCGCGGCTGTCGTCGTGGCAATCGGGTGACGACCGGCATCCGGCGCTGACCGCGGCGCAGGAGTGGATCACCGCGCGCTACAAGGTCCGCTTCGACGGCGTCGCGCTCGCGCGGTACCGCGACGAGCGCGACAGCGTCGCGTTCCATCGCGATCGCGAGTTGCACTTCCTCGACGACACCGTGATCGGCGTGCTGACGATGGGCGCCCGAAGACCGTTTCTCGTGCGGCCCCTCGCGGGTCGGCGCGCCGCGAAGGAAGACGACGACCTGCGCGGCGTGCTCGACCTGAGCCCCGGCAGTGGCGACCTGCTCGTGATGGGCGGGCGCTGCCAGGCCGCGTGGCTGCACGCGGTACCGAAGGCGTCGGGCCGGTGCCGGAGCCGGATCTCGGCGCAGTGGCGCTGGACCTCGCGTCGAGGCATCCGCGACACGAACCCCTCGTACTTCGCGCCCCGCTACTTCAACGGGCCGAAGCCGTAGCGCCCGGTCGGGTGATTTCGCCGGGGGCGCGCACTCGGCGGTGAACGCAACCGCGACGCGGTCCGTACTCCCCTGACCAGTCGACACGCGATGCGAGGGGGCACATGAATCGCGGCCTGAAATGGACTGCGTCGGCCTGCGTGGCCACGGGGTGTGTGATCGGAAGCCTCATCATCGGCATGGGCGCCGCCGTGGCGACCACGGCGGCGACACCGACCACCGCGACCCCGGTCACCGCGTCGCCGGCGACGACGACGGCGACTCCCACCACGCTGACGCCGACCACCGGTTCTCCCACGACGGTGGCGACACCGACGACGGCGCCCGTGCTCACCGACCCGTTCCAGCCTCCGAGCACCGCGGCGACGGCTCACGTGTCGATCGTCGACTTCGGCTACTCCCCTGCGTCGATCACGGTGACCATGGGTACGACCGTGACCTGGACGAACACCGGCGGAGTGATCCACAGCGTCACCTCCGACACCGGCGCGTTCGACTCGAGCCCGAGCTGTCCGTCGGGCGCGTGCATCGACCCGGGGAGCTCGTACTCCCACACCTTCGCCACCGCCGGCACGTTCGCCTATCACTGCCGGGTGCACTCGAACATGCACGGCACGATCATCGTGAAGGCGGCCGTGACCACGCCCACGACCACGCCCGGCAGCACGGTCGCCGGTGGCGGCGGCGGCGCCTCGACGTCGGTCGCCGCGCAGGCGAGCGGCCCGCAGCTCGCGTTCACGGGTGCCGCCGCGAACGAGCTGTGGATCGCGATCGGCGCGCTGTTCACGATCACGCTCGGGCTCGCGCTGCGTCCGCGTCGCCGCCCGTTCCCCGTGCCGGCCGAACACCGCCGCGCCCGCTGATCCAACCCCACGCTGATCCAACCCCACCGGAGGTACCGATCCATGCGCCGTCAGCTCTCCCTCACCTTCTGCCTGCTGCTCGTGGCCGCCGGCGCCGCGTTTGCAGGCGTCGCGAACGCGGGCGCAACAACCGCGTCCGTGCCGGCTGCGAAGCCGGTCGCGAAGGCCTCCATCAAGATCGTGTCGGGCAGCATGTGCAAGCCGGCGGCCGAGTTCTGCTTCAAGCCGTCACTGAAGTCGATCGCAGCCGGCACGAAGGTCACGTGGGTCAACCAGACGCTCACCGTGCACACGGTCACGCGTTGCAGCGCGGCAGCGTGCGGCGGCGTCTCCGGCGGAACCGGCAAGGACACCGGGCTCGGGAGTGCCAGCATCGCCAAGAGCGGCAGGTACAGCTTCGTGTTCCACGGCGCCGGGACCTACACGTACTACTGCGCGATCCACGGGTACGCCCTCATGCACGGCACCATCACCGTGACCTGACGGCGCCCGAGACGGTCAGCTCGCCGCGCCGGTGAGCGCGGCGTCGACCGCGCGCAGATCGTCGCTCGAGAGACGCCACTCGACCGCGACCGCGTTCTCCCGCACCTGCTCCGGCCGCGTCGCACCGGCGATCACCGAGCACACGACGCGCTGCGACGCGAGCCATGCCTGCGCGAGCTCACCGACGGTGTGGCCGTGATCGCTCGCGAACGCGGTGAGCGCCTCGATGCGCGTGAAGTTCGCGTCGGTGAGCCAGCGGCCGTTGTCGGCGACGAGCCGAGTGCCTTCGGGTGCCGGCTCGCCTCGGCGGTACTTGCCGGTGAGTGCGCCGCCGGCCAGCGGGAAGTACGGCAGCACACTCATGTCGAAGTGCTTGCACGCGGGCACGACCTCGCGTTCGACCGCGCGCCGCAACAGGCTCCATTCGTTCTGCGCGCTCAAGAAGCGTTCGAACCCCCGGGTCCGCGCCGTCCAGTCGGCATCCGCGATCTGCCAGCCCGTGAAGTTCGACGAGCCGAGGTACCGGACCTTCCCCTGATGGACGAGGTCGTTCAACGCGCCCAGCGTCTCTTCGATCGGCGTCGTCGGGTCGGGGGCGTGCATCTGGAAGAGGTCGATGTAGTCGGTGCCGAGCCGGCGCAGGCTCGCCTCCGCCGCGCGCATCACGTAGCGACGCGATCCACCCGCGGCGTACGGACCGTCGCCCATCGGCATCGCGAACTTCGTCGCGACGACGACCTCGTCGCGGTGCGTGCCGAGCGCGACGCCGAGCAGCTCCTCGGAACGGTGCCCGCCGTAGATGTCGGCCGTGTCGAAGAGGGTGATACCGGCATCGAGCGCGGCGGAGACGACGGCGCTGGTGGCGGCCTGGTCGATCCGGCCGCCGAAGTTGTTGCAGCCGAGCCCCGCGAGCGAAACCCGCAGCCCCGATCCGCCCACCGAGCGGAAGTCCATGACGCGTCCCCCTTCGACGCAGTCACGCTATGCACGAAAGAGAAAAGCCGGCGGGATCCCTTGTCGGGTTGGGGCCTGCGCTTCGGGATCCCGCCGGCATGGGTCCGAGGGGCGGGGTGTCCTCAGACCACTTTGCGCAGGGCAGTCTTCCCAGGTTCCACGGCGGTCAAACCACCTTTCGCAAGCCTGCGACCAGGGCGAATGCGGGTTTCTGCGCTCAGCCTGGCAGGGTAGGAGGCACCGAGCGGCACCAGCCGCCGACCCCCCAACGCAAGGAGCTCCGCCATGAGCGACGCCAGCAGCAAGGCCGACGACCTGAAGGGCCGGGCCAAGGAGGCCGTCGGCGACCTCACCGACAACGCCGACCTCAAGCGCGAGGGCAAGACCGACCGTGCCGCCGGCAAGGTCAAGGAGAAGCTCTCGGAGGCGAAGGACAAGCTCGAGGACGTGGTCGACGAGGTCAAGGACAAGCTCCACCGCGACTGACCGTTCGAGCTCGGAACGGCTCTGGCCGAAGATCCGGAGGTCCTGATGACTGCGATGCACGTGCTCGTCCCCACCGACGGTTCCGACATCGCGCTCGAGGCCGCGACACGTGGCCTCGAGCTGTTGGCGCCCGCGACGAAGGTGACGTTGCTCGACGTCATCAGCGACCTCCCGATCGACGGCGGAGGCGGGATCGAGGGACCGATCCTCTCCCCCGACCAGGCCGACGAGCTGCAGAAGAGCGAGGAACAGAAGGCGGCGCGTTCGATGGCCGACACGGAAGCCGCGATCAAAGCGGTGATCCCGGCGACAGCCACCATCGAGCAGCGAACCGAGATGGGTGATCCCGCCGCGATGATCTGCAGCGTGGCGCGTGACCTCGCAGTCGACGCGATCGTGGTGGGATCCCACGGCAAGGGCTTCTTGTCGCGCGTGCTTCTCGGATCAGTGAGCGAGCACGTGACGCGCCATGCTCCGTGCCCGGTGCTCGTCGTCCGCGCGTTGCCGGCGGAGCCCGCGTCGACCTGATCTACGTCGATCGCGCGAGTGCCGGCGGGAGCGGGCGCGCGTGCGCGATCACGAGTCGTTGGACCGGGCGCGTCAGCGCGACGAAGAGCAGGCGCGTGCCGTGATCGGACTCGGCGACGATGGCCGCCGGTTCCACGACGACGACGGCGTCGAACTCGAGGCCCTTGGCCAGCGCCGCGGGCAGTAGCGACAACCGGTGCGCGATGGTCGAGTGCTCCGGACGCGGCACGTCGATCCCCGCCGCCGCGAGCTCGGCACGCAAGCTGTCGAGCATCGCGGTCGGCGCGATCACCGCGGTCGTCGTGAACTCCTCGGCGAGAACCGCCGCCTGCCCGACGACGGTCTCCGCGAGCGTCGCGGCGGTGACGACGTGCAGCTCGGGAGGTTCGCCCTCCTCGCGCGCCGAGACCGCGGCGGTGACGTGCGGCGCGGCTTCGGGAAGCAGCCGGTTCGCGTAGTCGAGGATCGCAGCGGGGAGCCGGTACCCGATCGTGAGCTCCGCGGTGCGCACGACCTCGGGGGAGCCGAGGTGCTCGAGCGCGTCGGTCCACGACCGCGACGCGCCCGCGCCCGTCGCCTGCGCGAGGTCGCCGAGAATGGTGAGCGACGACGCGACCGCACGCCGTGCGACCATGCGCAGCGCCATTGCCGACAGGTCCTGCGCCTCGTCGACGATGACGTGGCCGTACCTGCGGACCTCGCCCTTCACGAGCGCCTCGGCCTCGTCGATGAGCGGGAGATCGGCGGCCGTCCACGGGTCGGCCTCACCCTTGCGCGCGGAGGGCCGGAGCACCGCGGCCTGCTCCTCGGAATCGAGGATGCCGTCGGCCGCGCGCGCGAGCGCCGCGCGGCTCGTGACCAGCCGGCGCACGAGCGCAGTGGGGTTGACGGGCCGCCAGAGCGCGTCGAGTGCGGCGCGCGACTCGCGATCGCGGACGAGCTCGTCGGCGAACTCCTCGGACGAGAGCGCGAGCAGGTCGCCGCGCGCGAAGAGCTCGTAGGCATGGCGGACGATGAGGTCGCGGAACCGCAGCCGTGCCGCTGCGAACGTCGGCACGCGTTGGCGCGCGGCGGTAATGGCCCGGTCGATCGCGTCGGGAGCGAAGCGCAGCTCCCGCGAGCGGAAGCGGAGCACGACGTCGGAGTCGGGCTGACGGATCGCCTCCGCGCACGCGCGCACGATCACCGTCGCCATCCGTGGGTCACCCTTGAGTCGCGCCGCGGTGTCGGTGTCGGCCCTGACGATCCGGAACCGCAATCCAAGGAGGTCGTCGACCGTCGACTGGCTGACCGACGTCTCACCCAACGACGGCAGCACCTGCGAGATGTATTCGAGGAAGACGCGGTTCGGGCCGACGACGAGGACACCCTGGCGTGCGAGCCGTTCACGGTGCTCGTAGAGGAGGAACGCGGCGCGGTGCAGCCCGACGGCGGTCTTGCCGGTTCCCGGGCCTCCCTGCACGACGAGGCACTCACCGATCGGCGCGCGGATCACGATGTCCTGCTCGGCCTGGATCGTCGCGACGATGTCGCGCATCTGGCCGGTGCGGGCGCGTCGCAACTCCGCGAGCAACGGATCCGGGACACCGCCCGCGGCCGCGGCGAGGACCGAATCGGGATCGGAGAAGTCTTCTTCGAAGATGTCGGCGAGGTCGCGACCGGAGAAGGTGAAGCGGCGGCGGATGCGCAGTCCGAACGGATCGGCGGCGGTCGCGCGGTAGAACGGGACAGCGACACCGGCGCGCCAGTCGACGATGACGGGCTCACCTTCGGGATCGTCGACCTCGCGGCGACCGACGTAGAACCGGTCGCCCGACTCTTCGTCGATCCGGCCGAAGCACAGCACTGCGGAGTCGTCCTCGAGCGATCGCAGCCGCTGGGTCAGGTGCCAACGCACCGCGGCGGTGTCGAACTCTCCGGCGGCGAGGTCTTCCTGTTCGACGTACGCGGCCGTCCGCGCGCGCATCTCGGCGAGACACTTCGCCGCGAAGGCAAGGTAGGCGCGTTCGCTCTCGACCTCAGGGTGCGGCACGGACTCCATGGTCGCATGCGCATGCGCATGCGCTTCACCGGCATGTGCAGTACTGAACCAGTCGGTTGCGCCTGCTCCGCGCTCGGGTTGGGTCACAATGCCGGTCGTGACGCTCATGCGCGAGATCGAGCTCCGCCGCGTCCGTCTGCCGCTCGTGCGGCCGTTTCGGACCGCGCTCGGCACCGATCATGAGCGCGACGCGCTCATCGTGCGGATCGCGACCGACGCCGGCGAAGGTTGGGGCGAGTGTGTGGCGCCGCGCGAGCCGTTCTACGCGTCGGAGTGGGTCGGCGGTGCGCAGGCGGTCATCCGGGAGTTTCTCGGTCCCTTGCTGCTCTCGGAGCCGGTCGACGCGGGCAGGGTCGGCAGTGTGTTGGCTCGAGTGAAGGGCCACCCGATGGCGAAAGCCGCGCTCGAGATGGCGGTGCTCGACGCCGAGCTGCGGGCGTCGGGGGTGTCGCTGGCGGCACGACTCGGCGCCGTCCGCACGACGGTCGAGAGCGGCGTGGCCGTGGGCATCGCCGCGTCCGTGCCGGAGTTGCTCGACGAGATCGACGGCTATCTCGCGGCCGGGTACCGCCGGGTGAAGCTCAAGATCCGGCCCGGTTGGGACATCGAGCCGGTCGCCGCGTTCCGGGAGCGGTTCGGCAACGTGGCGCTCCAGGTGGACGCCAACGGCGCGTACACGCTCGCCGACGCCACCGTCCTCGGCGCCCTCGACCCGTTCGACCTGTTGCTCATCGAACAGCCGCTCGCGGAGGACGATCTCATCGGTCACGCCGGTCTGGCCCGCCTGATCGAGACGCCCATCTGCCTCGACGAGTCGATCACCTCCGCGCGTGTCGCACGCGAAGCGATCGAGCTCGGCGCATGCTCGGTCGTGTGCATCAAGCCGGGACGCGTCGGCGGGTATCTCGAGGCCGCGCGCGTGCACGACGTGTGCCGCGACCACGCCGTCGCCGCGTGGTGCGGCGGGATGCTCGAGACCGGGCTCGGACGCGCCGCCAACCTCGCGCTCGCGGCGTTGCCCGGCTTCACCCTGCCCGGCGACCTCTCGGCTTCCGACCGCTACTTCGCTCGCGATCTCACGGCACCGTTCGTGCTCGCCGACGGCCACCTTGCGGTGCCGTCAACGCCCGGCATCGGGATTGCACCTGATCCCGACGCGTTACGCGACCTCACGACCTCGGTCGAGGTGCTCACCCGCGCGTGAGCCCGGGTGTCGCAGGCCCGCCGCGTCAGGTCACGTGGCGGCGGAGGGCGGCGAGGCGGGTGTCCCACGCCGCGCCGACCTCGGTCATCCAGTCGACGGCGTCGCCGAACGCGCCGGGTGTGAGCCGGTAGCGCACCTGGCGACCGTCACGCTCGGAGTCGACGAGGCCGGCCGCCGCGAGCGACGCAAGGTGCTTGGCGATCGCCTGACGCGAGACCGGCATCCGCGTCGCGAGCTCCGACGCGCTCGTCGGCGCGGTCCCGAGCGCGCGCACGACGTCACGCCGGGTCGGATCCGACAATGCCGAGAACACCGCGTCGAGACGGGGTGTTCGCGCCGCGGCGTGCTCAGACACGCGCGCTCGCGCGAGGAGTCGAGGCGAACCACGCCGGACGCGTCTCCCAGTGCGGCTGGATCAACGTCTCGCGGACGTGGAGCACGCTGCCGTCACCGTCGTCGTCGATGAAGAGATCGACCGACGACGGCAGCTCCGAACCGGGGGGGGGCCACCCGAACCCCAAGCGGGGCGGGGCGGGGGCCC
>JBBSEC010000079.1:0-21584 GCA_038240075.1 Acidimicrobiia bacterium
GTGGGCACGTTGTGGATCGGACCGGGAGACGGTGAACGACCGGACGAATGGTGGGTCTGGGATATCGTGATCGACGAGTCGTGCCAGGGTCGCGGTCTCGGCCGATCGTGCATGTTGGCCGCTGAGCGCGAGGCGTCGGCGAAGGGTGCGACGAGTCTCGGGTTGACCGTGTTCGGACACACTCCGGCCGCCCGACACTTGTACGAGAGCCTCGGATACGGCGTCGTGTCGATGCGGATGTCGAAGACACTGTGACGTGCCGTGACCGCGTTCAAGGCAGGTAGTACACGGCGGGGGGATCGAAGCCGTTGAAACCTGCGGTCGCGTACGTGGTGGTGTAGGCGCCGGCGGAGAGCACGTCGACGAGATCGCCCGCCGCGAGCGTCGTGGGCATGCGGTACCCGGAATGCTCGTACATGACGTCGGCGCTGTCGCATGTCGGCCCCGCGAGCACGACAGGCCCGGACGCTCCGCGGCGCGGCGTGCGGAAGCGGTAGCGAATCGCTTCGGCCATCGTCTCGCCGAGTCCGCCGAACACGCCGACGTCGAGGTACACCCACCGCGGCTCGTCGGGTTCGTCGGATTTGCGGGCCACGAGGACGACTTCGGTTCGCAGCAGCCCCGCGTCGGCCACGAGATAGCGGCCGGGTTCGGCGATCACGAAGGGAAGATCCGGTCCGAGGTGGTGGCGGAGCGCGTCGATGATCGCGGGCCCATACGAGGAGATCGCGGGGGCCGACTCGACGTACTGGCCGGGAAACCCCCCGCCGATGTTGATGATTGCCGGTTCGACACCGTGTGTGCGGAGCATCACGTAGCAGTCGGCGACGCGCTCGAGCGCGCGACTCCACGCCTGTACGTCGCGTTGCTGCGACCCGACGTGAAACGAGATGCCGACGCCGAGTCCGGCGGAGGCCGCATCGAGAAGCAGGCGGCCCGCGAGAGGCAGTTCGCAGCCGAACTTGCGCGACAGCGGCCAGTCCGAGCCGGCGCCGTCGAACAGGATGCGGCAACACACGGTTGCGCCCGGCGCGACGCGGGCAACCTTGTCGAGCTCGGCCGCACTGTCGATCGCGAAATTGCGCACGCCCTTGTTGTACGCCTCGGCGATCCAGCGTTCCTTCTTGATGGTGTTGCCATACGAGATGCGCGCCGGGTCCGCGCCCGCCGTGAGACACGCCTCGATCTCTGCAGGGCTCGCCGCGTCAAACGACGCGCCCAGCTCGACGAGAAGCTCGAGGATCGGCGGCGCCGGATTCGCCTTCACCGCATAGAAGACGGCCACGCCGGGCAACGCGGCCAAGAACTGCTCGTAGCGCGTCCGCACGACGTCGAGGTCGATGACGACGAATGGAGTCTCGGGCCGTTCCGTTCGCAGAAACTGCTCGATGCGCGCCGTCGGGAGATCGGTGTCGTCACCACCCGGGTCGGACATCGCACCTCCCGACCGTGACACCGGCGACGAGCGAGGGCGTGAGCACTCCCGCAGGCTAAGTCGGCCGGCGCGGCGGCCGCGCTGGCGACTCCGCGAACCGAGCGGGTAGGAATTGTTTCGCATGGCAACGACAGATGAATCGATCCGTCGTCGCGTGCGGATCGTCGGGCACGTGCAAGGAGTGGGTTTCCGTGAGTCGTGCCGTCGCGAGGCGCGCGTCCTCGGCGTCGCCGGTTCGGCGCGCAATCTCGCCGACGGGTCCGTCGAGGCAGTGTTCGAAGGGTCTGCGCCGGTCGTCGAGCAGATGCTGTCGTGGTGCCATCACGGCCCGCGTATGGCGCACGTCCGCCACGTCGAGGTCACCACGGAGGCCCCGACCGGCTCGACCGGCTTCACCATCGGATACGGATAGCGCAGGCGAACGGCGACGGTGGCGGAGCCCTGCGGGTGTCGAATTAGCATCACGGCGTGACGCATGAGCCCCTCCGCGCATGGCCGCTGATTTCGAGATGGGTGGCGATCGGCGCGGTTTCGGCGGGCCTGGTGGGAGGCGTCGTCGGGCTCGTGGTGAGTCTCCGGGTCAACCCGGGCACGGCCTGGTTTGCGATCTTCGAACTTGGAATACCTTCGGCGATCCTTGGGGGACTCGTCGGGCTTGCGAGCGGCGTGATTGCGTACGCCGTCAGCCGGAGAGGCGGTACGACGAGCACCTCCAACGTGGGATCGAACCACGCCTGATGTCCCGAAATAGTCGTTGTCGCGCTCCGTGCACTCGCCGGAATGCAGTGCCATAGCCGCTCGGATCGTTACTCCGTCGGGCCAGATCGTCGTGGCGCACGAGCGCGTCATGCATCTGTTCGGGCTGGGCTTCCCACAGCCGCGTGCTGCGATATCGGTGAACAGCAATGTCACCTTGCCCCGAGGGCAAACGCTGCCATGGGTGTCAGTCTGCCGTGCTCGCGGGAGGCGCGTCGCTGCGGCTCCATTCGTCGCGCAGCATGACGCATACCGCGAACGGCGCGTCGTCGTGCACTTCGTCGGATCCCTCGACCATCCCGCGGCTGCGGATCTCGCCCGCGTACCGCATCCCGATGCGCCGCATCACCGCGAGCGATCGTGCATTGTGCCGGACGGTGCAGGACACCACGGCGTCGACCCCGAGGCTGTCGAACGCGAAGGCAAGACCGGCGCGTCCGATCTCGGACGCGTAGCCGCGACCCCAGAAGTCAGGGCGCAACGCCCAACCGATCTCGAGCCAACGCGCGTGGGCGGTACAGGGTTGGTCGCTCACATGCGCAACCCGCACCCAAGGTTCTGGCGGCAAGAACTCGTAGACCTGACCCCAGTCGTCGTCGATGGGAGTGCGCGATAGGCCCCCGCGACCCACGACCTCGCCACTCGCACGGTCGTACGCAATCCACTTGTGGACCCCGTGCAGCCGCCACGAGTCATCCATGAACTGCGCGCGCTTCTCGGCCTCCTCGACGCTGGGCTTCCAGCCGTCGTACCACTGCGCGACCTCGTCGTCGTTGTGCACCAGCCACAGATCACGAGCGTTGGCGGAGCTCACGGGCTCGAGGCGAAGACGGGGAGTCAGCGGCACGTCAGCCCTTGTCAGTGAGGAGCCGCGGTCTCGAACCATTCGACCGCGTCGCGGGCGGAGCTCGTGCAGGCGTCGGCGCCGAGCCGGCGCGCGTGGGCCCCGTTTCGGATCGCCAGCCCCCCGAGCAGCAGCGGCGCGTCGCTCGATGCTTTGATCGCGGCGATCGTCGCGCGGATATCGGCGTCCTTGATCGGCGTCGAGACGACGATGCCCGTGGCGAGGAGCCGGTTCGCGGCGGTGACCGTCTCCACGAACGATCGCGAAGGGGTGTTCGCGCCGAGATCGACGACGGAGAACCCCCGGCCGCGCAGGACATCGGCGACGAGCGCGCTCGCGAGCCCGTGGAAGTCGTTTTCGAGGGCGCCGAGCACGACCGATCCCCGTGTGCGTCCGCGCCGGGTGAGCAACGGGCCGAGTCGGCCGACGAGCCGGTACATGCCGGCGGTCGCGCGATGCTCCTGCGCGACGCTGACGCGATTCGCCGCCCATTCGTCGCCGACGCGGCGCAGCGCGGGACCGAGCACGTCGAGGTAGAGATCTTCCGGTGAGCACGCCGAAGCGAGAGCTTGTTGGCTCACGCGCCACGCTTCGGCCTCGTCGCCGGCGATGAGCCGATCGCTCAGCCGGCGGGCGTAGCCACCGCGGTCGGCCGTGGCGCCGTGCTTGGCTCGTCCCGGGCGAGCCGGTGCCGCGAGTGCATCGAGACTCGAGCGGCGGACGTGCCACGTGGTGCCGATCTGGGTCGCGGCGAGCCGACCGGTGCGGACGTATCGGTACGCGGTCATGTAGTGCACGCCGAGAATGTCGGCGGCTTGCTGCAATGTCAGATCGTCGTCGTCGCCGGCTCCGGGCGCCGCGGCGCTCCCTCCGCGCTTCGCGTTCGTCACGCCGTCTGCAGTCTCCGTGCGCCGAGCGCGCCCCGCGCGTCGGCCGTGAACAGGCTCGGTCGCCAGTTAGGTGTCGAGAACGCGACCTGAATGGTGCTGATGTAGCGCTCGTCGAAGCCGGCTTCGCAGTAGGAGAAGTAGTACTCCCAGAGGCGCGTGAACCGGTCGTCGAAGCCGAGCGTACGCAGCTCGTCGCGGCGCTGCACGAGATTCGCGCGCCATCTGCGCAAGGTTTCGGCATAGTGCAGTCCGATGTCGTCGAGACGCGTGACTGAGAACCCACTGTGGTTCGCCGACGTTGCCAGGGCTTCCGGCGACGGAAGGCAGCCGCCGGGGAAGATCGCCGCCTTGATGAAATCGGTGTGGTGCTTCGTGCGGTCGAAGCTTTCGTTGGGCACGACGATCGCCTGCATGACGAGCAGCCCGCTCTCAGTCAACAGATCTCGGCACCGCGCGAAGAACGTGTCGTACTCGCGCCAGTCGACGGCTTCGATCATCTCGATCGCGATCACCTTGTCGAACTGGCCGCGGATGTCTCGGTAGTCGTCTTCGCGGACGGTCACCAGATGGTCGAGGCCCGCGTCGTGTACCCGGGCGCGCGCGTACGCGGCCTGGTGCTCGGAGATCGTCGTCGTCGTGACGTGGCAGCCGTACTGCCGCGCGGCGTAGACCGCGAAGCCGCCCCACCCGGTGCCGATTTCGAGGACCCGGTCTCCGGGCCTGAGGTCGAGCATCCGCGCGAGGCGGTCGAGCTTGGCGACCGACGCGGTCGCGAGCGAGTCGTACGGCGACTCGAAGAACCCGCAGGAGTACATCATCGTGCCGTCGAGCAGGCACTGGAACAGCTCGTCGCCGAGGTCGTAGTGCGCGCGCACGTTCCGCGCGTCGCGCTGCTTGTCGGCACGACGGAGACGGGAAATCGGGTCGAACGCAGGACGGGCGATGCGATGCGCCCGATCGCGTACGGGGTGCGTACGCACGAGACTCCGGTGCGCGAGCCGGAGCACGTCGGTGAGGCTTTCGGTGTCCCACCAGCCGTCTGCGTACGACTCACCCAATCCGACGCTGCCCTCCCGGAGCATGCGCGCGTAGAAGTGCGGCTCGTGGATCGTGACCTGCGCGCGCAGCGGAGCCGCGGCCGCGCTCGAATCGGTGTTCCCGAACCGCTCGCGGCCCCACGGATCGACCAGTTCCAGCGTCCCCCCGGTGATCCGGGTGAGCAGGCGATGGACGGCCCCGCGAGCGAGGGAATCGGCGACGGTCATATTGCTCGAGTGCTTCATCGGGCACCACTTCGGGAACGAGGGGCGGGGTGACGGTACAAGGGAACGCGCGCGATGAACAGGTGCAGCGCCTGGCGGTAGATCGCGATCCATCCCCGCAGCGGCATCACGGGATGGCGCACCAGCAGTCCAATGGCGCGGCGCCGGTCGAGGGTCGCGCGTCGCAGCGCGAGGTGGGCTTCGAAGATCGGGCTGCCTGCCCGTTCGACCTCGATGCGCAGGCTCAAGTCGGCGCCCGGAACCGTCCACGTGACGCGGTACTCGACATCCATCGGAAGAAACGGCGAGACGTGCATTCCCTTCGGAGTGCACTCAGTCGCGCGGCCGTCCCGGGCATCGAACACGTACCAGTGGCGTTCTCCCCACGGCGTGTTGGTCACCTCGAGGACGATGGCATCGAGCTCATCACCGTTGGGCGTCCAGCAGTAGTACACCGCGAGCGGATTGAACAGCTGGCCGAACGTGCGGAGATGGGCAAGCAAGCAGATCGATCCCGAAGGCCGAGCTCCGAGCCGCTGCTCGACGAGGTCACGCACCGCCGCGCCGAGTGGTCGGGTCCCGCCGTCGAAGAAGTCGCGGCGTCGGAACTGCACCGGCGCAGCGCGGCGCGCCGACCAGCATGGGATCGCGTCGAGCGATTCCGGAAGCGCGTCGACGTCGATGTACGCGAGGAAGAGTCGGGGTGTGAACTCTCGTTCGAGCTTTCCGGGTTCGACGCTCGCGCACCGGCGGTGACCGACCGTGCCGTGATAGATCGCGGCGGCCGCCGTGGATGTCACTGTGCGCGGAGGAGCGAGCATCGCGGTCATTGCCCGCTGCCGATCGCGGCGGCCACTTCGTGTGCGCTCTGTACGCCGTCTTCGTGGAAGCCGTATCCCCAGTAGGCGCCGGCGAAGAAGATGCCGCGTTGGCCCTGGATCTCCTGTCGCCGCCGCTGCGCCGAGGTGGCGGCGGCATCGAACATCGGGTGCTGGTATTCGAACTCGGCGAGCACCGCGCGACGGTCGATTGCTTCCCGCCGGTTGAGCGTGACCAGCAACGGGCGCCGGCACTCGATCGATTGCAGCTGGTTCATCCAGTACGTGACGGTCGACCGCCGGGCGTGAGCGTCGACGGCGAAGTTCCAGCTTGCGCGAGCGCGAGGGTTGGAGGGCAGCATGCGCGCGTCGGTATGCAACGTCGCGACGTTCGCCTGATACTTGATCGCGCCGAGGATCGATCGTTCGGCGCGCGTCGCGTCGCCGAGCAGGTTCAGGGTTTGGTCGCTGTGGGCCGCGACGATGACGCGGTCGAAGACCTCGGGTCCCCGTTCGGTGAGGAGCTCTACCGTCGGCGAGCCAGAGTGCGACGCCCGCGTGACGATCTTGTGGACCGGTGACGACACCCGGATGCGATCGGCGAAGGGAGCGATCAGCGCGTCGACGTAGGTGCGGGAGCCGCCGGTGATGGTGCGCCACTGGGGCCGACCGCGGAGCTCCAACAACCCGTGGTTGTTCATGAAGCGCGCGAAGGAACGGATGGGGAACTCGGTGAACGTCTCCGGATCGGCTGACCAGATCGACGCACCGAACGGCACAAGGAATTGGCGCACGAACGCAGCGGAGTAGTTGCCGCGGCGGACGAACTCCTCGACCGACTCTTCGTCATGGCGCTCGCTGTCGCCCGCGGCAGCGTTGATGCGGTCGCGGCCCTGCCACCGCGGCTCGTCGTCGACGAGGGAGCGCGCCGAGCGGTTGAAACGGACGATCTCGGCGAGCAGCCGAACGAATCGCGGGTTCACGAGGTTGCGCCGCTGCGCAAAGATCGAATTGAGGTTCGAGGCGCGGAACTCGAGCCCCGAATCCGGGTCGGAGACGCCGAAGCTCATCTCGGTCGGCTGCGTCGCCACTCCGAGCTCGCGGAGCAGCGCAACGAAACCGGGGTAGTTGCGTTCGTTGTAGACGATGAAGCCGGTGTCGACGGCGTGGTGTCGACCGTCGACCTCGACGTCGACGGTGTTCACGTGCCCGCCGACCCTCGCGTCGCTCTCGAACACCGTGATGTCGTGCAGGGGATGCAGCAGGTGGGCCGATACAAGTCCGGCGACACCGGTGCCGACGATCGCGATCTTCATCGCGCGCTCGGGTGCTCGGAGGTGAGCGCGGCGTGCTCTGCGCACCACTCCCAGAGCCGTTGGCCCGTGCGATTCGGCGTGCGCGTCCAGGGCAGTGGGTTCGTCAGCCGGCGCCGGTGATCGAGCCAGAACCCGCCGTTCGATTCCAGCGCCTCGGGTGCGCTCGCGAGCCAGGTGATCGTGTCGGCGCCCTGGGCCGGAGTGCGCAGGAGCGGGCGCATCAGGGAGTGGAAGCGCGGCAGCGCGCTCTGAATGCCGGGTGTGTCGGCCCAACCGGGGTGCATCGCGTGGAAGGTCACGCCGCCGGCTTCGGGCCGCCGCGCCCAGAGCTCGTTCAGCACCACCTGCGCCCGCTTCGCGTTCGCATAGGCGCGCACTCCGTCGAATGGGATCGCGGGCTTCGCAAGATCGTCGAGATGCAGCGGTCTCGTATACATGCCGCCCGACGACACCGTGATCACACGCGAACCGGCCGTCGCCCGCAGGCGATCCAGCAGCAGGCTCGTGAGCAGGAACGGCGCGACGACGTGCACCTGCGCGGTGACCTCGAGCCCGTCGCTCGTGAATTGCCGGTCGTGCAGGAGCGCACCGGCGTTGTGGACGACGACATCCAACCTCGACGCGCCGTGCAACACCGTGTCGGCGAGTCGGCGAACGTCTTCGAGCTCGCGGAGGTCGGCGACGGCGGTCGAGACGCGCGCGCCGGGTGTCGCAGCAACGAGCTGTTGGCGCGCGTGTTCGGTGCGCGCGGCGTCGCGTCCCACGATCCACACGTCGGCATGGCGCGCTGCGAGCGCCTGCGCGGCGGCGAAGCCGATCCCGCCCGTCGCGCCGGTGACGACCACGACCCGGCCGGAGAGATCCCGAGCGGGTTCCGTGTCCCAACCGAAGAGCGCGCGTCGCGCGGCAAAGCCCAGACGGCTGAAGCTGCCGACAACCGTTGCTTCGAGCGCGATGTCGGCGACGCGACGCGCCCGGTCGGCGGTCGTCACCGCGTCGCGACCGTGTTTAGGTGCGCGCGCAACCCGGCCGCCGCGCGATCAGCGATGTGTCGGAACGCGGCCGCGAGGACGGGCTCCGCGAGCCGGGCCCAGCCCTTCGCCTCGAGTACGGCCTCGTAGCGCACGAGCGTGCCCGAGCCGCTCGAGCTGAAGGTGATGGTGTCGGTCGAACGGATCGTGCCGGTCTCGGCGTGGAGAACCAGCCGCGTGGGGTCTTCGAACTCGACCATCTCGTAATCGAGTGGGATCGTGCGACCGAGAAAACGAGCCGCGAGCCGAAAGCGCGATCCCAGCCCGACGGGGGCGTCGGTGAGCATCACCCCGTCGGCGACTCCCGGGTCCCACTCCGCGGCACGGTCGAACCGGCTGAGGTAGGCGAACGTCGCCGGCAGTTCGGCGGGAGTGGGGATGGTGGCGCAATAGCGGGGCATCGTGCGTCCTTCCGAAGGGGAAGTGCTAATTTAGCACTAAATGAACGACGACCTCGAAACCAGCCTCGTGGTGTTCACGCGCGATCTCCGGCTCCGAGACCACCCGGCCCTCGCGGCCGCGTGCCGCGCCGGACGGGTCGTGCCGATGTTCGTCATCGACGAGTCGCTCCTGCGGCGCTCGCGCCCGGCTGCGAATCGACTCCGCTTCCTCGTCGACTCGCTCGCAGATCTCGATGCCTCGTTGCGTCGACTCGGTGGCGCGTTGGTCGTACGACGGGGGGAGTGGGTCGACGAGGTCGCCCGCATCGCCGAGCAGTGCGGAGCCGGCGTCGTGCACCTCAGCGACGACGTCTCGGCTTTTGCCGCAACCCGGCTCGAGCGCCTGCGTTCGGTCGGGAAGCAACGAGGCTTCACCGTTGTGACTCATCCCGGCGTGACCGTGGTGCCGCCCGGCGAGCTGCTCACGGGATCAGGGTCGAACTATCAGGTGTTCACCCCCTTCTACCGGCGCTGGATGGCGACGCCGTGGCGAGAACCCGTCGCCGTCCCCGGGAGCGTCACCCTCCCCGACGGCATCGACGGCGCCGCGCTGCCGACGGTGTCGGAGCTCACGGGCGTCGCGCCCTCTCCGCAGGTGCCGCGCGGCGGAGAGACCGCCGGCCTGGCCCGAATGCGGACCTGGACGTCCGACGCGCTGGCGCGGTACCCCGACACTCACGACGCGATCGCGGCGGACGCGACCTCGCGATGCTCGCCGTATCTGCACTTCGGATGCCTCTCTCCACTCGAGATCGCGACCCGACTGCGCGACCGAACGGGAGGCGAGGCGTTCGTGCGCCAGCTGTGCTGGCGCGACTTCTTTCACCAGCTCCTCGCCGCCCGTCCCGAGCTCGCGTGGGAAGACCTCCGTGACCGCGGCACTCCGTCGGGAACCGCCGACGAGGCGTTCGCCGCGTGGTGCGCGGGCCGGACGGGCTACCCGCTCGTCGACGCCGGCATGCGGCAGCTGCACACCGAAGGCTTCATGCACAACCGGGTGCGCATGGTCGTCGTGTCGTTTCTCACCAAGGATCTCGACGTCGCATGGCAGCTCGGTGCGCGCCATTTCATGAACCTGCTCGTCGACGGCGACGTCGCGAGCAACCAGCTCAATTGGCAATGGGTTGCCGGCACCGGAACCGACGCCAACCCACACCGCGTGTTCAACCCGACGCGTCAGTCGCAGCGTTTCGACCCCGACGGCGCCTACATCCGTCGCTACGTCACCGAGCTCGCAGAGGTCGAAGCCGCGAAGATCCACGATCCTCCGGATGCAGACCGAGCGCGCGTCGGATACCCACGCAAGCTCGTCGATCACGCCGACGCGATCGCCGGTTACCGAGCGCGGATCGCGTCGCAGAAACCGCGATCGGGGAGCGCTGCTCCCTCAGCATCGAGATGATCGGCGGCGAATCGCCCGCCCGCCACTGACCCGTCACGACGAAGCCGTGGTCACGTCATCAGCTTGGTTCGGTGCAGGTATCGGGGCCGCCGGAGCAGCGTCGTTACGGCTTCGCCGTGGTCTGCGCGAGCCGCACCGAGCACGGATCGTCGACGACGGTGAACGACAAGGTGTCGCCGGTCTTCGTCCACCGGTAGGTGCCCGCGCCGTCGCACGGACCTTCGCCGCGCTCGGCCGGTAGCGCCCCGATCGTCGAGAGTGGTTAGGAGGTCTTCGTCGTCTGCGGTCCGCGCGGATCACGGGCCGCCGCGCGCGCGTCCACGGCGTGGCGGGCGAGGACCGTCAGGGCGGCTGCAATATCGACCGAGACGGCCGGGTCGGAGATGATGCCGGCCGCGTCGATCGTGGCTGCGGTCACGGCGATGTGCGCACAAGCCTCTTCGACGATGGTCGCGTGGGCATAGGAAAGCACGAGGCGCAGCGACTCGTGCGCGTGGACCGCGCCGCGCGGCGACGCGTTGATCCACGCGACGGGCTTCTCGTAGATCGACCCCCGCTGATCGTCGCCGATCGACCAGTCCAACAGGTTCTTGAACGAACCGGGCATGCCCCCGGCGTACTCCGGCACCGAGAAGAGCAACGCGTCCGCGGCCCTGATGTCGACGCGCAGACGCGCGGCTGCATCGGGAAGCGGTTCTACGTCGTCGTCGGGATTGAACGCGGGGAGGTCGCCAAGACCGTCGTAGAGCACCGCCACGACGCCCTGCGGTGCCGTCGCTGCTGCCGTTCGCAAGGCGGCGGTGTTGGTCGACGCCCGACGAAGGCTTCCGGAGATGAGGAGGATCCGACAGTCGTCTCGCATCAGAGGTCCTCTCGAAACGCGGTGTGCGCGTGACGCGTCCACCAGGCTGCCAGCGCGGCCGCCGCCGCCACATACAACGCGCGGTGCGTCCGGTCGCGTTCGGCTGCCGCCAGGCACGCAAAGGTGTATTTCACGACGTGCGCATCTTCGTGGCTCGCCGCTCGGCCGATCAACTCGGGCAGGCTCTGCGCGAGGGTCGAGTCTGAGGCGTGATACCACGCGGCGGCGGCGACGCCGGGATCCGCGGCAAGCGCATCGAGGAGATCCGTCGACGTTGGTTCGGGCACCCAGTTGGTGTCGAGGACGCGAGTGCCGAGCGCGGACCTGAACCCGACGACGTACGTCGCCGCGATCGCGGCGGCTGCGTGCGGGTCGGGGAGCCAAGGCATGATCTCGAAGATGGCGTGCGGCAGCGTCAAACAGTGCGTCCAGCCGTACGGCGCGTACGCGGGATCGTCCTGAATCATGGAGCGGGCGGCCGCCCGCAGCGTGACCTTGGCCGCCGTGGCGACGTCGGACGGGATGCTGCCGTTGATCACGTCGTGCGCGACTCCCGAGCCGTCGACCTGGTGCACGATCGGAAAGACGAAGTCGCTGCCCGGCAAACCGAGCTGCGGTGTGTGGGCGAGCGCGCCCGTGAAGGCGGCTTCATCACCCGCGGGTGCGTCGATGTCACGCACCCACTCGACGCGCAGTTGCGGGGCGCGCGCGAGCTCCCGGAACGTCGGCCGGAGCAGCGTGAGCGCCGCGCGGCTCGTCGGAGCCAATCGGCCGGCAAGGAAGAACCCGATCGGAGCATGTCCGGCGGCCGCGAGCATGTCGATCGTGGGGCCGGCGAGGCCCATGATCTCGTCGACGGTTGCGCAGTCCAGCAGTTGTGACGCGGCGCCGTCGACGCGTTCGAGGTCGCCCTGTGAGAGCGCATCGAAGAGCGCGCGTCGTGCATCGGCGACGGAGTCGTAGGTGCCGGCCCGATCGGGCTCGACGGGATCCCCGGCCTGCTCGTACAACGCGGCGACCCTGATCATGTGCTCGCGTGCCGTCCGCCGAAAGCGGGGCGGCACGAGCGGGAGGAGCAGGCGGCGCGCCATGAGCTCGAGCGGAGCGTGCAGGACGAAGGAGTTGGCGACCTGTTGCCTCGGTATCGAGACCGCACTCGCGGTGCGATCGAACAGGTCGGCGTCGCTGAGGTCGACGAACCCGGCGCGGTCGTACTCGTCGTGGATGTCGTCCGGGTCGATTCGGAAGGCCGTTACGGGGGGAGGGGTCCTCTGCATGCTGAGCACCCTAAAACCTCGACCTAAGGTGAGGTCAAGAGATAATCTCGCGGGATGGCGAACCCGCGCGCCGACGACGCGCTTTCGATCGGCGAAGTCGCCGAACGCACGGGAGTTGCGATCTCGGCGCTGCGCTTCTACGAGGCGGAGGGGCTCATCGCGTCGACGAGATCGACGGGCGGGCAGCGGCGGTTTTCCCGAGAGGTGCTGCGCCGAATCGCGTTCATCCGCATCGCGCAACAAATCGGGCTCTCGCTCGACGAGATCGCCGGCGCCCTCGCGTCGCTTCCGGGGGAGCGGACGCCAACGGTGGCCGACTGGGCGCGGGTGTCGCGTGCGTGGCGCGCCGCGCTCGACGACCGGATCAAGCTGCTCGAGCTCGCGCGCGATGACCTCGCGTCGTGCATCGGTTGTGGCTGTCTCTCGTTACACGCGTGCCGTCTGTACAACCCAGAAGACCGCGCGCGTGCGCTTGGGCAAGGACCGCGTTACTTGCTCGGCGATACGGCCTACGACGTCGTGCCCGAGCTGCCGCGCCCGCGCAACGTGAAGAAGAGGGGATGAGACGACGGCCATCGCCCTGCCGGGCCAGGAAACGCTCCTCGCGTGCTGGGACACATTGGCGCAGTGGTCGCCCGGCGCGAGGCTGACGCGATCGTCCGAGACCGCGACGGCCGTGTTTCCCGCGTGGGAGCCTCTGAACAACGCGATCATGCTGAACACTGAGACTGACGCTGAGGCTGACAATCGCATTGCGGTCGCGGCCGCTGCGGTCGAGCTGACAACCGTGTACCGCGACGCCGGAGTCCACGCGTGGGCGGTGTGGCTACCCAGCCGCGCTCGCGATCTCGACGCGCCCGACGCGGTACGAGAGATCGAAGGGATGACCCGCGACACGACGACGTTGGTCATGGAGGCAACGGTGCCGTCGGGGCTTCAATCGCACGATCAAGTCGTGAGCGCGTCGCTCGCGGCGCTGACGCGCATTGCGAACGACGAGCTCGTTCCGGTGGCCGATCTCGGGAAGCCGGAGCCCGCGCCGGGCTTGGCAGTGTGGGCGATGATTCAAGACGGAGTGGCCGCGAGCTGCGCCTACAGCTTCACGCACGGGAGTGACTGCGGCGTCTATGCGGTCGGGACGTTGCCGCCGTGGCGACGCCGGGGCCTGGCGCGGGCGCTCATGGAGCACGTGCTTGCCGATGTAGAACGCCGGGGCGCGCGGACCGCGACGCTGCAATCGACGCGAATGGGGCAGCGGCTCTACGAGTCGCTCGGTTTTCGGCCCGCAGGACGCTACGAGGAGTGGGTGCCCCAGTGACGCCTACCGCGAGTCGCGGCTCGAGACGAGCCGACGCCGGGCTCGTCAACCTACGCTGCTGAACTACCGAGAGCGGGGGGCTGATGTGAATCTCGTACCGATCGCAACCTGGAGCGACGTTCCGGACGGGACGCCGACGGCAGCGATGAGCGAAGGTGTCGATCTCGTGATCGTGCGCCGGGGCGAGGAGCATTCCGTGCTCTACGGCCGGTGTCTGCACCGTGGGGCGTTGCTCGCCGACGGCACGATCGTGGGCGACGACCTGATCTGCGGTCTGCACGGTTGGGACTACCGCATCGAGTCGGGAGTGAGCGCGTACAACAACTCGGAGGCGCTCGAGAAGTTTGCGTCGGTGGTGGAGGGCGACGAGCTGTTCGTCGACCGCGACGACCTGATCCGGTGGAAGCTGCACCATCCGCAGCCGTACAGCCCCGACGTGTACCAGGGTCTCTACAAGGATCCCCACGGCACGATCGAAGAGCCGTACGTGATGCGGATCCACGAGCTCGCCGCGCACGGGCGTGAGAAGGTCGGTCATCACGGCTTCGTCGCGGCGATGGGGGTTCCGCGTCAGCAACTCCCCACGTGGGACAGCATTCAGTTCGTCACCGCAGAGCTCGCCCGCCTGCCGTTGCTCGACGAAGTGCCGGTGGGCACCGAGGTGTGCATCGGGCCCAACGCGCAGCACCCGATGTATCTCGATATCCCGCTCTTCGTCTCCGACATGTCGTTCGGTGCGCTCTCGCAGGAGGCGAAGACAGCGCTCGCGCGCGGCGCGCAGCTCGCGGGTACGGGAATCTGCTCCGGTGAGGGCGGGATGCTGCCCGAAGAGCAGGCCGAGAACTCGCGGTACTTCTACGAGCTCGCGTCGGCGCGGTTCGGATGGTCGTGGGACGTGTTGAAGAAGGTGCAGGCCTTTCACTTCAAGCTCGGTCAGGGGGCCAAGACCGGGACCGGCGGCCACCTGCCCGGACCCAAGGTCGTCGGCCGTATCGCGGAGGTGCGGAACCTGCCGGAGGGCACGCCCGCGGTCTCGCCCGCGACCTTCCCCGACTGGCACGGCGTCGACGACTTCCGTCGCTTCGCCGACGAAGTGCGCGAACGATCGAACGGGATCCCGATCGGTGCGAAGTTGTCGGCGCAGCACGTCGAGGCCGACATCGACGCGGCGCTCGAGATCGGCGTCGACTACATCATCCTCGACGGTCGTGGCGGCGGCACCGGTGCGGCACCGCTCCTCTTCCGCGACCACATCTCGGTCCCGACGATCCCCGCACTCGCGCGAGCACGCCGGCATCTCGACGCGCGCGGCCGGCGTGACGTCACGCTCGTGATCACCGGCGGCCTGCGCGACGCGGCCGACTTCGCGAAGGCGCTCGCGCTCGGCGCCGACGCCGTCGCCATCGCGAACAGCGCGATTCAGGCCATCGGCTGCCTCGGGATGCGCGCGTGTCACACCGACAACTGTCCCGTCGGTATCGCGACGCAGAAGCCGCACCTCCGTGCCCGCCTACCCGTCGACGAGGCCTCGCAGCGGCTGGCGCGGTTCCTCGGCGCCACGGTCGGCCTCATGGAGGTGCTCGCCCGCGCGTGCGGGCACGATCACCTGCGGAAGTTGTGCATCGACGACCTCACGACCTTCGATCGGAACATGCACGATCTCACCGGCATCGAATACGGAGGCGTCCGTGCCTGAAGAAGCGGTCGTGTGGCACAAGGTCGCCGAGCTCGACGAGCTTCCCGAAGGACGCGTGAAGACCGTCGCCGCGGGCCGCAAGAGCCTCGCGCTCACGCGGTATGAGGGCGCGTACGGCGCGCTCGACAACCATTGTCCGCACCAAGGCGGCCCACTCGGCGAGGGATCGATCGAGAACGGGCTCCTGCGCTGTCCCTGGCACGGCTACGACTACTCACCGCTCACCGGCACGCCGCCGCCCGGCTTCACCGACGCGCCCGCGTGCTTTCCCGTGGAGGTCCGCGACGACGGAATCTATGTCGCGCTCCCGCCCGAGCGGCCGCGTGCGCGCACCGTGTCGGACGTCATGGTCCAGACGATGTGCGCATGGGGCGTGACCCACGTGTTCGGCATGGTCGGCCACTCGAACCTCGGATTCGCCGACGCGATGCGCGCCGCGGAAGCACGCGGTGATCTCACGTTCATCGGCATCCGCCACGAAGGCGCCGCCGCGTTCGCAGCGTCGGCCTACGGAAAGCTCACCGGCAAGTTGGCCGCGTGCTTCGCCATCGCGGGCCCCGGCTCGACCAATCTTCTGACCGGTCTCTACGACGCGAAGGTCGACCGCGCGCCGGTGCTCGCGATCTCGGGACAAGTGCCGTCGAAGGTGCGGGGCCGGGGTGCCTTCCAAGATCTCGATCTCAGTGCCGCCTTCTCCGATGTCGCGCTGTCCACCCACACGGTGCAGAGCGACTCGGACCACGCCGAGCTGATGAGCCTGGCCTGCAAGCACGCCCTCGTCGAGCGGGGCGTTGCGCACCTGGTCCTGCCGGACGAGGTTCAGGTCATGGCCGTGGGTGACGACGCCCGGGCCGGGACACCCTCCGGCCGGCTCGCGGACACCGCAATCGCGCCACCGGACGAACCACTCGCGCGCGCGGTCGCCCTGCTCACGGCCGCAAAGCGTCCGGTGATCATCCTGGGCCACGGCGCACGTGCCGGTATCGACGACGTCGTGCAGCTCGCGGAGACGCTGCACGCTCCGATCGCCACGACGTTCAAGGCCAAGGGCATCGTTCCCGACGATCATCCGCTCGCGTGTGGCGTGCTCGGCCGCAGCGGTACCCCCGTGGCGTCATGGATGATGAACGAGTCGGATCTGCTGCTGGTGTTCGGTGCATCGTTCGCGAACCACACCGGCATCGCGTCGTACAAGCCGATCGTGCAGGTCGACTCGGAACCCGCGGCACTCGGGCGCTTTCACCCGGTGACCGTGCCGATGCTCGGCGACATCGCGGTGACCGCGCGCCGTCTCGAACGCGAGCTGACGGGTCGCGGCGTGCGGCTGAACGCCGTCGACCAACGCCCTGACGTTGGTTCCCGTCGCGGAATCTGGCAGGACGAGAAATCGCGGCGCGTGACCGACGACCGAGGTCAAGGCATCGCCTCCGCCGCGCTCTTCGCCGCGCTCAGCGACCACGTTCCGGCCGACGCCGTCATTGCCGTCGACGTCGGCAACAACACGTATTCGTTCGGCCGCTACTTCGAGTGCAAGCGCCAGTCCGTGCTCATGTCGGGGTATCTCGGTTCGATCGGCTTTGGCTATCCCGCTGCGATGGGCGCGTGGGCCGCGGCGCCCGACCGCCCGATCGTCGCGGTCACGGGCGACGGCGGCTTCGGGCAGTACCTGGCCGAGCTGAACACGGCCGTGAAGTACGACATGCCCATCACGCACGTGCTGCTCAACAACTGCCAGCTCGGCAAGATCTCGAAGGAGCAGCGGGCTGCCGAATGGGAGGTGTGGCAGACGTCACTGCACAACCCGAACTTCGCCGAATACGCCCGCGTGTGCGGTGCGCACGGGGTGCGCGTGAGCGACATCACGCAGCTCGATGACGCGCTCTCCGCCGCGTTCGCGCACGATGGCCCGTCACTCGTCGAAGTCATGACCGACCCGGAGTTGGTCTAACCCCGCGACGGCGGTGGAGGCTCCGTCCAGGTCACGGGGAGGCCGACGACGCGCATCGCCTCGTACGAGACGCTTTCGTGCGAGCCCCGGACCTCGACGGCCATGAAGCCGGCGCCGACCAGGATCGCGGCCGTTGCGGCCAGGAACACGAACAGGGCAACGGTTCCCAACGCGTCGGAGTCCGCGAGCGCCGCCGCGCCGATGATGAACATGCTGAGCACCAATGTCACGACGGCCGTGTAGACGAGCAGGATCGCGTGATGGACCTGGCGGTGACGGACGATCAACATCGGAACCTGGTGGTCGATCTCGGTGAGACGCTCTCGGGCCAATGCTCCGTGGTCGTCGGCCGGCGTGACGAACGCGAGGCCGAGCCGTTCGGAGACGAGGTGCCGGATGCGATCGTTGATGGCCGTGTAGTGCGCCAACATGCCGTTGAGCAGGAGCCCGCACGCGGTCACCATCACGACCGGCGCGAGGATCAGCTGAATCGTTCGCCCCGAGGTTTCGATGTTCACGCTCTCTATCCTGTCCGGTTTCGCCGCGCGGGGCTGCGACGCGTCGTTCACGGCGCGCCGCAGCCCCACGATGACGAATGAATCTGCGCTAGACGGCGACGATGCCTTCGCCACCGATCGCGTTGGCCACGGTGACGCTGCCGATCGGTCCGAGCGAACCGTCGACGTTGACGTGGAACCCGTCGACGATGCCGCCGGCCCCGGCCTGCACATAGAGGAACTGGCCGTCGGCGCTCGCCGCGGCGTCAACCGTTCCGCCGTCGGTGCTGGTGGCGTCGGCAAGCGAGAGAGCGCCGTGCTTGCCCTCCTCGAAGCGACTCACGTTCGCGCTACCCGCGTTCGACGCGTAGAACTGGCCGTTCACAGCCGCGATCCAGCACGTCCCGCTCTGGCCGGTACCGACGGCGTCGAGTTGGGTGATCGTGCCGTCGTGGTGGAGCGTGAACGTCGCGAGCGCGTTGGTTCCCGCTTCGCTCACGACGAGATTGCGGGCGGCGTCGAAGGTCACCGCGAACGGCACGACACCGGGCTCGGAGTTGACGACCGGCGTGGCCGACAACCGCCCGGAGCCGTCGACGCGAAACACGTCGATGGCACTGCCGTTTGCCTTGGTTGTCACGATGAGTTGCGATCCGTCGGGCGAGAACGCAACTTGCCCCGGTGTGTTCACGAACTGGGGCGTCGCGGTCGGGTCGAGGCCGAGCGTGCGACGCGACCCCGAGATCGGCGACAGCTGATCGCGGAAGATCCGGTAGCCCTGTACCGAGCCGCCCCGTTCTGCGTTGAGCACGTAGACGAGACCGTCGTGCACCGCCACGCTGACGGGGAACGGACCGTTGGAGCGCAGCACCTGACGCAGCGCGAGGCGGTCACCGTGAACCGAGAACACCGACACGGTGTTACTGCCCGCGTTGACCGCGAAGAGCAGCCCGTGCTCCGCGTCGTACGTGAGCGATCCTTGCGACGCGAGATGGTCGACGACTGAACCGTCGAGCACACCGCCCTTGCCGCCGGTGTCGTAGGTGGCGGCGAGCGTCAGTGAACCGTCGTTCGCGCGGCGGTACGCGACGACCTGATTGCCGGCCGGATCGTCGGTCTGGACGAACACGGCGTGGTCGGCGCCGAAGCTCTTGATCCCAGTTGCGGGCGCCGCAACGGCGGGTGCGGCGAATGCCGCCGCGACCGCGAGCGCGAGCGCGCCGGTCGCGGCAAGACGGGTGAACGGTTTCATGCGCTACCTCCGAGAGAGCGGGTGGCTGTCGGGGGTTCAGTGCGCCGGCACCGTGATCCGTTACACGAGAATTTCGGCGGTGCACCACATGAGAGTTGTAACGGAAGTGCCCAACGCCCGACTGTGTTGCTGTGTTGGTGGACGCGTACCATCCGCCGAGTGGCGGTCTTCGAGTTCTCGGACGACGACGTCTTGGTCGAGGCGCTGACCGCGCGCGATCCCGACGCGTTTGCGTATCTTCTGGATCGGTATCACGCGGCGCTCATCCACCTCGCGCAGCAGTACGTTCCGAGCCGCGCGGTAGCGGAGGAAGTCGTCCAGGAGACGTGGCTCGCGGTGATCGAAGGCATCGATCGATTCGAGCAGCGTTCGAGCCTCAAGACATGGCTGTTCCGAATTCTCGTGAACATCGCGCGTTCACACGGAGTGAAGGAGAGTCGCTCGATCCCGTTCGCAGCGCACGCCGCCCTCGACGACGAGGCGGCCGTCGACCCGCGCCGATTCCGGCGTTTCGTCCTGCGTGGCCGAGGCCAGTGGAAAGTGCCACCGCAGTCGTGGAACGATCCCGAGCAACACGCCGTCGACGCCGAGACTCGTACGGTGATCGACGCCGCAGTCGAGCGGCTGCCGCCGGCACAGCGCGAGGTGTTGACCATGCGTGATCTGGTGGGCTGGTCGGCGTCCGAGGTCTGTGAGGCCCTCGAGATCACCGAAGCCAATCAGCGCGTGCTGCTCCATCGCGCGCGATCGAAAGTGCGTGGCGCGCTCGAACGCCACTCCGACGAAGGCCGATCGCGATGAGTGCCGCCACCCCGTACGTGTGCCGCCAGTTCGTCGAAGACGTCACCGCGTACCTCGAAGGCGCGCTCCCCGAAGACCTGGTGGCCGTGATCGAGCTGCACCTCGCCGACTGCCCGCACTGCCGCGAATACCTCGCGCAAATGCGAACGACGATCGCCCTGACCCGAACCCTCAGTGACGATGACGTCGAGGCGATCCCCGACGAGGTGCGCGAACGGCTGATGCGGGCCTTCCGCGAGCGCCGCGACTAGCAGCGAAACCGACCCCACGGGACAACGGCACGACCTCGGGTCTACTGTCCGAGCATGGCTTCGACACCGTTCTCTCGCCGTCGTCTTCTGCAGGGCATGGCCGCAGGCGCGGGCCTCGTGGTGGCCGGCGGTTACAAGCCGCCGCTGTCGTTCGCGTCGTCTGCGCAACCGGCCCGTCGGATCCGGCCGCCCGGCAGCCGTCCTGATCCGAGCAAGCCCGAGGGCGCCGACCTCCTGCCGAAGGTCGAGCACATCGTCATCTACATGCAGGAGAACCGCTCCTTCGACCACTACCTCGGGATGCTCGGCCGCGGCGACGGGTTGCGCATCAGTCACAAGGGTTTGCCGAAGAACACGAACCCCGACCTCGAGGGCAACCCGGTCAGCATGTTCCATCTCGACAGCACCTGCGATACCAGTCCGAGTGCGAGCCAGTCGTGGAACGACAGCCACATCTCGTTCAACGGCGGAGTCATGGACGGCTTCGTTCGCGCGGCCGACGGCGCGCCCGGCAGCATGGGCTACTACGACGGCGACGACATTCCCTTCTACTACGGCCTCGCGCGCACGTTTCCTCTCTGCGACCGCTGGTTCTGCTCCGTGCTCGGGCAGACGTTCCCGAACCGCCGCTACCTGCAGGCGGCCACGTCGCTCGGCATCGTCTCGACCGACGTCCAGGAAGTGCTCGCTACTCCGGACGCGCCCAACGGCGTGATCTGGGACCGGCTCAACGCGCACGGCATCACGTGGACCGACTACGCGATCGACCTCGCCGACATCATGCTGTTCCCCACCTTCGCGAAGGCGAACACCAGCCACGTCAAGAAGTTCAACGATTTCCTCACCGATTGCGCCGCGGGAACGCTGCCGCAGGTGAGCATCGTGAGCCCCGGCGACACGAAGTACACGGAGGAGTCGCCCGCCGACATCCAGAACGGTGAGGCGTACAGCTCTTCGATCATCAACGCGGTGATGAACTCACCTGTGTGGCCGAACACGGTGATGCTCTTCATGTACGACGAGCACGGCGGCTATTACGACCACGTCGCGCCGCCGTCCGCGGTCGCTCCTGACAGCATCGCGCCGCGCATTCACGTGCCACCCGATCAGCCCGGCGCGTTCGACCGCTACGGCATGCGCGTCCCGGCGTACGTCATCTCACCGTTCGCGAAGAAGCACTACGTCTCGCACGTGGTGCACGATCACACGTCGGTCTTGAAGTTCATCGAGACCAAGTGGAATCTCGGCGCGCTGACGTACCGGGACGCGAACGCCGACAATCTCCTCGACTCACTCAACTTCAATCACCCGGCGTTTCTCGAGCCGCCCACGCTTCCGAAACCGGGATTGCCGGCGACGGGCAGCATCTGCCAGCCGCTCCCGCCGCCGCCCACGATCCCGTCGGGCACGCCGGCGTCTGACGGAGGCGCGCTGACCGACGCGCGTCTCGCGGAGCTGCTCGCCCAGCGCGAGCGTCCGTCCGTCGCA
>JBBSEC010000080.1:0-21198 GCA_038240075.1 Acidimicrobiia bacterium
GGCCCGCAGGATGAATTGCATGACCTCTTCGACATGCTCCTCGGGCACCGGCATCATCACGTACGGCATCGATCCTCCTTGACGATCGAAGTACAGGCTAGACGAGTCACCCGGTGTCCGGTCCAGTGGCGGGATTGCGAAACTGCCCGTGGTTAGGCGGTTCTCCGGGGTTCGGTCGCCCGTGCTCACGAATGACCACATGAGACCCCTCGGGTAACGTCCCGGCCCGATGCTGACGTTCGCAGTCGTGGTGTCACGCCGCGGCGGGCGCATCCCCGAACCGGTTCTCGACTGGCTGCGCGATCGAAACTGCGTCGACGTGCCCTTCGCGGCTGCAGACCACCTCGTGTGGTCGAACGAGGCCTCGACCGTGTGGTTCGGCGGTTGGGAGGACGACCCCGCCGAGTGGTCCGCAGGGAACCACTGGCACGTCGATGACGACGGTCTGACTGCGTTCACCGGCCACCTCTGGCCCGCGCGCGACGGCTGGACGAGCGCGGCCTCCTGGGCGGCCCAGCTGGCCGGTCGGCTGCGTTCGACGCCGCTGGCGGCGGCAACCGACGACCTCGCGGGTGTCTACCTCGCGGCCGCGCTCGGCCGGCGCGGTCGAGGAACCGTCGCCGCGGATCCGCTCGGAGGCGGGCTCATCTACTGGGGACACGGCCGCGACGTCGTCGTGGTCTCCTCGCGTGCCGCGCTCGCCGCCGGCCTCCTCGCCGCCGAGTCGGCGACCCGGCCGCAGCGCGACGTCACCGGAGTCGGCTGGCTGGCCTACTGCTCCCGTTCGATTGGGCACCAGACGGGATTCGAGCAGGTGTCGGTGGTGCCGACCGGTGCCACCGTCGACATTGACCCGGCCGGTGGCGCCTGCCTCGTCGACGCGCCCGCGCCGCCGTGGCGGCCCGATCCCGACGACGCGGTCATGCCGGCCGACGAGCTCGAGGAGGTGCGGACGCAGATCGTGACGTCGATCCGCATGGCCCTGGCCCTCCCGGGGAGGGCGAGCCGCGCGGGATTGACCGGCGGACGCGACTCGCGCCTGCTGCTGGCCCTCATGCTCGAGGAGGGCGTCGCCGGCGAGGTGGAGTTCCAGACGTTCGGCCGGGACGACCTGGCCGATGTCGTCGTCGCCGCCCAGATCGCGGAGTTGTTCGGCCTGCGCCAGGTGATGAACCCGAACCGGTCGGTGCTCTGGGAGTGGCGCCAGGGGGTCGACACGATGGTGCGCGACGACGGCCACCCCGATCTCTCGACCCAGGAGATCACGCACCGGATCACGGCCTGGGCGTGCTCGGGCGAGCGCAACGTGTTCCAGCCGCACGTCGGGCGGCTGCCGCGTCGTGACCGGATCCTGCTGTCCGGGCTGTTCGGCGAGACCCTGCGCACCAACTTCCCGCGGGCCGGCGCGTTCCCGTCGAAGCAGCGCGTCGCCGACCTCCACAACGACATGAAGTACGGCTCGATGGGCATCCTGCGGCCCGACGCCCTGGCCCACTACCGCGCCGAGACCCACCGGCTCCTGTTCGACGACTGCCTCCCGACCGACTCGCCCCACGATGTGGTCGACCGGTTCTTCTTCCGCAACTGGCAGCGGCGCTGGTTCGCGTCGGCGCACGAGGTCGACTCGGAGGGGCGGGTGTTCCCGCTGTATTCGAACGCCGGCGTGCGCCTCGGGTTCCGTATCGGCGGCGAGAACCGCACCCTCGAGTGGATCCACTACGAGCTGATCCGCCGCGCCTGCGAGCCGCTGCTGCACGTCCCGTTCGCCGACGGTGGCTGGCCGGCGGGCGCCGGCGACGGTCTGGTCGTGATCAAGCGCCACGACGAACCGGTGCCGGCCGTACCCCGCGTCTTCCAGGGACGCGCCCCGAGCCCACGGAAGATGAAGGTGAAACGCACGGCCGGCCGCGACCGGCGCGCCGCGTCGGAGGCCGTCGATCTCGACATCATGAACCGGTACCTGCGCGACGACCCGTCGAACCCGCTGTTCGAGATCGTCGACCCCGTTGCCACCGGGCAGGCGCTCGACCGGTTCGACGACCTGACGATCCGGGAGAAGCTGCAGCTCTACGGCGCCCTGACCGGTGCCATCTGGCTCGGCGGCCACGAGATCGCGCTCCCGGGGTAGCCCCCGGATCGGGTGTCCCGGGTCGCGATTACGGTTTGGCTCTCGTCGAGCCGCGAAGGGGAGGAATCGCACCATGTTCCCGCTGTGGGATGCCGCCATTGCACCGGTACTCCACGCCGCCGGCGTCACGCGCGTCGTCGAGATCGGCGCGCTCCGTGGTGAGACCACGATCAAGATGCTCCACGACCTCGGCCCCGACGCGGAGCTCCACGTCATCGACCCGGTCCCCGATTTCGACCCGAGCGAGCACGAGCGCGAGTTCCCCGGGCGCTACTACTTCCACCGGGCACTCAGCCTGGAAGTCCTTCCCACGCTCGAGCCCATGGACGCCGCGCTGATCGACGGCGACCACAACTGGTACACGGTCTACAACGAGCTGCGGATGCTCGCCGCGGGCGCCCGCCGCGCCGGCGCGCCCATGCCCGTGATGATCATGCACGACGTCTTGTGGCCCTACGGTCGCCGCGACCTCTACTACGCGCCCGAGCAGATCCCCGACGAGTTCCGCCAGCCCTACGCGCAGCGCGGCATCAAGCCGAGCATGAAGAAGCTCGCCGCGGTCGGCGGCCTGAACCCCACGATGTACAACGCGCTCGAAGAGGGCGGCCCGCGCAACGGCGTCATGACCGGTCTCGACGACTTCGTCGCCGAGTACGACAAGCCACTGCGCGTGCTCGTGTTGCCCATCTACTTCGGTCTCGCGATCGTCGTCGAAGAGGAGCGCCTCGCGAAGCAGCCCGCGCTCGCGGCCGCGCTCGAACAGCTCGAGAGCGCGGAGGGACGCGGGAGCCTGCTGCACGTCGCCGAAGAGGTCCGCCTGCGGGCGATGCTCTTCCAGCACAACGTCTACTTCGAGCGCGACGAGAAGCTCGAGAAGGCCCGAGCGAAGCACATGAAGCTGCTCAAGGCCGCGCTGCTGAACGAGCACTACCTCGACCACGAAGTGCGGTTCTCGCTGCTCACCGATCACATCCTCGACAACGGGCCGCTGCACAACCTGCGCGATCCGGCCCGCAACGAGCAGATCGCGTACCGCAAGCTGCTGCGCGGCCGCACCGGGCCCGGCGGCCCCGACGACGCGCAGGCAACCTCGTTCCTGCCCTACACCGCAATGGGTCGCAGCCAGCTCGACCACCTCGAGCAGAGCCTCGAACAGATCCGTGCCACCGGAACGCCCGGCGATCTCGTCGAGTGCGGCACCGGCCGCGGCGGCGGCGCGATCTTCATGCGCGGGTACCTCGACTGCCACGAGGTCGAAGACCGCGTCGTGTGGGTGGCCGACCGCTTCCGCGCCTCGAAGGCACCCGCCGAGGCGGCCGGGCTCACGCGCACGGGGGTCGCCGGGTTCCGCGCCGACCTCAACGTCGTCCGCGACGGCTTCGAGCGCTTCGATCTGCTCGACGACCGCGTCCGCTTCCTGCAGGGACCGCTCGCGGCGACGCTTTCGGCGTCGGGGCCCGAGCAGGTCGCGGTGCTGCGCATCGGTCGCGGTGCGGGCGGCGAGGTCCGCGACGCGCTCGACGCGCTCTACGACAAGGTGGCGCAGGGCGGCATCGTCATCGTCGACGCGGGCGCGGAGGGCGAGGCGCAGGTGGAAGCGTTCCGCACCGATCGCCGGATCGCGTCGCCGCTCGAGAAGATCGACGCGTCGGCGGTGTGCTGGCGTCGCCTCGGCAGCCAACGCGCCGCGCCGACCCAGCCGAAGCGGCCCGCGGGCACGCTCGCGCACCCGCCGCTCGCACCGCGCGCGCCGGCCAAGACGGTGGATCTCTCGGTCGTCGTCGTCTTCTACAACATGAAGCGCGAGGCGGAGCGCACGCTGCATTCGCTGTCGCGTCGCTACCAGGAAGAGCTCGACGGCATCGAGTACGAGGTCGTCGTCGTCGACAACGGATCGAGCGACGAGCAGGCGCTCGGCGAGGCCTACGTCCGCAGCTTCGGTCCCGAGTTCCGCTACGTCTCCATCGCCGCCGGCGACGCGCACCCGTCGCCGGTCATGGCGCTCAACGAAGGCATCCGCGTCGGTCGCGGGCGCGCGTACGCGCTCATGATCGACGGCGCGCACGTGCTCACGCCGAGAGTGCTTCGCTACGGGCTCGCGGGGCTCTCCACCTTCAAGCCCGCGATCGTCGTGACGCAGCAGTGGTACGTCGGCCCCGGTCAGCAGGGCGAAGCGATCGACAACGGCTACGACCAGGAGTACGAAGACCGCCTGTTCGAAGGCATCAAGTGGCCGCACAACGGCTACCGGCTGTTCGAGATCGGTCACTTCGTCGGCGACCGCGACTGGTTCGACGGCCTCTGGGAGAGCAACTGCATGTTCGTCGACCGCGGGCTGCTCGAACAGGTCGGTGGCTTCGACGAGAACTTCACGATCGCGGGCGGCAGCTACGCGAACCTCGAGCTCTACGAGCGGCTCGGCTCGTCGCCCGAGATCAGCGTGACGACGATGATCGGGGAGGGCTCGTTCCACCAGGTTCACGGTGGCACCACGACGAACCAGCCCGATCCGGAGGAGCGCCGCTCGCGTGTGTTCGGTTACAGCAAGGACTACGCGCAGCTGCGCGGTCGCGCGTTCCGCGGCCCGGGGAAACCGATTCACTACATCGGGCGCATCGCCACCGGTGCCGCGCACCGCACGAAGCCCCGGCGATTGTCGACGTCGGTGTTCGCCGACGCCGCGGCGGGCGAGCGCGACGGCATGCCCACGGCCCCGACGCCGGTTCCCGACGAGCTCACGTGGGCGTTCACCGAAGCGGTGTGGCGCAACCTCGCGTGGAACCGCACGACGTGGCTCGGTCACCAGATCGCGACCGCGCCCACCGACCTGATCGCGTACCAGGAGATGATCGCGACCGTCCGGCCCGACTGGATCGTCGAGATCGGTAGCGGCGACGGCGGTCGCGCGCTCTTCCTCGCGACGGTGTGCGAGCTCATCGGTCACGGCCAAGTCGTGTCGGTCGACGCGGAGGCGCGGCCCGACCGGCCCGAGCACGCGCGGCTCCAGTACCTCACCGGCGAGGGGTATCAGAAGAAGACGGGCGAGGCGGTCGAGGCGATCGTCGGCGGCGGCCGCGCGCTCGTCGTGCTCGGCGCGTTGCGCGACCGGCTGCTCACCTTTCGGGAGTTCAACCGGTACGAGGCGCTGGTGCCCGTCGGTTCCTACGTCGTCGTTGCCGACACGATCGTGAACGGCCACCCGGTCTGGCCCGGCTTCGGGCCCGGTCCCGCCGAGGCGGTCAAGCAGATCCTGAACACCAACGGCGACTTCCTCGCCGACCCCGCGATGGAGAAGTACTCGCTCACCTTCAACCCGAGCGGGTTCCTGAAGCGGGTGAAGTGAAGCCGCGAGCCGCCGACACTCCCGGTGTGAACATGCTCCGGGCGGTGCAGCAGCGGCATCCGGCGTTCAAGGAGGCCGTGACCGCCGACCTCACGGTCGCGCTGCGCCAGCGCGGCGACGGGATGCGTGCCGAACCCGAGCGCCTGCAGTCGAACGCGGTGCTCGCGCGCGAGGCCGTCCGCCTGGCGTGGTTGAGCGACGCGTTCGGTGCGCTCGTGCTCTACCGGCTCAAGGCCGCGTGTCAGCGGCGCGGGATCCCGATCGTGCCCCGCCTCGCACACCGCTTGATGATGTCGTGGGCGCAGCTCTCGATCGGCGACCCGGTGCACGTCGAGCCCGGCATCATCCTCCCGCACGGGCAGGTCGTGATCGATGGCTTCGCCGAGATCCACCGGGGCGTGCGCCTGCGCCCGTTCATCACGATCGGGCTCAAGGAGGGCATGATCATCGGTCCGAAGATCATGCAGGGCGCGGCCATCGGAACCGGAGCAAAGATCATCGGTCCGATCACCATCGGCGCCAACGCAAGCGTGGGTGCCAACGCGGTGGTGGTCGCCGACGTGGCGCCGGGTGCGGTCGTCGGCGGTGTGCCGGCGCGCGTGCTCAAGTCGCCGTAGCGCCCCCGGTACGCGCGTCTCAGAGGACGATCGGCAGGTGCTTCGCCGGATACGACGAGGGCGCGACGAACCACGACTCGATCGCGTAGCGCGTGGTGAGGTCGGTGCCGACACTCGTGCGGTGTGGGAGGCGCTCGTCGAAGAACATCGCGTCGCCGGGCGCGAAGACCGGGCTCACGACGGGCGTGTCGGGGATCTCGCTGCCGACCGTGGCCTCCGCGAGCGACCACGTGAACGCGGCGCCTTCGCCGCTCGGCAGGATGCGGTCGAGCCGCCGGGGCACGATGTCCATCGCGGGCTTGCCGGTGCCGGGACCGCAGTGCGACAACGCGATCCAGCAGTCGACGGTGCGGATCCCCTCGCCGAGGAACGCGCCGTCCTGGTGGAAGTCGCCGAGCACCACGCCCGACGGGGAACGCCGCATGATCCACTTGTTCGCGATCATCGCGGGCCGCTCGCCGAGGTAGTCGCCGACCGCCTTGCGCACGCCCGACGCGGTGAACACTTCGACCAGATCGCAGAGCGCGTCGGGCGCGTCGACCACTCGAATGAAGAGGTCGCCTCCGAAACCCTGCGCCTTGGCCTGGCCCGGCGCGTACGGAACGAAGAACGGTGCGGCCGACTCGACCGGTTCTCCGTTGCGCGCCCGCTCGCGTGCCGTGAAGGCGTGCTCGATCCGGTCGCGCAGGCGCGCGACGGTTGGCCCGTCGAGCAGGCCGTTGACGCGGAGGCAGCCGTGGTTCGTGATCGCGCCGCCGAGGATGTCGCCCGTCAGTTGGGAGCCCGCGATCTCGACGAGGCCCTCCTGGCCGGGAAACGGATCGGCGAAGGTCGCGGGCCACTCGGGCCGGCCCGGTGCCTTCGGCAGCTCGGTGAACGCGTCGTTGCGCAGCTCCACGAGCCGGCGGGCGATGCGGTGGTCGGGGTGATCGCGGTGCACGCGGTCGAGGTCGTCGATCGCCTCCAGGGTGCGACCCTGCTCCGCGAGCGCCGCCGCGGCGGTGAGGTAGGCCTCGATGTCGACAGTTTCCATTGCGCTCCCTTGCCGGAAACCCAAGGGTGTCACACGGAGCAGCCGGGCCGCTACGCCGGGAGGTCTCGCACCTGATCCGCGTCCGCCCGCTCGTTCCAGCGGGCCACGGCGAACGCGTACAGCGCCGCGTCAATCGCGTTGTCGGCCGCGATCTGCTCCTTGAGTGCCTCGGACGCCTCCGCGGGCTCCGTGTGGTTGGCCACGTGCGCAGGCCCGAGCCGCCAGCCGAACTGGGTGACGAGCCGGTCGCAGAAAGGCTCGAACTCCTCCTGGATACCGAAGACGTCGATCCGTTCGACGAGGTTCTGCTGCGCGCGTTCGAGGCGGGCATCGTCGACCACCACCTGGGTGAGCGCGCCCTCGGTCATCTCCGCGGTGGTGAGCGACAGCATGCGGACCATGTGGTTGCGCACGAGGCCGTCGCGCAGCAGCGGTTGCGCGTAGATGTCCTCCAGTGGCGCGTCGGCGTACGCCGCGTCGACCTGACGCTGGTGGCGCAGGAACGACAGCGTGCGCTCGACCGGCTCGCGCAGCAGGGTGAACGTCATGAAGTCGGCGTCGAGCAGCTCGGTCGTGCACAGCGGGAAGTGGCCGGTGACCAGCTTGATCTGGTCGCGGTGCTCCGCGAACCGCGACACGAGCAGGTCGACGTCGAGGGTCGCGGCCACGTCGCCCTGGTAGCGCGGCATCGGGTACACGGCTTCCGCGCCGAAGTGTGTCTTCAGCCGCCGGAACAGCGTCGTGCCCGCGGTCTTCTGCAGGTGGACGAAGAAGTACTTCTGATCGGCGTCGGGTGTGCCGCTCGGTGTGCCCGCGCTCACTTCGGCTCCAGTCGCCGCAGGTACCCGTGCCGGTTGAAGGTGATCGTGTAGCGCTCGAGCGACTGATCACTCACGAAGTCGCGGTGCTTCGCGAGCAGCTGGAACACGGCCTCGAGGGGGCCGGCACCGAAGCCGGGCGCCGCGGGCCGTCCGTTCACCACCGTGTTCTCGACGACGACGTACCCGCCCACCGCGACGAGCGGCGAGTAGTGCGCGAACGCCTGCATCACGCGCTGGTCCTGACCGAGTGCGAGGAACACCATGGCGTTGCCGCGACCCTCGGCGAGCGACCGCACCTCCGCCGCGATCTCCGCATCGTCGGCGTGCCCGACGACATGCGTCACGCGCGCGTGCTCGGGGCGGTCGGCCGCAGCGCTGGTGCCGACCGCGACGACGTGGCCGTGGTCGAGATGGTCGAGCATCGACGCGACGAACAACGCGCGGCCGCCGAGGCCGTCGTCTTCGCCGGTGAGGATCACGACGTCGGGCCGGTGCAGTGCGAGCAGCTCCTGATACGTCTGCAGGTCGGTGGGGTAGCGGTTCAGGTGGTGCCCGAACCACGTCGCTTCCTTCCACGCCTTGCGGTCCCACAGTGCTTCGATCGCGGCGAGCTTCAACTCGTCGGCCACCGGCACCGCCGGTGCGTCGGCGTCGTGGTCGAGCGGGTCGCGGAACGGGTCGAGTGTCTCGCTGAACGCGCGGCGCGACCGGGTGCGCTTGGCCGCGGCGGGATTGAGCGCACCGACGTACTTCACCGGGCGGTCGAGCACGAGGAGCGGGCGGCCCCTCAGCTCGGCGAAGTGCTGCCCGTACGACGCGACGCGATCGCGGTGCTCGGTGTCGTCGGGAACGTTGGTCGTGGTGCCGCCGTGGAACTGGTGGAACGTGCCTTCGCCCAGGATGCTGGCTGCCGAGACTCCCGGAGTGAGCGCGAGCCGCTCGAACAGGTCGAGGTTCGCGTAGCCGCCGCCCGGCATCGAGAAGCGCTCGTCGAACCCGCCGGTCTGCTCGATCAACGCGCGCGGCGCGAACACGCAGTTGCTCTCGACGATGCCGTCGAACCAGTCGCGCTCGCCGATGAAGTGCCCGATCTCGAAGAGGCGGTAGCCGTCGACGGGCCACTGGATCCGCTCGAAGAGCCGGTCTTCGACCTTCTGGTTGTAGCCCTCGTGCACGACGTTCGGTTGCTGGCCCGGCCCGACGTACCACTGCTGGGTCGCAACCACCGCCGGCTCGTACGCGGTGAGGGCGAGCATGCCGTTGTGCAGCACACCCGGGGTCAGCACGTGCGCGCCGTCGATCATCAGCGCAAGGTTCTGGCCGTGCGCGGCGGCGATTCCGGCGTTCAGTGCGCCGGTGGGTGACGGGTCGGCGTGCGGGCCCATGTCGAGGAGATGGAACTCGGGCCCGTAGGACGCGATTACCTCGGCGGTGAGGGCCTGCGCGGGATCCGATCCGTTGTCGACCGCGATCACTTCGTAGGCGAGATCGTCGATCTCGCGCTGATAGGCGCGCGTGAGCGACAGCAGCGTGCGCCGCGCTTCGCGTTCCATGTTGTAGAAGACGACGACGACCGACAGCGCGACCTTCGCGGCCGGTGCCGGCGGGACGAGCTGCTGTGAACCGGCGGCCCCCTGTGTCTGCGCCTGCCCGTGCGAAGGCGCGACCGCGGTGGCCTCGGTCGGCCGGTCGACGGGGATCGTCCACATCACCGAGTTCCAGTCGATCTGCTCGAGCGGCGCATCGATCGCGAGCCGCGCTCGCGCGTCGGTGACGACCGTCTCGACTGCGGTATCGGCGGTGCCGCTCACGATCACGACCGCGCCGGGAGCGAGCCGGGCGTGAACGGCGTCGAGCGCAGGACCGAGCGCGTCACCGAGCCCGGCACCGAGTCGCACGAGCGCGAGTGGCCCCATCTCGCCAGCGGCGCCGGCGAGCATCGTGGCCGGCGGGCCCTGGAGGAAATGCACGGAGTCGTCGAGCACGTCGAAGCGGGCGAAGCCGTCGCGCACCTGCGTGAGATCGGCACCGAACCGGCTCACCGCGGCGAGGAGACCGGGGTCGCGCGCGGGCGCGTCGGGGCGGGTGGCGAGGAACTCGTCGACGGCCCACACCGCGCGGTCGGTCATCTCGTGCGCCTCGACGTACGCGCGCAGGAAGATCGCGCCACCGCCGCGTCCGACACCGATCTCCATGAGGTCCCCGGCGACCTCGTCGTCGCGCACGTGGTCGAGGCCGGCCTCGAGCGCGTCGATCTGCGCACGGCCGATGTCGGTGTAGGGGAAGAACGCGATGTTGCGATCGCTGTCGAGCGACTTGCCGGCCGCACGCGCGTTGCTGACGCGCTGGTGTTGGAGCCGGAGCTGGCGCGCGGGATCACGCAGGGGCGCGAGATCGGGCTTCTGGTGCCCGAGGACACGCCCCAGATAATCGATGCGCACTTCGTTGTCGATGTAGTGCTCGTCGAGGAGCGCAGCCTTCACCACCGCGAGGTACCGCTGTGCCGAGCGCGCGATCTGCGCACGCAGCGAGCGCAGCCAGGTCTGCGTGGTGATCGTCTCGTCGATCCGGATGCGTTCGCCGAGCAGCACGAGCTCGTGTTGACCCTCGAGCGACTCGAAGTGGTCGAGGAGCGCACCGAGCCCGGGGTGCTTCGCGATCTGCGCCTCGTCGGCGACGATCGCGAGCCCGAAGTACGCGGGGAGCACGACCAGGCGCACCGGCCGGTCGTGCTCGGCGACGAAGTCCTCCACCGCGGTGAACACGCCGTTGCGGGGCCCGCCCTCGCGCCCGGCGTTCGCAAGCTCGAGGTTCATGCCGCCGATCAGCAGGTTCGAGACGCCGGGGAGCATCCCCGCCCGCCCGTGCCGGAGGCGGAACTCCTTCGGGATCCGCTCGGGCTCGTAGTAGAGGTCGCGGCGGCCGTAGGGCCAGCAGACGTCGTGGCAGATGAGCAGCGGGAGCGGAACGTCGGCGGCGCGCGCCGTCGCGGCCAGCATCTTCAGCTCGTGGTACACGGTGTACCAGTTGTGGTCGCCGTCGACGAGGGCGACGTCGGCGGGCGGCAGCGTGGGGAGCACGTCGTGGCTGATCCCCAGGTGGAAGATGTACTGGCCGGGGAAGGCCTGCTCGTGCTCGGCCGGGTCGAACTGCGGGAGCGGGTCGATGACGTGCAGCTCGCAGTCGGCGCCGAGCCGGGACAGCATGCGGACGGTCGTCTCGCCCCGCAGCGCACCGATCTCGATCACACGTCGGGCGTCCACCGCCTCGATGAGCGGGGCGATGACGTCGTCCCAGAAGGGAAACATCGACCTCTACCTCTCCGAACGACGATCGCTCGGAGGGTGAGAGTACCAACGCCCACCGCCTGTGAGTCCGGCCTGCGGGCCTAGGGTGCGCCCTCATGATCGTCTCGTTCGTGTGCCCCAGCGTGCGCACACCGGTCGGCGGGGTGACGGCCCTCTACGAGTTCGCCAACGGCCTGAGCCGGCGCGGCCACGAGGTGCACATCGCCCACGGCTCCCCGCAGGCGAGCAGCTGGGGCGGGCGCATCACCGGGCTCGACGACATCGCCTGGTTCTCGTTCGAGCACGGCGTGCAGCACCACTTCGGGGCCGAGGAGGTCATCCCCCTGCCGCCGGCCGATTTCATCTTCGGCACCGGAGCCGCCCGCGAGTACGGGCTGCCGGTCCTGATCGTCCAGGGCTTCGAGATGTTCCCCAAGGAGTTCGAGCGCGAGGTGTTCCGCACGCCGTGCCTCAAGGTGTGCATCGCGGGCTGGTTGATCGCGGCCGGCGTCAGCTACGGGGCGCCCGAAGACTCGTTCGTGCATGTGCCGATGGGCATCGACCTCGACCTGTTCCGCGTCGTCGAGCCGATCGAGGCGCGTCCGCTCCAGGTGGGGATGCTCTGCAACTCGCACCCGCAGAAGGGCTGGGTCATCGGGCGCAGGGCGCTCGAGCTGGTGCACGAGCGGCTGCCGGCGATGCGCGCGGTCGTCTTCGGCAACACCACGCCGCCGGAGCAGTTGCCGGCGTGGATCACGTTCGTGTTCGATCCCGCACCGGAGGTGCTGGTGAACGACGTCTACAACCAGTGCTCGGTGTTCCTGCAGTCGAGCTTTTACGAAGGCTTCGGCTTCACGGCCATCGAAGCGATGGCGTGCGGTTGCGCGCTCGTCTCGACCGACAACGGTGGATCCGGCGACTACGCGCGGCCGGGCCAGACGGCGCTCGTCGCGCCGGCCGGTGACTTCGAGCAGCTCGCGCGCGAGGTCGAGGCGCTGCTCCGCGACGACGACACGCGCGTCGCGCTCGCACGGGCCGGACGCGACTACGTGCAGCGGTTCAACTGGGACCGCGCCGCCGAGCTCCTCGAGGAGCACCTCGAGGCGTACCTCGCCGACCCCGAGCGGTTCCTCGCGCCGGCGCGCGACGAGCGGGGAGGCGCGCCATGAGCCGCCCCGAAGAGCACGACTTCGTATTCAACGTCGTGTGGACGGGCACCGTCTTCACCTACTTGCGGTACTTCGTCGCGAGCCAGATGGAGTTCTGTGGCGCGCGCTACCGCTTCGTCGCCAACGGGTGTCCCCCCGAGCAGATCGAGTGGATGGAGCGGTTCCGCGCCAAGCGTCCTGAGCGAGTTGTCGAAGTGCTTGAGACGTCGACCGCGATGAAGGCGCACGGATTCAGTCTCGATGTGGTCCGTGCGCTCAGAGAAGACGGCGAGTTCTTCTGCACGGTAGACCCCGACATCCTTGCGACCGGCCCGTTCCTGCGACCGTTCATCGATGCACTCGAGACCTGCGCGGCGATCACCTCGGGGCGCGGTGTGTGGCGCGACGACGATCTCGTTCCGCTGGGTCACCCCGGCGTCTCCGGCGAGTACTTCTACTCCCAAAGCGGCTTTCTCTTCGGGAGTCCGCACTTCGCGATCTACCACCGCGCGCCGATGGACGAGACCGCAGAGCGGTGGGATGTGAAGTTCAATGAAGGCGGGCCGGGGTTGTCGGCCGACGCGCGCGCCGTGCTCGCGCGCGACGGCCACGACTACATGATCTACGACACCGGCAAGATCCTGAACATTTTCCTGCAGGAGGACGGCCATCGTCTCTGTCACGAGGAGCACCCAAACCTGATGCACATCGGCGGGCTCTCGCACTACCTCTCGCCGCCGAGGATGATCGTGCGAGGGAAGGGGGAGGAGCCCGAACCCGACTGGGCGCGCTGGAAGGGGATGGCCTCGCGCTTCGAGGTCGCACGCTTCACTGCGACGGTGCTGCGCATCTTGTGCGAAGGCGGCACACCCCCCGAGGTGCCGTCGGGGCTCGACGACGCGATGACGCGACGATTGGTCAGAGTCCGCGCGGCGCTCGTCGCGATGGTCGGTCGTTACTACGACGAGCTCAGCAATGAGTGATCCCGGGAAGCGGCCCCGCGACGACGAGCTCGTCTTCAACGTGGTGTGGACGGGCACCGTGTTCACCTACCTGCGCTACTTCGTCGCCAGCCAGATCGCGCAGAGCGCGGCGCGTTTCCGGTTCATCGCCAACGGGTGCCCGCCCGAGCAGATCGCCCTGCTCGAGGGCTTCGCAGCGCAGCACCCGGATCGCGTGGTCGAGGTGATCGACATCTCGAGCGACGCAATGATCGCGCACGGCGTCGCGCTCGACCGGGTGCGGGCCCAGCGCGACGACGGCGCGTACTTCTGCCTCATCGATCCCGACATCAAGGCCAACGCGCCGTTCCTCGCCCCGTTCACCGAGCTGCTCGCCGACGGGTGCGCGGCGGTGACCTCGGGCAAGGAGGTCTGGTCGGAGGACAACCTGGTTCCTGTCGGCCATGTCGGCGTGGCCGGTGAGCACTTCTTCGACCGCGAGGGCTTCGTGTTCGGCAGCCCCCATCTCGCGCTCTACGACCGCGCCGTGCTCGACGCGACGACCGAGCGCTGGCAGGTCGGCCTGGGATCCGCCGGTAACGATCTGAACGCGGCGGCCAAAGCCCGCCTCGTCGAGATGGGTCACGAGTACATCGTCTACGACACCGGCAAGATCGTGAACGCGCTGCTGCAGGCCGATGGCCACCGGCTCGTGCACAAGGACCTCCCGCAGCTGATCCACATCGGGGGGCTCGCGCACTACCTGTCACCGCCGGGCGGGTACATCACGCTGAACGGCGAGGAAGTCCCCGATTACGTCCGTTGGGGGATCAACGACCGGTACCACGTCAGCAAGTTCGCGGCCCTGACCCTGTTCGACCTCTGCAAGGGGGAGCCGGTGCCGGCGATTCCGGCGGGCGTCGATCCGGTGATGGTCGCGAAGCTCGACCTCGTCCAGCGGGAGATGGCCGATCTCATCGCCACCTACGCCGGTTGGTGACGCCGGCGGCGGGACGGTCCGAGGCCCGGACCGCGTTGCCGTTGCTACCGTGTGCACCAGTCGAGAACGACGCGCGTTGGCGCGAAGGAGCCCGAGATCAACGATGACGTGGGTGATGGTGCCGGTGCCGGAGGAGCTGATGCAGGAGGTGCAGATCCTGCTGTACCAGTTGCGCGGACGCGCCAATGCGCCCCGTTGGGACGACGAGGCGATGGGCCGTCATCTCCTGGCTCTCGAAGAGGAGCCCCGCGCCGTGCTCTCGGCGGTCGCCGCAGGAGTGGTGGCCGGGGATCCGGTGGAGGCCACGGTGCTCGCGGAGCGGCTCGGCGTGAGTGTGCGCGAACTGTTCGGCCTCGTGATGGAAGCCAACGACGTGACCGTCGCGCCGTTCGCGGGGGCGTTGATCTTTGCGCGCCGCGACAAGGTCGCGGGCGGCGCCGAAGCTGCGCAGGGTCGCCGCGTGCTGGCCATGCTCCCGGGCTACGCGCATGCGATCCGGGAACAGGAGAGCCTCCTCGGTTTGCGACGGGCCGCCGTCTCCCGTGACCACTGAGTTCGACGTCGCGGCGGTCGGGCAGCCGATCGACGATCCGGAGCGCCGCGCCGAGTTCTTCGACGCGATGGAAGACTTCCTCACCGGCTACAGCGCGGCCGACCCGCCGTTGCCGGGTTCGCCCCTCCCCATCACCGAGTACAACGCCGACTACCGCGACGAAGGGCTCGACTGGCCCGCGACCGGGCTGACGATGGTCGGCCGGCGCCGGCTCCGGAACTTCCGCTTCCTCATCGAGCAGGTCGTGCGCGACGACATACCCGGCGACATCATCGAGACCGGTGTGTGGCGCGGTGGTGCATCGATCCTGGCGCGAGCGGTTCTGGCCGCGTTGCGCGTGACCGACCGCACGATCATCGTCGCCGATTCGTTCGACGGTCTCCCGCCACCCGATCCGGAGAAGTGGCCCGCCGACAGCAGGTCGACGCTCTACAAGCTCGATGCGCTCGCGGTGTCGCTCGAGCAGGTGCAGGCGAACTTCGCGCGTTTCGGCCTGCTCGACGACCAGGTCGTGTTCCTCAAGGGATGGTTCCGCGACACGATGCCCCAGGTGCAGTCGCCGATTCTCGCGATCATGCGACTCGACGGGGACATGTACGAGTCGACCATCGACCCGCTCGTCCATCTCTACGACCGCCTTTCCCCCGGCGGCTGGGTCATCGTCGACGATTACTACCTGTTGCAGGGATGCTCCGGTGCGGTCACCGACTTCTTCGAGATGCGAGGGATCGACGCGCCGCCGATGCAGGCCATCGACCGCGTCGGCGGGTTCTTCCAGAAGCCGGCTTGAGCCGAGCGGTCAGCCGGTCGGACGCGCGTTGAGGAAGTAGCGGTCGAGCCCGACCGCCGCGGCTCGATCGATCCCCAGCGCCTCGAACATGGCGGGGACCGTTGACCCGGCCGTCTCCATGCACTCCTCGTAGCTGATGATGTGCACGTTGGGCGCGCCGATCGCATCGCGCCACAACGCGGCCCGCGTCTCGTAGTCGACGACCCAAGAACCGGGGCCGACGTAGAGAAGCGAATCGGGGTCATCGGACATCGTGAGGCCGAGTACGCGCATCGACCACTCGTACGAGCGGAGGAACTCTGCCGGCTCGCGTACGAACATCACGACGGACAGGTCGGAACCGTCGAAGAGCGACACGACGCGTTCGATCTCGTCGGGATGGCGGAGCAGCGAGAGCCCCTCGACCGAGTACACCAACCGGTCGCCGTCGGTCGCGGCGACCGCGGCGTGCGTCGCGTCGAGCCAGGCCGGGTCCTGGCAGTGACGGATCGGATACTCGATCCTCCCGAGCATCCAGTCGTAGAACCGCGCGAGCGCCTCGAGCCGGTCCCGGCGCGTCGACGCGAACTGCAGCTCGACGTGGACGTTGCGCATGACCGGGGTCTCGGGAAACCGGAAGCCGACGCGTGCCAACAGGCCCTGGCGCTCGTCGGCCAGCGCCTGCTGGATGGATGTCGTTCCCGTCCGGTGCGTGCCGATGTGCAGGACGACCGTGCGCGCCATGGCCTTCCCTCGATCAGCGACGGTCGATCAGCGACGTTCGATCAGCGACGCGGCAAGCAGCTCGCGCAGGCGATCGGTCGCGGCGGGATCGTCGGCGAGATCCTTGCGGAGATAGATGACCTCACCCTGGTCGAGAAACTGCGAGCCGACGTAGAGCTCGTGCGTCTGCTCGAGCAACGTCGCGAGCGTGCGACGCGCGTGCCGGGAGTCGTACTCGAAGTACACGACCTTGGCCGTCGGAACGAGGTGCGCGAGGCTCGAGAACACCTCGACCTCGGCCCCTTCCACGTCGACCTTGAGGATGTCGATGCGGTCGATGCCTTGCTCGGCCGCCCACGGCCCGGCCGCGCGCAGTTGCACCGGCTCGCTCGCCTCGAGGTTCACCGAGCGCGGATGGATCGACGCCATGCCGATGTCGCCGTCGCCCAGATAGAGCGGCACGTCGCAATCGTCCGAGTAGAGGCCGAACGGGTGCACGGAGACGTTCGGGTAACCGGCCGCGTTGCGTTCGAGGTAGCCCCGCGCCGCGGAGCCGGGCTCGAACGAGTGCACGGCTGCGTTGGGGTAGTGACGTGCGAAGTGCACGGTGGTCGCGCCGCAGTTGGCGCCGACGTCGAACACCACCTGCACGTCGTTGACGAACGGGAGGTACGGGTAGGTCTTGCCGAGGAGGATGTCGGTGTTGACCCAGCGCGACACGAGCGTGTCGGCGCACACGAACTCGATCGGTTCGCCGTCGTCGACGGTGACCGTGAACTGCATCGGAACCTCGCCTTCTGGCAGCCGCGACTATCGCGTGGCTCTACCGGTACCGGAGAGCGACCCGGCGGCCTCTACAACGTATGACTGCCCAGCGTGGAAGATGTCTCGATACGGGACGAAGTTCCATTCCGGATGCGCTGCAAGGAACTGGTGAAGCGCGAGGCGCTCGCCCGACACGTAGTCCGGCTTGTACACCCAGTAGTCGTCGAACGCGACGATCATGCCGTGCTTGAGCCGAGGGGCCAGAAAGTCGAGCACGGTAACGGTGCTCGAGTAGAGATTGCAGTCGACGTATGCGAGCGCGATGTCGTTGGGCGGCTGGTCGGACCCGAGCGGAGGGAGGGTGTCGTCGAAGTAGCCCTCGACCGTGGTGTAGGCCTCCCTCGGGACACCCCGTTGGTCGAGTCGTTCGCAGAAGGCCGCGACACCGGAAGGCCCCGGGTTTCGGTAGCGCTCCATCTCGGGTCTCGAGTCGATCTCGCTCGTCGCCGCCGGGCGCTCACCGAGAAACGAGTCGAATGCCCACAGCCGACGCGGCGGACCGACGATTCGAGTGACGTCGTACGCGTCCTTCAAGGTTTCCCCGGGCCACGAACCGAACTCGACGTAGTCGCCGCTGATCTCGCTCACCCTCAGCGCGGCGAACGCGCGTTTGAAGAACAGGCGTCGATCCGCCAGCCACTCGACGATGACCGTCGCGAATGACTCGTCTGCCGGCTCTCCACCCATCGCGGAGAACGTAGCCGGGCGACGGCGACCGGTGCGGGGGGCGAGTCGGCCGTTCGACGCCTGGTACCTTCCGCGGCCATGACCGGGCTGGTGGAGCGCCTCGCGTGGGATAGCGAGTTCTTTGGGTTCCCGATCGGCCGCGTGGGTCTCGACGGTGCGACCCCCGAGACCCTGCGTGAAATCGAAGTCGAAGCACGCGACCTCGGGATCGTGTGCCTCTACGGCTCGCTCGGACCGGTCGACGGCGACACGGCAACGCTCGTGCAGAGGTTCGGGTACCGCCTCGTCGAGGTCGCGATCGCCTTCGGGAGGCCGGCTGTTCCCTTCACTGCGAAACCCACCGCCTCGACCGTCCGGCGCGGCTCGTTGGCGGATCTGCCGCTGCTCGCGGAAGCGATTGCCACGCTCGCACCTTGGAGTCGCTTTACCGCCGATCCTCGCTTCGGCCCCCAAGCCGCCCAACGCCTGTTCCATGCGTGGGTCGAGCGGGCAGCACGTGACGGTCAAGAGCACATGTTGCTCATCTCCGAAGACGAAACGGGGGTAACCGGCTTGTCGACTCACGTGTGGACGCCGGTACCGCGCGTCGACCTCATGGGGGTGCTGACGCAGGGCTCTGGAGCAGCGTGGGCGCTCATGGCCGGTCTCGTCGAGTGGGCCGACGGACGCCCGGTCGAAGCCGGCCCGTGCGCTGCGCGCAACATCGCGCCGTTGCGTTTCCTCGAACACTGCGGTTTCGGCATCGTTCGCTCGCAATACCTCTTCCACCGCTGGCTCGACGAGGACTCGTGATCTTCAACGTCGTCGTGACGGGCGCCACCTTCTGGCATCTTCGTTACTTCGTCTGCAGCTTGATCGATGAGAGCGACGCGCAGTTCCGCCTGGTCACCAACGCGTGCACACCGGAGTCGACCGTGCAGATCGAAGACTTCGCGCGGCAGCACCCCGCCCGCGTGGTCGAGGTGTTCGAGGCCTCGGCGACCGCGATGATCGCCCACGGCGTCGCCCTCGACGCGGTGCTCAACACACGCGACGACGGCAAACTGTTCTGCTTCGTCGACCCCGACATCAAGGCGCGGCGCGCCTTCCTCGGCGAATTCCGCGACCTGCTATCGAGCCATGATGCCGTCACGTCGGGCAAGGAGGTCTGGACCGACGACAACGTCCTGCCGTCCGGCCACGTCGGCGTCGGTGGCCGTCACTTCTACGACGAGCACGGCTTCGTCTTCGGCAGCCCGCACTTCGCAATCTACGAACGGGCGCCGCTCGAGGACACGCTCGCGCGCTGGGGCGTCGGCCTCGGCTCGGCCGGTCCCGAGGTGAGCGACGCGGCGCGTGCTCGTATGGCCGAAGCTGGCCACCGGTATCTCGTCTACGACACTGCGAAGATCGCGAACATCCTGTTCCAGCTCGATGGCCACACGCTCTGTCACTTCGATCATCCCGAGCTCGTGCACATCGGCGGCCTCTCGCATTTCATCTCGCCGCCCGACGCGGGCGCCAAGAGCGGCGAGATCGAGTCGCCCGCGTGGGGAAATTTCAACGGCATGGAGGCGCGGCTGGCCGTCGCGCAGTACACCGCCGCGGTGCTGCGGAGTGCGATCGAGCAACGATCGGTCCCGTCCCCGCCGCCGGGTCTCGACGAGTCGATGCAAACGAGGCTCGAGTTCGTGCGTTCCGAGATGACCGACCTCGTCGAGCGGTATCGAGACTGCTGACCCGCCGCGAAGCTGCCGACCCGGGCGCCGCTACCCTTCCTGCGTGCCAGGGGAGAATCGCAAGGAAGCGAGCGGTGAACCGGTGACGGCGGAAGGCGAGCACACCCTGGCCGACCTCGAGGCGTACCTCGCGCGCGAGCTTCCGGAGTACGAGCGCACGGCCGATCCGTATCGGATCACCCACACCGTGCAGGTCACCTCGTTCGGCGGGTCGGGTACCACCGCACTCTGTGCGCACCTCCTGGCCGCGGGCGTCGACTTGCAGCCCGGTCCGGGACAGTGGCCGTTCAAGCACCGCCGGCAAGCTCCGACGGCCGCCGAGGTACCCGACGGCTTCCGCGTGCTGTACCTGATCGGCGATCCGCGTGACGCCGTGCTGTCGATCTTCCGTCGCGACCTGCAGGTCGGCCACTACGGCGCGCTGCACGGACACGCGCCCGATGCCGAGGCTGCGGCGCGCCTCGAGAACCTCGAGTCGTTCGCGACGGCCGGCATCGACGACTTCGCCCTCGCCGACCACGTCGACGGGTGGCTGCATCACCCCGACGGGTATCCGGTTCTGTTCGTTCGCTACGACCGGTTGACCGAGGCCTGGGGAGACATGAACGCGTTCGTCGGCCTCCCGCGCGATCACGCGTTCCTTCCCCAGCGCACGCGCCGCAGCGACCGTCGCGCCGTTCCCGCGGTGCTGAAGCAGCAGCTCGATGCGATGTACGGCGCGCTCGCGCAGCGCATCGAAGCCATGCCCCCGGCGCTCCTCGTTCCGCTATCGACCGCCGCACCAGGAAGCGCACCGTGATCGCCAGCTTCGTCTTCCCGAGCTCGCACCACCGCACCGGTGGCGTGATCATGCTCTACGAGTTCGCGAACGCGTTGGCGCGGCGCGGCAACGAGGTGCACTTCATCCACGGCCCCGCGTGGCCGCAGCGCGTCGAGCGCGTCGATCAGATCCCGTTCCGATTCGACGACGCGGTCCACCACCATCTCGTCGACGACCTGTACGACCCGAGCCTGCCGATCGCCGACGTGCTGTTCGGATGGCAGGCATCGCACCTCGGTCTTCCTGCAGTGATCGTGCAGGGTTTCCGCCTGCTCGGTCCCCAGGCGGATGCGTCGGCGTACCGCTCGCCGTCGCCGAAGGTGTGTGTCGCGAGCTGGCTCGTCGACGTCGGTCTTTCGTACGGCGTGCCGGAACGGCAGTTGGTGCACGTTCCCCTCGGCCTGGATCACGAGCTCTTCTCGGCGCGCGTTCCGCAGGACCAACGCACGATCGACGTTGCCATCCTGTATCACCCGTCGCGCGAGAAGGGCTGGGATGTCGGGCGGCAGGTGGTCGAGCAACTCGTCGCCCGCCGGCCCGATCTGCGCGCGGTCGTGATCTCACTGGCCGATCCACCCCGGCAGCCGTTGCCCCCTGGAGTGGAGCTGCTCAGCCTCGATCAACAGCGGCTCGCCGACGACGTCTACAACCAGGCGCGCGTGTTCGTTCAGGCGAGCCACCACGAAGGGTTCGGGCTCACCGCGCTCGGGTCGATGGCGTGCGGCGCGGCACTGGTCACGACCGACTGCGGAGGATCACGCGACTACGCGCTCGCAGACGAAACC
>JBBSEC010000081.1:0-21000 GCA_038240075.1 Acidimicrobiia bacterium
AGTAGTGGCGGGCCGCATCGGGCGCGAGATGATCGAGGCGCTGGATCTGCGCGACGAGCGTGATCTGCTTGCCCCGCACGGTCTGCACGTAAGGGCGGATGAACCACATCGCGAAGAGCGCGGCGGCGACGAGCGCTGCCGCGGCGGCCGGCAGCCAGTCGCGCGCAGCGGGCGCGCGATGCCAGCGGTGTGCGGAGCGCCCGAGCACCACGGCGATCCCCGTGGCCGCGACCAACGCCACGTACTGCAGCACGACGCGCCATCCGATGTAGCGCGCGTACTCCGGCACCCGGATCCATACGTCGGCGATCGCGAGCGCGGTCACCAGCGCGACGCCGAGAACCAACGGGCCGACCGTGTCGGTGCCGATGCCGTCGGCACCGGCTGCCGCGCGTCCGTCCCGGCTCCGGGCGACCACGAGACCGACGAGCACGGGGATCGCGGCGAGGTAGAGCGGGCCGTCGACACGCGCCGCGACCGTGGCGCCCAGCAGCACGCCCGCGAAGAAAGCACGCCGCGGATCGAAGCGCGCCGACCACACGAGCCACAGGCAGCCGAGCAGCACGAGCTGCTGCAGGATCTCGGAATAGGCGTCGCGCGAGAAGTGCACCTGCACGACGTCGACCGCGAGCGCGGCCGTGGCGACCAGCGCGAAGACCGGGCGCACGAGCCTCGCTGCGAACGCGTAGAAGACGAGGATCGAGGCCGCGCCGAGGATCGGGGTCAACGCGAACATGAGATGGTCGCCGCCGAGCCACCGCGCCTCGGCGAGGAGCACACCCAGGAGATGCGAGAACTGGAAGTGGGTGCGCCCGTGCCCGTAGATCGCGGGGGAGCTGAAGAAGAGCCCGGGCACGTGATGGAACGGCCCGGGATCGGCGCGGAAGACGAGGCTGGGGTGCGAGGCCAACCAGCGGCCCGTGTCGATGTACGCGCCGGGATCACGGTCGATGAGCACGTGCTCGGCCGCGCGGCTCGCGTTGAAGACCCCTGATCCGATCGCCAACGCGAGCGCACCGAGTGCGGCAGGAGTCGCGGTCGTCGAGCGCGGACGCGGCGCGACCGCGGCCGGCACCGTGGTACGACCGCGACTGCGCGTCGTGGTGCGGAACAGCGCGATCGCGGCGATGGCGCCGAGCGGCACCACGAGGAGTGGGTAGAAGACGCCGGCGACGGCCAGAGCCAGACCGACGAGGCCGAAGCCTGCGATCAGCGCGAGCAGGGCTGCGAGGCCGATGTCGAGCCAGCGGGGGGCCGGGTCGCGCTCCGTCACCGGCATCGCTCGTAGCTTGTCACGCCGACGCTGAGAACGGTGTGCGACCGCGTCGGCGACGGCGCCGCCTACGCTGCCGCACCATGAGTGAAGCGGAAGCCCCCCGCGCTCCGCACGCGGTGCTCGACGTCGCGTCGCGGCGGCGCAAGGCGCGCAAGATCGCGGCGATCCTCGCCACTGAACGACCACTCGCGGGCCTGCGCGTCCTCGACGTCGGCACCGGCGCCGGTGTCATCGCTGCGAGCCTCGGCGAGATCGTCGGTGTGCGCGGCGAGGTACACAGTGTCGATGTCGTCGATGTCCGCGTGCACACCGAGGGATACGAGTTCCATCTGGCCAACGGCGTGAAGCTGCCGTTTCCCGACGACTCGTTCGACATCGTCATCTCGAACCACTGCATCGAGCACACCGGCGGCCGCGCCGAGCAGGAGCTCCACGTACGCGAGCTCGGCCGGGTGCTCCGCACGGGTGGCACCGGATACCTCGCGGTGCCGAACCGCTGGGGCCCGCTCGAACCGCACTTCAAGCTCCCCGGCTTGAGCTGGTTGCCGACGGTCGGCCTGCAGTCGCGTTACGTGCGCGCGGCCCGGCGGGGCGAGCGTTACGACTGCCGCCTGCTCAGCCGCGCCGAGGTCGGTTCGCTGTTTGCCGCAGCCGGCCTCGATGCGCGCGAGCGCACGCTCGAGGCGATGTACGTGATGGCCGAGGTCGAGGAGCCGTCGCGCGCGTTTCGCACGATGCTGCGCGCGCCCGATGCGGTGCTGCGCGCCGGGCTCGTCGCGGTGCCGACGATCGTGTTCACGTTCCGGCAGCCGGCGGCACCGACTTGACGAACAGGAGCAGCCTCTCCCGCGTGTATCTGGTCGGCCGGCGATTCAACGTTCGCTCGAGGACGCGGTAGCTCGACTGCTGCAGCACGCGCGTCTCGCCCGGCACCGCGGCGAGGGGCTGCGGGAGATCGGCGACCAGCTGAAGCTGCCGCCCGCGTTGCTTCCACTGCGCGGCGAGCGACTGGTAGAAGTCGGCACCGAGCCCCGGCGGCGCCGTGGCCACGGGAACCTGGCAGAAGGCCTGGAGCGCCTGCGGATAGCGGTACTGCGGTCCCTTCACCACATCGGAGCTCTGCACCACGACGATCGCGGCGTCGCGACCGAGCTTCGTGCACGCCTGATCGAGCCCGGTGCCGAGCGACGCATAGCTGCGCTGGAACACGTAGTGCGGGAGCAGCGCGAGGGGGAGCGCGAGCCCGCCGACGACGAGGATCGCGGCGCCGATCTTCGCGAGCGTGTGACGGAGCCGGATCAGCTCCTGCGTCAGCACCATCGAGAACAGGATGAGGCCCGGGATGGTGACCGGTAAGAACCGGCGGAGGAACCACACCATGTCGGCCGCGATCGACGGCTGCCACACGTAGAGCGTCGTCGTCACGCCGAACAGCAGCAGGAACGGGAGCCGCGGGTCGGACGGATCGGAGATCACGCGCCGCGTGAGGAACGCGGTGCCGAGCACTCCGCCGGCAAGCGTCGCCGCGCCGAGAAAGAGATCGAGGCGCGGCACGGTCTGCTCGGAGTAGGTGCGGATCGTGATCCGTGCAGGAAGCACCGGATTGCGCAGGTCGTACACGCCCCCGGCCGGCCGCGCGGTCTGGTGCCCGACCGTGGTGTGCGGCCGGATGAACCACGCCCACGAGAACGCGAGCACGATCCCGATCGCCGCGATCGCTCCCAGCGTCGTGACCAGCTTCCGGCTGATGCGCGGCCGCGTCGCGCGGGTGTGGACGACGAGTGCGATCTTGCAGGCGGCGACCGTCACGATCCAGGCCACCACGATCTCGAGCAGGAAGCCCTTGTTGTCGCTGATGTACGGACGCGAGAAGCGGACGCCGTCGACGGCGCCGAGCGCGGCCATCAGCAGCACGGCTGCCGACGCGACGACGACCGCGCGTCGCACCCGCACCGCGTCGGCGAGGGGCAGCTCGTGCGCACGCCAGAGGCGAACCGTCGCGATCAACGCGAGCGGAATGAGGAACAGGAACGCGTCGATGCGAACCATGCACGTGGCCCCGAGGAGGCCGCCGGCGATCGCGTACAGCGGCGTGCGCTCGACGCGGTCGGCCTCCGCGAGCGCCCACAGGCCGCCGAAGAGGAAGACCTGGCTCAGGATCTCCGAGTAGGTGTTGCGGGAGTGGAGCACCTCGATCAGGTTGATCGCGAGGAGAATGACGGCGATGGACGCGAGCCGTTCGTCGAGCCAGGTGCGGGCGAAGGCGAAGAACGCTACCAGCGCGAGGGCGCCGAGCAACGCGTTCGCGCGGTACATGAGCGACGTGCCGCCGATCCAGTTGGCCGCCGCGAGGAACGCGGGGACCACGTGTAGGAACTGCGGGTAGACACGGCCGCCGGGCGCGCCGGACTGGAAGCCTGCGCCCGCGACGAAGAGCTGGTTCGGGTGCAGGGCGAACGCGCCGACGAGGCCGTCGAAGAAGAAGGTGTGGTGGTGCGTGAACCACTGCGCCGAATCGATGTACGCGCCCGGATCGCGGTCCTGCACCACGTTTTGTGACGCGTACCGGACATTGAGCCCGGTCATCACCGCGATCGTCGACAACGCGACGATCGTCGGGGCGCCCAAGCGGAGCCGGCGCAGGGGGCCCACGGCGCGCAACCAGACGATCGCGATCACGAGGGCGAGCACCCCGGCGCAGATCAGCACCGTCGACCTCTCGAAGTGGTCGACGAGCGCGAGTGGGGTGTCGACGATGGCATAGCCGAGCGCGCAGGAGAGCGCGACGATGAGCGCGACCTGCACCACAGAAGACAGCTCCGGATCGGTCCGGCCCGCCGACGCCGATCTCGTGTCGCGAGCTTTGGTGACCGCCATCGTGGGCGGAACATTAGCCAGCCGCTCTGCCGAACTGCGTGCATGCGGCCCCGCTAGATTCGCCGTGTGCACACGTCTCACGCCGGCGCAGCTCTGCGAGACGTCGCGCGATCGTGACCAGCACGGGCATGGCTCGCGAAGGGATCCCGAGCGTCGTAGAGCCTGCGAACACGAGCGGCTCGAGTGCCGGCGTCGACGACGCCGGCAGCGGTCTCACCGTCTGGGATTTCGCGGCCGCGGCGCTCGTCGTCGTGTTCGCGGCGTGGCTGCGCCGCCGGCAGCTCGGACCGCCGAGCCTGTGGCTCGACGACGCGTGGCCCGCGCTCGTGATCAAGACGCCGTGGCGGGACGTCACGACGGTGGGCCTCACCGCGCCTGGCTTCGCCGCGGTGCTCAAGGTGTGGCTGCACTTCACCGGCTTCACCGCGACGAAGGCGCAGAGCCTCGCGTTCGCGTTCGGCATCGCGGCGCCGGCGTTGTTGGGCCTGCTGTGCGTGAGCCGTCGGATCGGGCGTCCGGCCGCGCTGGTCGCGACCGCGTTTCTCCTCACGTCGCCCGCACACATCGTCTACTCCGCCCGGGTGAAGCAGTACACGCTCGACTCGACGCTCGTGATCGTGCTGCTGTGGCTCACCTGGCGCGCGCTCGACCATCCGGACGACGCGCGGCGGTGGTTCCTCCTTGCCTTCGGCGCGGCCGTCGCGACCGCGATGTCGTCCGGGCTCGTTCCGGTCGTAGGTGGCGCGCTGCTCACGGCGATCGTCGCGGTACGTTCGGTCGAGAAGCCGGCGCGCCGGGGCGCGTACGCGGCGGTCGGGCTGTACCTCGCCTTCGCCGCGGTGTGGTGGAAGATCGCGTTGCAGCCGCGCCTCGGGAGCGCGCTGCGCCACTACTGGCAGGCGTTCTACATCTCGGGCAGCAATCCCGGGGGTGTTCTGGGTGGAATGCGCTCGGTCGCGGTGCGGCTCGCGCACGGGTTCAGCGACCTCCCGTCGACGATCACGTTCATCGTCTTCGTGGCCGCGGCCGTGGTGGTCGTGCGGACCCGGCCGAACCTGTCGATCCTGCTGCTGACCCCGCTGCTCGCGGCGGTCGTGCTCGCACTCTTCAGCATCGCTCCGATCGGCACCGGTCGGACCGACCTCTATCTCTATCCGGTGTTCGCACTGCTGATCGGTGTGGCGGTATCCGAGGTCTCGAAGCGTCAGTGGTGGGGCATCTTCATCGCGATCGCGCTCGTGATCGGCTTGGTGGCGCAGGCGCGGATCCCGACCACCTATCCGCAGGAGGACATGCGCCAAGCGGTCGCGGTCTTGAACGCGAACATGAAGCCCACCGACACGATCATGGTGTACTCCGGTGGTCGCTACGCGTTCGCGCTCTACGCGCCGTGGCCGGTGAGCGTCTTCGCGTCGAAGGCTCAGACCAACGGGTTCGATGTTCGCATCCATCGTTCGCACACCGGCATCCTCGGAACGTACGGCTCGGAGCGGGAGTACAAGACGGCGGTGGAGCGCATCACGAACGGCGCCGCGCGCGTCTGGTTCATCGGCTCGCACGGCCGCCTCGACAAGCTCCAGGTGGAGCGCGCGTTGTACGAGTCGGGGTATCGCGCCAAGGCCCGCCGCGGCGATCACGAGGCGTGGTTCCTTTCGCTGTGGGTCAAGACGCGCGCGTGACGCGGCCCACGGTGCTGTTCGTGACCCGGCGGTATCCGCCGCTGGTCGGCGGGATGGAGACGCTCGCGCGCGCCGTGCACCTGGCCCTCGACGAGCACAGCGACACGACGCTGGTTTCGCTGGGGCGATCGCAGCGCAACCTCGTGTGGTTCCTGCCCTACGCGGCGTGGAAGGCCCGGCGCGCGGCCAAGCCCGGCGGCGCGGATCGCATCGTGTTCGGCGACGCGCTGGCCTACTCGGCGGTGCGGCCGTTTCTGCCGCGGTCGGCTCCGCCGTGCACCGTGATGGTGCACGGCCTCGACATGACCTTCCGGTTACGGCCCTACCGCGCAATGGTGCGGGCGGCTTTGCCGACGGCCGACCGGGTCGTCGCCAACAGCAGCTCGACCGCGGAGATCGCCAAGGGGATGGGGGTCGATCCGCAGCGGTGCGTGGTGCTGAATCCCGGCGTCGCGATTCCTCCTGAGTGGCCCGGTACGCGCGACGACGCCGCGGCCCGGATCCGTCAGCGGTTCGGGCTCCCGGCCGACGCGCGCGTGCTCATGACGCTGGGCCGGCTGGTGCGGCGCAAGGGCGCCCGCTGGTTCGTGGCCGAGGTCGTGCCGCGGCTGGCACCGAACGCGGTCCTGTTGATCGCGGGAACCGGGCCGGAGGACGCCGCCGTGCGCGACGCGGTCCGCGACCACGGGCTCGAATCGCGCGTGCAGGTGCTCGGGTCGGTCGACGACGAGACGCGCGCGCTGCTCTTCGCCGGCTGCGAGATGTTCGTGATGCCGAACCTCCCGGTGCCGAACGACACGGAAGGCTTCGGGCTCGTCGCCATCGAGGCGTCGAACTCCGGCGCGCTCGTGGTCGCGTCGCGGCTCGAAGGCATCGTCGACGCGGTGGCCGATGGACTGACCGGCTACTTGTGCGAACCGCTCGACGTCGACGGGTGGGTGGCGCGCGTCAGTCGGCTCCTCGCCGACCCCGACTCCGCGCGCGCCGACGCGGCGCGCTTCACCGTCGAGTCGCGGCGCCGGTCGTCGTTCGAGCGCATGGCCGGCGAGCTTCCCGCCGCGCTCGGGATCGGATCAGGCGCCGCGGCGCAGGAGCAGCAGTCGTCCTGATCGGAACGGCGTCGCGTCGACCACCTGCCAGCCGGGCAGTGCGGCGCGCGCGTCGGCCTCGGTCCAGAAGTGCACGTAGTAGAGGTGCCGACCGTGGCGCTCGAGCACCGGGCCGAGCACGAACACACCGTCGTCGACCACGGCCTTGGTGATGTTCGCCATCGCCGAGCGGAACGCGTCTTCGGTCACGATGTGCTCGATCACGTCGATCATCACCGCGATCTGGAAGGTGCCCTCGATCGGGTCCTGGGTGACGTCGCCCTGACGGAGCTCGACGGCGGGCAGCTCCGCCTTGAGGTCCTTGAAGAGCACGTCGGTGATGTCGACTCCGGTGAGGGCGGCCGCGCCCTGGGCAACCATGATGCGCGTGTAGAAGCCGGTGCCGGGACCGATCTCGAGCGTGGTGCCCGACGCGAAGTCGAGCCCGTTCTTCACGCAGAAGCTGCGGAAGGTCTCGCCCGCGACCGCGTAGTCGCGGTCGTTGTCGGTTTCCGAGAGGCCCTCGTCGCCCGGGCCGCGCGACGACGTTCCGTAGCGCGAGAAGCGGTTGTTCCAATAGGCCTGCGCGTCGTAGCCGCGTCCCTTGCGGTAGCGCAGCGGACCAATCACCAGCTTGTCGACGGTGCGGCGGACCGCGCCGATCGGGTCACGCAGCGCCTTCTTGAGCGAAGCATTCATCGGCGGGAGGCTACCTGGGGCAGGTCGCGATTCACGGCACTGCCGCCCGGTCCCGTGATCGCTCCCGGCGGTGATCGAGGCCGAGGATCACGGTCGCCGCGATCCCGACGACGGTCAGGTCGGCGAGGCGCTCGAACGCGGCGGCGACCAGGCTCAAGCTCGCCGACAGGCCCACCAACGGCCCGATCACGGCCGACAGACCCTCGCGGACACCCAGCCCGCCGGGCACGACGCCGGTCACGGTGGCGAGCACGCCCGCCAGCGCCAGGGCGATCGCCTCGGCGGGCGTGACGTGGAACCCGAAGAGCTCGATCTCGACGTAGAGGCGCAATGCCGCGAACAGGGTGAGCGCGGCCTCCACGATCACCAGCCGGAACATGAGCCGCGCCCCGGCGACCCCGGGACGACGGCGGGTGAGGATGCGGTACGCGACGGCGAGCACCACGAGCCCGGCCGCGGCGACGCCGGCACCGATCGCGCGGTGCTTGCCGCCGAGCTGCAACGAGCCCGCGAGCGTGCACGCGGTGCCGAGCCAGATCAATCCGACCGTGAGGGCGGAGCCGAGCGCGGCGCCGTAGGTCGCGCCCATGCCCGCCATTGCCCGGGTCCGCACGAGCATCGCACCGGGGAGCGGCAGCAGGTTCGCGGCGCTGCCGAGCACCGCGATACGGAACGCGTGCATCCACGTGACCGAATAGCCGGCCAACCGGGCGGTCAACCGGTACTCGACCACATTGCACGCGGTGAAGACCGTGGGCCCGACGATCGCGACGAGCACGAGGAGCGCCCAGTGCGGGTGGCCGTGATCCTTCGGGAAGTGCTTCGCCGCGAACACGACGCTGCCGGTGAAGAAGATCACCGCGGCGATGAGGATCACCGTGCGGAGCGGGCCCGGCGCCGGCTTGCGGATGCGCTCGGCCAGGTCTTCTACTCGGGTCAGCAGACGCGCGACCCGCGTCGGCTTCCCCTCGTCGGTCACGACGTCCAAGCGAGGGAAGCGTACTCGGGGCCCAAACCGGTTCCGGTATGGTCAGAACGTGCTCGAGATCAAGATCGACCGGGACGTCTGCATGGGTTCGGGGAACTGCTCGTTCTGGGCCCCGGGCGTCTTCGACCTCGACGACGACGGCATCGCGATCGTCGTCGATCCGGCCGGCGCCCCGGAGGACAAAATCGTGCTCGCGGCGCAGGGCTGCCCGACGCAGGCCATCGCCGTCCTCCGCGACGGCGAGAAGCTCGTCTAGCTCCTGCTGGAACTGCCGGAGCAGCCCCGCAACCGGCGAACCAGTGCGCCGCAGAACGGTGAAGCGCACGCGGATGCGACCATGTGACGGAAACGTCGGCTTCGTGGGACGATCGGGACATGCCGATCGGGATCACGGCCGAGCACGAGGAACTGGGTGCGGTCGTCCGCCGCTTCGTCGAGGCCAACGCCGCCGCGAGCGGGCCGCGCGCGGTGGCCGACAAACACGATGGGGCACCCGCCGCCTTTTGGGCGGCCCTGTGTGAGCTCGGGCTCACGGGGCTGAACGTTCCCGAAGGGCTCGGTGGCGCGGGCTACGGCGCGCTCGAGCTCGCGGTGGTGCTCGAGGAGCTCGGCCGGGGCTGCGTGCCCGGACCGTTCGTCGCCACGGTGCTCGCCGCGTCCGTGCTCGCAGAGGTCGGCGACGGCGAGACCGCGAAGGCGCTGCTGCCCCAGATCGCTGCCGGTACGCGCGTCGCAACCGTCGCCCTGACCGGCTCTTTGTTCGGCGAGGCCGCGCCCGGTGGTGTTCGGGTCACGGGATCGCTCGAGCCGGTGCTGTGCGGCGCGGTCGCCGATGTCGCGATCGTGGCCGTGGCCGGCGACCGTGGCGAACCGCGGTGGTGCGTGCTCGACCTCGCCGACGCCGCGGTCACGGTGGTCGAGCTCGACAGCGTCGACGTGACCCGGCCCGTCGCGCGCATCGACGTCGAAGGCGCGATCGTCGCGCTCGACGACGCGCTCGCGTCGATCAGGAAGGCGCGCGTCGACGACCTCGCCGCCGTCATCCTCGCGGCCGAGGCGATCGGTGTGGCGCAGTGGTGTGTCGACACTGCGAGTGAGTACGCGAAGGTGCGGGTGCAGTTCGGCCGCCCGATCGGGCAGTTCCAGGCCGTGAAGCACCGCTGCGCGGAGATGCTGGCCCGTACGGAGCTGGCCCGGGCCGCGGTGTGGGATGCGGCGCGCGCGGTGAACGACCCCGACAACGGTGGGTCGCTCGCGATCGCCGGTGCCGCGTCGCTCGCGCTCGACGCCGCGTTCGAGAACGCCAAGGACTGCGTCCAGACGCTCGGCGGCATCGGCTTCACGTGGGAGCACGACGCGCACCTCTACTTCCGGCGCGCGATCACACTGCACCAGCTGATCGGCTCACCGGGTCACTGGCGCGAACGCGCGGCGCGGCTCGCGTTGGCCGGCGACCGCCGCCGGCTCGCGCTCGATGTCGGGCCCGAGGCCGAGCGGCTGCGGACCGATGCTCGCGAGGTCATCGCGGAGGTGCGCGACCTCGAACCGCAGGCGGCACGCGACCGCCTCGCCGAAGCCGGCTACATCACGCCCTCGTGGCCCCGGCCCTACGGACGCGACGCGTCGGCACTCGAGCTCCTCGTGATCGAGGAGGAGTTCCGCGCCGCGAAGATCCCGCGGCCGGGCATCAGTGTCGGAGCGTGGGCGCTGCCCAACCTCATCGTGCACGGAACGCCCGAGCAGCAGGCGCGCTGGATCATGCCGACGCTGCGCGGCGAGCTCACGTGGTGCCAGCTGTTCAGCGAGCCCGGTGCGGGATCGGACCTGGCCGGGCTCTCGACGCGTGCGCAACGGGTCGACGGCGGCTGGATCGTCAACGGCCAGAAGGTGTGGACGTCGATGGCCAAGGAGGCCGACTGGGGGATCCTGCTCGCGCGCACCGATCCCGAGCGGCCCAAGCACGACGGCATCTCGTGCTTCATGGTCGACATGCACACCGAAGGCATCGACATCCGCCCGCTGCGCGAGCTCACCGGCCACGCGATGTTCAACGAGGTCTTCTTCGACGACGTGTTCGTGCCCGACGACTGCCTCGTCGGCAAGGAGCACGACGGTTGGCGCTGCGCGCGCACGACGCTCGCCAACGAACGCGTCTACATGGGCTCGAGCAACACGATCGGCGGCGGCGTGGTCGGGCTGCTGCGCGAGCTCGATCGCCAGGGCCTCGGCGACGACACCGCGGCGCTCGATTCCGTCGGCGGGCTCGCGGCGACGGGTCACGCGCTCGCCGTGCTCAGCTACCGGCTCACACTGTTCGCGTTGCGAGGTGCCGACCCTTCCGGATCGGAAGCCGCCGTCCGCAAGCTCCTCGGTGTGCAGCAGGATCAGCGCGTGCAGGAGCTGGGTCTGCAGCTCGCGGGCGCCGCTTCGGTGTTGACGGGTGAACCCGGTTCGTGGGTGCAGTCGTTCCTCTTCAACCGGTGCCTCACGATCGCTGGTGGCACGACCGACATCCAGAAGAACGTGATCGCCGAACGGCTCCTCGGGCTCCCACGCGATCCATGACACCAGAGCGGCGAGCGACATCCGACAACACGGGCGAAGCACCGTGACGAATCGAGCGAGCGCGACCATGAAAACAGTGTTCTTCGAGGACGTGTCGGAGGGTGACGCGGGGCCGCCGGTGTCGCATCTGCTCACGCGCACCGACCTCGTGATGTACGCGGGCGCGTCGGGCGACTTCAACCCGATGCACACCGACGAGGTGCAGGCGCAGGCCGCCGGTCTGCCGAGCGTGTTCGGACACGGCATGTTCAGCGCCGGTCTCCTGGGCACCGCGCTCACCAACTACGTCGGTGTCGGCAACCTGCGTTCCTACAGGGTGCGGTTCACGAAGCAGACCTGGCCGGGTGAGACGCTCACGACGCGCGTGGTCATCTCGGAGAAGCGCGCCGCGAGCTCCGAGGTCGTGCTCACCTGCGAGCTCGTCAACCAGGACGGCGAGGCGAAGATCGCCGGCGAGGCCGTCGCGCAACTTCGGACGCGGAGCGGTCACTGACGTGCGGTTCGACCTGCCGACGCCCGACAACGAGACGCAGCCGTTCTGGGACGGGGCCAAGGACGGCCGCTTCCTGCTCCGTCACTGTCTCGAGTGCGGCGAGTTCCACTTCTACCCGCGACCGTTCTGCCCGAAGTGCTGGGGGGAGCGGGTCGAGTGGGTCGAAGCGAGTGGACGCGCCGAGCTCTACACATACTCGATCGTGGTCTCGAACGACCTGCCACCGTTCAACGAACGGGTTCCCTACGTCGCCGCCGTCGTCGATCTCGAGGAGGGGCCGCGCGTGATGACGAACATCGTCGACTGCGACTTCGCCGATCTCCGTGTCGGCATGCCGGTCGAGGTCGACTACCGCGCGATCTCCGACGACGTCATCATTCCGGTGTTCAAGCCATCTTGATGGTCGCGCTCGCTCGTTTCGTCACGGATCTTCACCCGCGTGTTCGGGTGTCGCTCACGGCTCCTGACGCCTCAGTTTCCAGCCGCGTGCTTGCGGGAGCGAACAGACGAACGGCGGTAGCGTGACCGTCATGGTTGAACAGGATTGGAACTTTCCGTTCGAGGGGCCGCTGCACGAGGTCTTTCCGGCCCTGCACGACGCGCAGAACGCGTGGATGTCACAGGTCGATTCGCTCTCGGCGCCCGACCGCAAGACCCACGAGCTCATCCGTATGGCGGTCACCGTCGTGCTGCGCAACAACGAAGGCGTGCAGCGGCACGCGATGCTCGCCCACGAAGTCGGCGCGACGTGGGAAGAGGTGCTCGGCTCGATCATGCTGACCACCCCCGGCGTCGGCCTTCTGCCCGCGGTGCAGGCCATCCCGTTCGCACGCCGGGGTTTCGAGAGCGCGCGCACGACCGAAGCCGAGTGACGGAGGAACGTTGTCGGACACCGAGGTGCCGTTCCGCATCCTGCCCAAGCTGACCGACCACAACCGGGCGTTCTGGCAGGGCGGTGAGCGCGGTGAGCTGGTCTTCTGGCGCTGCCAGGACGACGGCTACTACATCCACCCGCCGCAACCCATCTGCCCGGTGTGTCACTCGAAGAACCTCGCGACCGAGGCGGTTTCGGGGAAGGCGACGCTCGCGACCTACTCGGTCAACCACCAGCCGTGGATGCCCGGGCCCGAGCTGCCGTATGTCGTCGCGATCATCGAGATCGTCGAGCAGCCGAGCGTGCGACTCACGACCAACCTCGTCAACATCGAGCCCGACGCCGTGCAGATCGGCATGCCGCTGCGCGTCACGTTCGAGCACCATCCCGACCCCGAGGGCGACGTGTGGATCCCGCTCTTCGAGCCCGCTTCGGTCCAAACGGGAGCCGCATGAGCATGGACGCGAACAGCATCATCGAGCGCCGCACGTGCATCAGCGGCGTCGGCCAGTCGGATGTGGGGCGCCGGCTCGGGCGCGACCCGTTGGAGCTCACGCTCGACGGTTGCCTGGCGGCGATTGCCGACGCCGGCCTCACGACCGCCGACATCGACGGCCTCTCCACCTACCCCGGCCCGATGAGCACGCCGGCCGGCTTCAGCGGCGCGGGTGCCTACGACGTGATCGACGCGCTGCGGCTCAACTGCGGTTGGTACGGCAGCGGGCTCGAGACATCGGGGCAACTCGGCTCCGTGATCAACGCGTGTCTTGCGGTCGCATCGGGGCTCGCCAACCACGTGCTGTGCTTCCGCAGCGTCTACGAAGGCAGCGCGCAGGGCGACAAGGGCCGCTCCGCGGTGATGCCCGGTGGTGGAGGTGGCGGCAGCTTCAAGGCGAGCGGGTTCATGGAGTGGAACCTTGTGTTCTCGTCGCCGTCGGCCGCGATCTGGATCGCGATGTTCGCGCAGCGCCACTTCCACGAGTACGGCACGACGCGCGAGCAGATGGCGTGGATCGCGCTGAACGCACGGAAGAACGCCGCGCTCAACCCGAAGGCCATCTACACCGCGCCGATGTCGATGGACGACTACCTCGGCGCGCGCATGATCTCCACGCCGTTCGGCCTCTACGACTGCGACGCGCCCTGCGACGGCGCCACCGCGGTGATCGTGTCGCGCATCGACCGGGCCAAGGATCTCCGGAAGCCGCCGCTGCGCATCGAAGCGGTGGGCTCCGCGATTCACGGTCGTCCGTCGTGGGACCAGTTCGACGATCTCTCCACAATGGCGAACCGCGACGCGGCCGCGCAGATGTGGACGCGCACCGACCTCAAGCCGAGCGACGTGCAACTCCTCGAGGCGTACGACGGGTTCTCGTTCATCACGATGTCGTGGATCGAGGCGCTCGGCTTCTGCAAGGTGGGGGAGAGCGGCCCGTTCATCGACGGCGGCGCACGCATCGCGCGTGACGGTGAGCTGCCGTTGAACACCCACGGCGGCCAGCTCTCCGCCGGGCGCCTACACGGCTACGGGTTCCTGCACGAAGCGGCGACGCAGATGTGGGGCGAGGCGGGCGAGCGTCAGGTCGCGCGCGTGCCGGAGATCGCGGTGGCCGCCGCGGGTGGCGGCAACACCTGCGGCTGCCTCCTTCTCGTCCGCGACTGACTCGGTCGCGTCGGGTCGCGCCTCCGTCGAACCCCATCCTTGGTACTGCACCGATGTCGTATGCGTAGAAAGTGCAGTACCAAGGCGCCGCGTTCACGACCATCGTCGACCAGTCGCGCATCTGGCTCGTGCCCGAGTCGCCGGCTGCGGTCGTCGCGTTCCTGCGGGCGCAGAAAGTGCCCGACTTCGTCGACTCCGGGGGCGTTGCGACCGGCGGCGTAGGTGGGCACACGAACGTGTGGGTCCTCACCGCGACCGCACTCCGTTCGTTCGGGGCCGACATCGATCGCGTTCAGCTCGAGCAGAGTGTCGCCGCCGCCCCACACGGTTCGTACGTGCGCGCCGACGCGATCGTGGTGTGGCTGCCGCCGCGCGACGACGACGAACACGTCTCCGACGCCGACCACGTCGTGACGCTGTCGCGTCGGAGTCCGTCGTCCACCCGTCACCTCGTTGTCACCGACCCGAAGCAGGTCGCGCGCCTCGCCGCGATCTTCAACGCGTTGCCGACGGCGCTCGGGGGTCCGAGCAATTGCAGCCTCGACTCCGGCGTGAGCTACACGATCGCGTTCAGCACGACGGCGACGGCCAGTCCCGACTTCGTGGTCACGGCGGGCATCTGCGAGTACCAGATCACGGTGCACGGCAAACCCGCCACGGGCCTCCAGACCAACGCGCTCACGACCGCCGCCGCGGCCCTCCTCGGAATCAAGGGTTCCGGAGTGTTCAGCCCGTAACTCCCGCCGGGGCGGCACCGCGGAACCGCGCAACGCTCCCTGGCAGTGATTTGTCACCCATGCGATGCGGATCGCGACCAGGGCCAGGGCGGTGGTGGGACGGGCGGGGGTGTAGATCAGGCGGTCGATCAGGAGGGCGCGAGAACGATGGTCGCGAGGTCTTCGAGCGCGTCGTCGGACGAGCCGAGCGTGTACGCGAGCGAGAGCAGGCGCTTGTAATAGAGGTGGATGTCGTGCTCCCACGTGAAGCCGATACCGCCGAACACCTGGATCGCGCTGCCACCGAGTTGCGGGAACGCGTCGCTCGCGAACGCCTTGGCCATCGTGGCGGCGCGGTGCGCTTCTGACGGGTCGCCGTCGTCGGCGGCCCAGCACGCGTAGTAGCCGGCCGCGCGGCCGAGCTCGACGGCGCGCAGCATGTCGGCGCACAGATGCTGGATGGCCTGGAACGACCCGATCGGCTTGTCGAACGCGACCCGTTCCTCCGCGTACTCGACCGCGAGCTCGAGCGCGCGCGCTGCGGCGCCGACCCCGTCGATGACGGCGGCGACGGCCATACGGTCGACCGTGAGCGCGACCGCGCCCGACGCGTCGGGCGCGTCACCTCCGATGCGCCAGCCCGGTGCGCCGTCGAGCGTGATCGTGGCCTGCTTGCGGGTGCCGTCGACCGTGACCACGGGCTCGACCGTGACGCCACCCGAACCCGTCTGCACCGCGAACACGACGGTGCCGGTTTCTCCCGCGATCGACGCGGTGACGAGCACCACATCGCTTCCGACCGCTTCGGGGACGTGCACCTTCACACCGTCGAGCACCCACCCGTCGCCGAGGCGCTTCGCGGTGGTGGTCGGCGTGTCGATCGCGAACCGGCGCCCGGGTTCCAACAGCGCAACCGTCCCGACCACGGAGCCGTTCGCCATCCCGGGCAGCAGGAACGCGTGGTCGCGCGGCGCGCCGGCCTCGAGCACGAGCGTGACCGCGCCGATCGCCGACGCGATGTACGGGCCCGGATGCACGACCCGGCCCATCTCTTCGAGCACCACGGCCGCGTCGACCATGCCCGTTCCCGCGGCACCCGTTCCCGCGGCACCCGTTCCCGCGGCACCCGTTGCCGCCCCGCCCGTTCCTGTGGCAGCCGGCCCGGCCGAGCCGCCGTGCTCCTCCGGTACGAGCAGCCCGACGACACCGAGCTCGGCGAGACCGTTCCACACCTCGGCCCGGCGGTTCTGGGCGCCGTCGAGGAGCGGGCGCACGTAGCCGGCGACGGGCGCGCGATCGCCGAGGAAGCGCCGCACGGAATCGCGCAGCTGCTCCTGGTCGTCGGAGAACTCGAAATCCACTCGCGCTCCGTTCGGGTGTTTGCGCTGGTCAGCTGCGATTGCTGACACGCGTGTTGGAAAACTACCCTCGCCCCCGATGCGCCTGCAGTACGAAGCGACCGACGAGGCGTTCCGCGCCGAGCTCATTGCCTGGCTCGAGGCGAACCTCCCGTCGCGCGAGGTGCTGCGCCAGCCGAAGTTGTCGAGCGCGCACATGCCCGACTGGGCGCGCGAGTGGCAGCGCACGCTCTTCGACGGCGGATGGCTGATCCCGGGATGGCCGCCGGAGCTCGGCGGTCGCGACGCGACTCCGGTGCAGCAGATGATCTATTTCGAAGAGATGTCGCGGCAGGAGATCCCGCGCTCGCTGAACCCGCAGGCGCTCGGCATCATCGCTCCGTCGATCTTCGACTACGGCACCGACGAACAGCGCGAGCGCTTCCTCGTCCCCACGCTGCGTGCCGAGATCGCGTGGTGTCTCGGAATGAGCGAGCCCGGTTCGGGGAGCGATCTCGCGAGCCTGTCGACGCGCGCGGTACTCGACGGCGACGACTTCATCGTCAACGGTCAGAAGGTGTGGACGTCGGGCGCGCATCATGCCGACTGGTGCCTCTGCTTCGTGCGCACCGACCCGGACGTCCCGAAGCACAAGGGCATCTCGGCGTTGCTCATCGACATGAAGACGCCCGGCGTCGAGACGCGTCCGTTCCCGGAGCTGTCGGAGATGGAGTTCTGCGACTTCAACGAGGTCTTCCTCACCGACGTTTCCGTGCCCCGTTCGAACCTCGTCGGTCCGCTGCACGGCGGGTGGCCGATCACGCAGGGATCGCTGGCGCACGAGCGGGCGATGCTCTGGATCGACTACTCGTACAACCTCCAACGGGCCGTGCAGGCGATGATCGACCTCGCCGATCATCCCGCGCCCGGCGGCGGGCGACTCGGTGACGACGACCGCTTCCGCGACGCGGTCGCGTCGTTCTACGTCGACTCGCAGGCGTTGATGACGATGGGCTACCGCGGCTTCTCGAAGTTCATGGCCGGCAAGTCGTCGTCGGAGCACTCGTTGCTCAAGCTCTACGGCAGCGAGTCGGTCCAGCGGTGTCTCGTCGCCGCGACCGAGATGCTCGGCCCCGAGATGGTCGACCTCGACGTCCACGGCCCGAAGATGTGGCGCGAAGGCTCGTGGGCGGTGCAGTACCTGCGGTCGTTCGGCGGGACGATCCCCGGGGGCACGAGCGAGATCCAGCGCAACATCATCGCCGAGCGCGTGCTCGGCCTCCCGCGCAAGTGAGCAGGCCGTTGTGACTGACCGCGTGCTCGGCGCCGCCGAGATCGAGAAGATGCAGACCCCGCTGTGGGAGCAGGCGAAGGCCGCGATCGACGCCGGCGATCCCGAAGCGGCGAAGGCGTTGATCGACCGGGCGGTCGCGCAGTGGGCGAGCCTGAAGGACTACTCGATCAACTGGATCACGACGCTGCTGACGTTCATCGCCGACGAGCTCGGCGAAGAAGCCGTCGAGACCGCGTTGCGCAAGACCGGTGACGACTTCGTCCGACCCCGTCGCGCCACCGGACGCGACTGGGGTGACCTGCCCGCGGCGCAGCGGGCGAAGGTGATCGCGCGATCGATGCTCTCGAACATGGGGGAAGTCGAAGTCGACGAGGACGACGAGAAGATCATCCTCTCGTTCCGCTGCGGAAGTGGCGGCAAGCTCATCGACGACGGTCGCTACGAAGGCGAGCACGCGTACCACGTGCTTTCGGAGGCTTCGGGGCGCACGTTCTCGCGCGATGAATTGTGGGTCTACTGCGCGCACTGCTCGGTGAACAACGAGATCCAACCGATCGAGTGGGGCGAAGCGCCGACGAGCATCGAGCACCCGCCGACCAAGGCCGGCGAACGCTGCGTGCACCACGTCTACAAAGACGTCGCCGACACCCCCGTCGAAGCATTCCGCCGCGTCGGCAAAGAACCGCCCGCACGCGCCTAGGGATACCAGCCGGTGCCGGTCGCCCAGGGCTCGGCGACGGCGATGATGAGGTCGACGACGGGATCCTTCACGTCGGAGTACGCGCCGATGTCGGACAGCTCGGTTGCGAGCGTCCGCTTGAACGCGGCGTAGGCCGGGACCGCCTCGGGATGGGCGCGGAACCAGTCGCGAAAGAGCAACGCGAGCCGTTCGTTGGGCGAGCCGACGAGGCGCACGTGCAGGTTGACGTTCGGGTCGACGCCGTTGCGACGCGCCCACAGCCGCTTGACCCAACGCTCGGGGTCGTCGTCTGATCCCGCCGGCACGTGATCGTGCTCGTACGGGAACCGTTCGTAGCCCATCGCCGCGAGGGGAGCGGCGAGCTCGGTGGCCGCGCGGTCGAGGTCGTCGACGCTCGCCTGCAGATCGACGACGTTCTTCGCGGCCATTTCCGGTATCGACGTGCTGCCGATGTGCTCGACGCGATGTACGAGCCCACCGCCGGCGGCCAGCACCTGTGCGCCGATGTCCTCCGCGAGCCGCGGCCAGTCCGGGTCGTAGTCGGCGACAACAACTCGTTCGGCCACGGCTCAGGTCGCGACCTGGTGGACGACGACCGAGGCTGCGAGCGCGTACAACGATGCTCTGGCGATCATCCGTCCATGTTGCCCCATCCGCGTCGACGTCGACACCGCTCTCCGTGGGAGTCAGTCGTCGAGGCGTTCCTGGAGCTCGACGGTCACGCGCGCACCGGCTTCCTTCGCGATCGTCGTGCGGACGGCGGCCTTGATCGGCAGTTTGTGCCGGCCGTCGCCGAGGGCCATGAACGAGCTCGTGAACGGGCAGCCGTCGACGGTGCCGCGAACCTTCACGAGCCCACGCGTGCCGAAGTACTCGGCCGAGCCCGGCATGACCACGAACGTCCAACCACCCTTGTTCGGGCTCTTCTCCAACGTCGCCGTGAACTGCTTCTCCAACACGCTCATCGCGCGCTCCTCGTTGCTCGGATGCGTCAGGGGAATAGACGGCCGACCGGCATGGGGCTCATCGGTCGCGGCTACGCCTTCTCCCAGACCGAGATGTGGTTCCGGCTGGCGCTCGTGAACGGCTCGCGGTTCCAGTCGCTCCACCGCTCGCGCAGCGTCAGGCCTGCGAGTCGGGCCATCAGGTCGAGCTCCGCGGGCCACACGTAGCGGTGCGGTGACGAGAAGGTCTCGAGTTGGCCGTCGATCACCCAGTAGTGATGAGACACCGCGATCTGCGCCGCGGTGTCGTACTCCTCGAAGCCGAGATGCGTCGGCGTGATGGTGAACGCGTGGACGGTCTCGCCGGGCGGGAGTCGTTGGATCTCCGGGATGTAGACCTCGATCACGAAGCAGCCACCGGGTTCGAGATGCGCGGCCGCGTTGCGGAAGCACGCGACCTGTTCGTCCTGCGTGGTCAGGTTCGTGATGGTGTTCCGGACGAGATACGCGAGCGCGAACGTCGCGTTCACCGTGGTGGCTGCGAAGTCGCCGATCGTGACGCCGATGTCGTCGGCACCCGGCTGCGTCTGCAGCTGCGCGACCATGGCGGGCGACAGCTCGATTCCGTGCACCCGCACGCCGCGCCGGCGGAGGGGGAGTGCGACGCGCCCGGTCCCGATGCCGAGCTCGAGTGCGGCGCCGGTGCCCGCGAGATCGGCGAGGAAGTCGACGGCCGGGTCGAGCACGGCCGGATCGAACAGGTTCGCCCAGAGCGTCGCGTACCTGCTCGCGATCCATTCCTCGAAGGAGTTCACCGGCACCGGGGCACTCTGCCAGGGTCGACGACGCTCGCGCTCGCGAGTTTCGCGCTCTGCGTTACGCGCTGACGCGTGCGATGGCCGCGTGGAAGCGGCGATCGAGCTCGACGACCATCTTGGGCGGGACCCGATCGTGGCGGTCGTCGTGGTCGACTCCACGATCGAACAGGCCGGCGTGGAGCGAGAGCGCCTGACTCCAACCGTGCAACAGGTGAACGGGTTTCCAGAGGTTCACGCGGTCGGGGTCGAGGGGGAGCGCGCGGTCGTAGGCGCGTCGGTACGCGCTGCCGAGTCGTGGTCCGGCGGCGCGCAGCGCAACTCGTTCGGCCGCGTTGCTCGCCGCAATCGCCGCGACGTCGAAGAGCACCGACGTACGGGCGACATCGCCATGACGATCGCCGATCCCCGCGTCGGTCCAATCGATCACGGTCCCCTGGTCACCGTCGAGCAGGACGTTGAGCGGGTGAAAGTCGCCGTGGCAGACCGACGGCGGGGAGTCGCGCAGGCGATCGGCGAGCGCAACGACCCGCTCGAGTCCGGCGCGTAGCGAGTCGTCCCCGAGCTCCTCGGCCGCGTGCCGCGGGAGTCGGAGTCGGCGATCGAGCAGGTCGTCACCGGCCGGAAAGTCGTCGATCGACATGGTGTGGAGCTGCACGTGCAACGACGCGAGCTGCCGCACCGCGCCCAGCGCGCGCCACGGTTTGCTGACGACACTGTCGAGCATCAGCGCGCCCGGTGCGCGTTCCATGACCTGGGCCGGACGGTCGAGAAGCGTTCCCGGCGCGAAGACCTCGAGCACACGCGGGGCGGGGTATCCGCGATCGGCGAGCCACGCCTGGGTTGCTGCTTCGTGCTGCGCCTCGTCGAATCGGTCGGCGTCGGACTTGATGCGCAGCACGAGCGGACGGCGCCACTCGTCGGGAAGCGTCTCGCCCGAGAAGCGCACCAGGTAGACGTCGCTGTCGAAGCCCTCGCCTTTGAAGGTCGCC
>JBBSEC010000082.1:0-20671 GCA_038240075.1 Acidimicrobiia bacterium
GGTGCAGTACCAAGGATCGGAAAACGGGTGCTCAGGGGGTGCGGGCGAGCTCGGCGAGGCGGGCGCGGCCCACGATCTTCTCCAGCACCTCGACCGGACCAGCGGCTGACCCGCGTCGGGCCAAACTTTCCGCGAGATGTCGAGAATCCACGGTCGGCTCCGTCCTAGGAGTGCACCGGCTGGCAGGGCCGACATCACACCAAGGAGAACACCATGGCCAAGTACCTGTTGCTCAAGCACTACCGAGGCGCGCCGACACCCGTCAACGCGGCCCCGATGGACCAGTGGAGTCCCGACGAGGTCGAGGCGCACATCAAGTACATGAACGACTTCGCGGCCCGGCTCGAGAGCAACGGCGAGTTCATCGACGCGCAGGCGCTGTCGCCCGACGGCATGTGGGTCAGCTACGACGGCGAGGGACGCGCGCCGGTGACCGACGGCCCGTTCGCCGAGACGAAGGACTTGATCGCGGGATGGATGGTGATCGACGTCGACAGCCGCGAGCGGGCGATCGAGCTCGCCGGTGAGCTCTCGGCCGCACCCGGCGCCGGCGGCAAGCCGATCCACGAATGGCTCGAGGTCCGACCCTTCCTGACCGCGCCGCCCACCGTCACGCAGTGACCGCGGTCACTCAGTAACCATGGACGCCGTTGAGCTACGCGAGCTCGCGCCCGCGGTCTTGAGCGTCCTCGTCCGTCGCGGAGCCGACTTCGCGACGGCCGAGGACGCGGTGCAGGAGGCGCTCATCCGGGCGCTCTCCGCATGGGAGAACGAGTTGCCGGCCGACCCCGAGGGGTGGCTCATCACGGTCGCGTGGAGAGCCTTCCTCGACGTGACGCGGTCAGATACGGCGCGCCGCGAACGGGAGGTCCGATTCGAAACCGAGCCGACGGCCGGCGCGATCGCGAGCGCCGACGACACGCTGCACCTCTACTTCCTGTGCGCGCACCCCGATCTGACGTCGTCGTCGGCGGTCGCCTTGACGCTCCGGGCCGTGGGTGGCCTCACCACCCGCCAGATCGCGCGGGCCTACCTTGTGCCCGAGGCCACGATGGCGCAGCGCATCAGCCGCGCCAAGCGCACGGTCAGTGCGGCCGGCGTCGAACGCCCCGGCGATGCGCGCACGGTGATGCGGGTGCTGTACCTCGTCTTCAACGAGGGCTATTCCGGCGACGTCGACCTTGCGGCGGAGGCGATCCGGCTGACCCGGCAGCTCGCGGCCTTGGTGGACGACCCCGAGGTCCACGGGTTGCTCGCCCTGATGCTTCTCCACCACGCCCGCTGTCAGAGCCGCACGCGAGCGGACGGAAGCATCGTGCCGCTCGCCGATCAGGACCGCAGCCAGTGGGACACCGGGCTCATCGCCGAGGGAATCGACATCGCCCACAAGGCGCTCGCGCGCGATCAGCTCGGCGAATACCAGGCGCAGGCGGCGATCGCCGCGCTCCACGCCGACGCCGCGCGGGTCGAGGAAACCGACTGGGTCCAGATCGTGGAGTGGTACGACGAGCTCCTCCGGTTCGCCGACACTCCGATCGTCCGGCTCAACCGTGCGGTCGCGGTCGGCGAGGCCGACGGTGCGCCCGCAGGGTTGGCGGCACTGGCCGAGGTCGACGAAGGCGTCCTGCGGCGCGACGCGGTCGCCGCGCACCTCCACGAGAAGAACGGCGATCTCGAGCTCGCGGCCCGCCTGTATGCCACCGCGGCTCGCAACGCTCCCAACCTCGCCGAACGCGACCATCAGACGCGCCAGGCCGCGCGCCTCAACCGGTACCGGCAACGCCACCGATGACCGGCCCGGTGTTGGACGTGACGGTGTTGGACGTGACGGTGCCGGACGCGACGATGCGCTGCAGCGCCGCGACGTGGCCGTCGAACGCCACACGACCAGCGCCGGTGAGGCGCGCCCGCACGCGCCGTCGCCGGTCGTTGAGCGATCGGTCGATGACGAGGTAGCCCGCATCCTCGAGCGTCGACAGCTGCTTCGACAGCGCCGAGTCCGACAGCTCGAGCGTGTCCCGGATGAACGAGAAGTCGGCCCAGTCGGCCGCCGCGAGCAACGCGACGATCGACAAGCGCGTGCTCGGGTGGATCAGCTCGTCGAACTTCGGCGTGACGGTCACGCTACGAATGCGGCCGCGCCGCGCGCCGGCGGAGGGCGGCAAGCAGCGCCGGTCCGCCCAGCACGATCGCGACGGCGACGGGCACGCTCGCAATCGTGACGGGATGGCGAGCACCATCGGCGTCGGCGAGCAGGGCCCCGATGGTGGTGACCGCGGCCAAGGCGAGCAGGCATCCCTCGATCGCAGCCTGCGCGTGCCAACCAACCGTCTGGAAGCGCACCTGGAGCCGCTGCGTCCGGTGCCGACCGGCAGAGAGCGCGTTGAACATCGTGGCGTGCACGGCGCCGAAGGCCAGCGTCGCCGCCGTCGTGAGCAGCGGACGGTCGAGGTCGGTGACGACCGCAAGACCCACCCATCCCACCGCGATGCACCAGAAGTACCAGGGGGCATTCCGAACTCGTCGACCACCCGCCGACGACCTCGCTCGACCTCGGCCAGCGCGGCCCGGGCGTCGTCCTGCGTCATGGCTTCGTTCATCGCTTCCACCCAACTAACTCGACTGTTTGAGTCAGTCGCCCCGGGGGTAGTCGGTGCGGAAGGTTCGGGGGAGCCGTTCTCCCGCGCACATGAGCACACACCGGGAGAGCACATGCGCAGGTTGTCATTCGTCGCCGGTTGGGGCGCGGTCGCACTGGCCGCCGCCGGCATCCTCGGTCTCGGTACCGGGATCAGCCCGGCAGGAGCGGCCACGACCTGGGCGTCGACCGCGACCCGGGCCGAGACGCTCGTCGGCGCCAAGGCCGTCAGCGCGGAGCCGTCGTCGACACCACTTCGCATCGCGGTCGCGTTGAACATCGTGAACCGCGCCGGCCTCGGGCAGACGATCGCCAGCGGTCAGATACTGACCCCGGCGCAGTTCACCGCGGCCCACTCGCCGAGCGCCGCGCAAGCCGGCCTCGTGCAGTCGTACCTGTCGAGCCACGGCTTCACCAACGTCGCCGTCGCATCGAATCGCTTGTTGGTGACGGCGACCGGCACCGTCGGCGCCGCGACCGCGGCCTTCAACACGCCGATCGAACGCTTCACGCAGCACGGCAAGGTCGTCTTCGGCAACACGAAGGCGGCACAGGTTCCGGCGAGCCTCGCGGGGATCGTCGGCTCGGTCGTCGGCCTGAACAGTGCGGGCGTGATGCGCACGGGCGCAACGAAGGCCACGAACCCGCCGTCGGAGTGCTTCGTCCCCGGCGTCGGGTACCCGTGCGAATACAACCCGAAGGGATTCGCGCGGGCCTACGACGCGACGACCGCGCGACAGGGATACGCGACGAAGATCGCGATCTTCGCCGAGGGTGACGTCAGCAGTGTCGTGACCGATCTGCGCACCGAGGAGCGGGCCAACGGCATGCCGCTCGTGCCGGTCTCGATCGTCCGCACCGGTCCGGCCACCGCCGACAAGCTCGGCCTCGACGAGTGGGACATGGACACGCAGTACTCGACCGGGATGGCGGGCAACGTCGCGCAGCTCACGATCTACGACGCCTCCACGCTCACCGACGCCGACATCGCGGCGGAGTTCAACCGCTTCGCAGCCGACGGCACATCGACGGCCGCGAGCGCGTCGTTCGGCGAGTGCGAGTTCCAGGCCTTCATCGACGGCTCGATGCTGGCCGACGACCAGGCGGCGGCCGAGGCCGCGGCGCAGGGCCAGACGATCTTCGCGTCGTCGGGCGACACGGGCGGCTTCTGCCCGGTCGGCGTCGGCGCCAACGGTGCTCCCGCGGGAGCACCCGACGTCAACTACCCGGCGTCGTCACCGTGGGTCGTCTCCGTCGGAGGAACGACGCTGATCACGAAGACCGACGGTTCGTACAGCAGTGAGATCGCGTGGGCGGCCGGTGGCGGCGGTCCGAGCCTGCTCGAGATGCAGCCGGCGTGGCAGAACGGCATTGCGCCGCCGAGCGACAAGGTGTGCAACGAGCTCGTCGACATTCCGTGCGGTCGCGCGGTGCCCGACATCGCCATGGACGCCGACCCGAACAGTGGTGCGAACGTGTACGTCGGCGGTCAGCCCCTCGGCGTCGGAGGCACGAGCCTGTCATCGCCGTTGGCGCTCGGCGTGTGGGCCCGCCTCGAAACGGTGGCGAAGAACCGGCTCGGCTTCGCCGGCCCCCGGTTCTACCGCGCGCACGGAACCGCGGCGTTCCACGACATCGTGCTCGGCGACACCGGTCCGTATCCGGCGACGCCAGGTACCGACTTCGCGACGGGTCTCGGGACCTTCGACATCGCGAAGGCAATTTCCGTCATCGGGTGACGCGACGGAGCGGGTGCCCGGCCGCCGCCGTCGAGGGCGCGGCCGGGCGCTTCGCTCGACCTACCGCAGCGCCAGCTCGAGGAGGGGCTCGCCGTCGTGCACGGCGCCGGTGAGGACGAAGCCGTATTTCAGGTAGAAGCCGACGGGTGAACCGTCGCCCAGCACGTGCGACGAGAACAACCGATCGGCCCGCGGACGCGTCCGCACGTACTCCACGATCAGGTCGAGCGCGGCGCGGCCGTAGCCGCGTTGTTGGTAGCGCGCGTCGACGAGGAGCCTCCACAGGAAATACGGGCCGACGTACTCCGTACGATCCGTCGGAATGTTGTCGCTGATCATGACGAACCCGACGGGCGTCTCGCCGGCGTAGATCGCCCGGTACCACGGGCACGCGTCGGGCGTCTCGGCGGCCTCGATCAGCGATTCGGTCACGCTCGCCACGAAGGTCTCCTGCTCGGGTGTGACCGCGAGCGACTCGATCTCCGACCGGTTCGCGTCGGTGATCTCGCGCAACGTGACACGGCCGGAGCCGGGCGGGGTCATCTGCCGCCAGAATACGGCTGCCTGCGTGAGTCACGGAGGTTGACGTACGCGGCCGCGATGCCTAGAGTTACTAGGTATGAGTTCCGAGCAGCTCAAGGGACATCTCGAACCACTCGTCCTGGCGATCCTCGAAGACGGCCCGGCGTACGGCTACGCGATCATCGACTCGCTCCGTTCGCGCAGCGACGGGGTGTTCGATCTGCCCGAGGGCACCGTCTATCCCGCGCTGCACCGGCTTGAACGGGCCGGCACCGTGACCAGCCGCCGAGAGGTGATCAACGGCCGTGAGCGACGCGTCTACCGGCTTTCGACGAAGGGCCGCGCCGCGCTGCGGGAACGGCGCACGAACTGGACACAGTTCTCGTCCGCGGTGAGCCAAGTGCTGCGGGTGCGTCCGGCATGACCGGGGTCGAGCGCTACATCGCGGACCTCGGATCGCGGCTCAACGTCGGAAGCCGCGGTCGGGCTCGGATCCTCACCGAAGTCGCAGACCATCTCGATGATGCAATCGGCCAACGCGTGCAATCGGGACAGCCTCGTGATCACGCCGAGACCGAGGCACTCGACGCGTTCGGTTCACCTCACCTGATTGCACGCCAGTTCAACGCCGAGGCCGGTGCTCGCGCGATGCGACGCGCACCGGTCTTCACGGTCGCGGCCGGATTCGCTGTCTTCACTGGCTTCGTGGTCGCGGGAACGACCCAACCACGCTCGGCGACGCCGACCAACGCCGCGCTCGCGACACAGATGGCGTTCTTCGTCTCGGTGCTCGCCTTCCAGGTCGCGTTCGTCGCCGGAACCTGTGCCGCGTCGCGCGCACTGTCCGTATGGCGGGCGAGCGAGAGTCGAGGTGCCGACCGGCAGTTCGTGCGCCACTGCGCCGTCATCTCGACTGGCGCGCTGGGTGTGGCTGCAGCCGGATGGGCAACGACGATGGGCCTCGCCGTGAGCGACTTCGCGGACCCGAACCGCGGGACCCTTCTCCTTGGTGGCATCGTGATGGTGTGCTCCGCGGGAATTGCGATCGCCCTGACGCTTGGGCTGCAGGTGAACCCCGCGGACGTCGAAGGCAACGCGCCCGACGAGTCGAGCGGCCTGTTCGGAATCGGCGAGCGCGTGATTGGGTGCGTTCGCCGTCACCCGGTCGGGTCGTGCACCATCGTGGCAGCACTCTCGATGGTCCCAGCGATGTCGCACGCGGAAACGACCATCGCCGGCGCACTCCCGTGGGGACTGCTTCAGGCGGCGACCGTCGTCCTGGGTTTCATCGTTCTGGGTCCGCAACTCGGACTGCGCCGTACGAACCGAGCGTAGAGACCTCGATCACGCGGTCGGCGAACGCGGCGATGTCGCGTTCGCGCGTCGCGACAACGCATGCGGCACCGTTCGCGACGCGCTCGCGCAGCAGCCCCATGACCGCGTCGGCGTTCCGACGGTCCTGATGCGCGACGGGCTCGTCGGCGAGGATCACCGAGGGGCTGCCCACGAGCGCCCGCGCAACCGTCACGCGCTGCCGTTCGCCGACCGAGATCTCCTCGACGCTGCGCGCCCGCAGTCGACCGAGGCGGAGTGCTTCGATCACGGACGTGATCGTGCCGTCATCGAGCGGGATGCCGTTGCGCGACGCGAGCGTGATGTTCTCGATCACGTTCAACTCGTCGATCAGCCCGAGGTTCTGGGGAACGACCGTGAGCTCGGACCAACTCGGCGGATCGGTCGTCGCGCCCTCCCACGCAACGGTGCCACCGTCGGGATGGTCCCAGCCCGACAGCAGGTTGACGAGCGTCGTCTTGCCGGTCGCCGAGGGCCCGCAGACGGCAACGAGCTCGCCCGGCTCGAGGGTGAGGTCGACCGCGGCGAGCGTGGCGCGCACGCGGGTGATCGTCACGGCGCCTCCATCCGGACTTCGCCGCCGTCGATCACGATGCGCACGCGGCCCTCGGAAAACAGGGTGACCGCTTCGTCAGGCAGTTGGACGCGGCCGGCTTCGTCGATCACGGCCAGCGGCGCTTCGCCGGCCCGCTCGGCTCGGGCCGCCAGCGCGCCGTTCTGGATGACCAGCAGCTGGTCGGCGATCGTCACCACCGCCGGATCGTGCGAGGAGATGACGAACGTCTGACCGCGAGCGGTCAGGCGCGGGAGCAGCGCAACGAGCGCATCGGTTGCCGCGGGATCGAGCTCGGCGCTCGGTTCGTCGGCGATGACGAGCGCGGGCTGACCGACGACCGCCATCGCGAACGCGAGCCGTTGCTGCTCGCCCGCCGACAAGTCGTTCGGCCGGCGCGACGCGACCTCCGCGAGGCCCGTCGTCGTGAGCAGATCGTCGACGGACCGGTCGCGCGACGATCGCATGCGCGCCGCCAGGTTGACGTGCTCGCGGACGTCGAGGTAGTCGAGCAGGTTGTCGGCCGGGCGCTGGAACACGTAGCCGACCTTGCTCGCGGCGAGCCGCCGGCGCGCGCGGCCGCTCAGGTTCGCGGTGCTCCGGCCGTCGATCTGCAGCTCTCCGGCCGCGGGCTGCTCCAGGCACGCGAGCAGCCGCAGGAACGTCGACTTCCCTGCGCCCGACGGTCCGATCACCACCGTCACCGAACCGACGGGAAAGGTGGCGTCGATGCCCCGCAGCGCGGGAACGGGACCGGCCGCGGACGGGTAGACCTGCATGAGGTCGCGGCACGTTGCGGCGACGGTGCTAGTCGACATGACGGTTACTCGGCATGGCGCAGCAACTCCGACAGCGGGACGCGTGCCGCCCGCCACTCGACGACGGCGGTCACGAGCACGGTCGCGACAAGCGCACCGACTGCGCACACGATCACGCTGCCGCCGTCGAACCGGAACAGCGGCGACGGCGGGATCTCCGGCGCGGAGTCGATGTGGTCGAAGACCAGTCTCACCGCGAGCGCCGACAAGCCCGAGCCGATCGCGAGGCCGGCACCGAGCATGATGCCCAACTCGCATCCCGTCGACGCGATCGCGACCCGGCGACTCATCCCCATCCGACGCGCGAGCGCGGTTCCGAGGCGACGCCTGCTTGCGATCGACGCGAAGTAGAGACCGACCCCGCACATGGTGACGACGCCGGCGACGAGCCCGATCAGCTGGATGTAGTCGAGCGCCCAGAGCTGCGGGGTGAGGTCGGCGGGTGTGAGGTCGCTCGCCCGCGCGACCGAGGTGACGTTCATCCCGGCCGCGAGCAACCGGGACCGGACGAGCGGATCGGTGCGGTTCACCCAGACCTGCGGGGAGTCGACGATGCCCGCCTTCGCGAGCGCGTCGCGATCCACCACGACGAGCGGCCGTGAGCTCTCGAAGCCATATCCCGGAAACGCGCGGGCCCGGCCCACCACCTGTACCTCGATGTTGATCGACGTCGTCCGCTCCCCCGCCCGCTGCGAGTCGAGCGACAGCACGAAACGGTCGGGAAGGCCGTCGCCGACCGCGACGACCGGAAGCGCAGAACCGTCGGCTGGTGGCGACAGCGCGCGGAGCAACGACGACAGCGAACGCGACGCGAACGACGAGTCCCAGTACGCACCGCGAGCGAACGTCGCGGGCTCCACGCCGAGGATGTCGGCCGGCGCGTGGCTGGTGTCGCCGTTCGCGTTCTCGCTCACGCGCGTCACCTCGGTGGCAATCCGGGCGACCGGCGCGGCCGCGGGCAGCGGCTGCGGCGCGGCAATCGTGAACGTCTGGGCGGCGCCGACCCCGAGGGTCGACTTGGCCCCGATCGTCGCGCGCAGCGAGGCCGCGAGCGTTCCCGAGAACACGACGATGCCGATCGATACCGCCGCGCAGGTGACGAGCGGCACCGCGCGCCGGCGACCGGCCGACACCCGCCGGGCGCCGAGCCATGCCCACGTCGAGAGCCGGCCGGTGCTACGCCGCAGAGCGTTGCCGCGGAACAGGGCACGCGCGATGAGGCCGGCGCAACCCGCGAGCAGCAGGACCGGGAACAGCAGCACGAGCGAGTCGATGTGCCCGCCGGGTGCGGCGGCGGTCGTCGGCGTCGGGCGCGTGCTGAGCTCGTAGTACGCGGCGCCCGCGAGGGCGAGCACCGCGGGCTCCCAGAGCAGGAGCCGGCTGCGCCGGGGGTCGGATGCGGCGTCGACCGTCATTCGCCGCCCGCCGAGCCACGCGACGATGGCCACGGCACCGAGCGCGATCGCGACCGCCAAGCCGACCAGACGCGCCGCGCTCCCCAGCGCGTGGGAGTCGACGGCGGAGCTCGGCCCGACCGTCTTCACGAGCAGATCGCCGATGACGATGCCGAGCGCGCCACCGATCACCATCGGCGGGCCCATCTCGAGAACACCCTTGATCGCCAGGAGCCCGGGCCCCGCGCCTCGGAGCGCGAGCACCGTCACCTCCTTGCGGCGACGCTCGAGCCACGCGCGCGCCGCGATCAGCAGCACGAGGAGCGCGACACCCGCGCCTCCGAGCGCCACCGGTCCGACCGACGCCGACGCGGTGCGCGCGGCGTCCTCCGAGTGCGCGATCGTCGACTGGCCGTCGACCGACGTCGTACCGAAGCCGAGGAGCGATCCCTGGGGCGACGAGAGATCGCCCGTGGATCGCGCGATCAACGTCAGCGCCGGCAGCGTCTTCTTCGCCTTCTCGATCGTCCACCCGTGCGGGCCCGGCGCGTACTCCCACCATGCCTCGACATTGGCAAGGTGCGAATGCGAGAGCAGCCGCAACAACGTGCGTTGGTCGAGGAAACCGGTCGGCGGAGGATTAGAGATACCGAAGCCGTCGAGGGTTTGCTCGAGCGAGCACCACGAACGATCGCGTCGCACCTCGGTGAGATCGCGGAAGACCGCGTGCACCGTCAGCGGCGTCGGCACGAGGTTCACCTCGAGCGTGATGTGCTCGCCGGCCGCGACGCCGATCGCCCGTGCGGTGCTGTCGGGAAGCCAGATCCCGGGCGCCGCGACCTCGTGGACCACCTGGAGATGCTGCCTCGCGCCCGTGCGCGACAGCAGTTGGACCTGGCTGGTCTTCGCGTCGTCGGCGCCTCTGATCTGCGCGGTCCCGCCGAAGAGGGTGACGACCACCGGCGCGAGGCCCGGGAGGCCGGCGACGGCCTCGTTGAGGGCATTGGTGCCGGCCGCGAGCTCGACCGGCGGAATGGGCTCGCCGACCACGCGGGGCGGGCCCGGCGTCTTCGTCGACGCCTGCCGCTGGACGCGCATCCCCACATCGAACGCGCAGCCGTGCGTGATATCGGAGTTGATCGCCGCGCTCGCGGCCGAGGAGACGAACAGCGGGCGCGATCCACCCGCGATCCCCAGCACGATCGCCGCGACCACGACGGCCCACAGCAACGACGCCGAATGCAGGAGCCGAAGCGGCGCGCGTCGCCACGGCGGAAGTGTGAGGCGCCGGAGCCAGCCCATGGTGGCGGCACGGTACTCCGAAGCGCGGCCGCAACTTTTGCGTGGCGCACGCCCGCGAGGGAGCCTGTCGCCGGGAAGGGGTGGACCATGCGTGAGATCGAGGGCCGGATCGCGGTCGTGACGGGTGGCGGGTCGGGCATGGGCCGCGAGCTCGTGCACCAGCTCGCGGCCGCAGGGTGCCACGTCGCGACGTGCGACGTGTCGGAAGAGTCGCTGTCGGAGACGAAGGCGTACGCGCACGAGGTCGCGCCCGCGGGCGTCGTCATCACGACGTTCGTCGCCGACGTCTCCAACGAGGCGCAGGTGCTCGCGTTCCGCGATTTCGTCGCGGCTTCACACGCGACGGATCACATCAATCTGTTGTTCAACAACGCGGGGATCGGCGGCGGTGGCAGCTTCGTGACCGACGATCGCGCCGAGTGGGACGCGACCTTCGCCGTGTGCTGGGGCGGCGTGTACCTGTGCACCCGCGCGTTCCTACCGCTGCTGCTCGCGTCGACCGAGGGCCACGTCGTGAACACGAGCAGCGTCAACGGCTTCTGGGCGTCGCTCGGCCCCAACGTCGCGCACACCGCGTACAGCGCCGCGAAGTTCGCGGTGAAGGGTTTCACCGAGGCGCTCATCACCGACTTCCGCCTGAACGCACCACATCTGCGCGCCTCGGTGGTGATGCCCGGCCACATCGGGACGTCGATCGTGCTCAACTCGGGCCGCTACTTCGGCCGCAACCCGAAGGACCTCACCGAAGAGCAGGTTGCGCAGATCCGTGAGCGGCTCGGGCGCCAGGGTCTCGACATGAGCGGCGCCTCCGACGAGGACATCCGCCAGGGCGCGCAGGCGATGGCCGAGATGTTCCGGGACGCCGCGCCGATGACCGCCGCACAGGCCGCCGCCGTCATCCTCGACGGGGTCCGCAGCAACCGCTGGCGCATTCTGGTCGGAACCGACGCCGAGCATCTCGACCGGCTCGTGCGCGAGACGCCGGAAGACGCCTACGAGCCCCACTTCGTGCAGCGCGTCCAGTCCGAGGGCGGGTTCGGCGGCATCGGGATCTGAGCCGTCGGCCGTCCTGAGCCCGGCCGTCCTGAGCCCGGCCGTCCTGAGCCCGGCCGTCCTGAGCCCGGCCGTCCTTAGCCCGATGGACCGAACCGTTCGACGCGCACACGCTCGGGCGGCACGCCGAGGTCGAGGAGCACATCGGTCGCGGCGTCGGCGAAGCCCGACGAGCCACACACGTACGCGATCGCGTCGGGTGCGACGGGCTGGACAATGTCGTCACGCGTGAGATGGGCGGGCAAGCGCGCGAACGACGGTGGCGTCGCGCGCGTGTACAGGAGCGTCGTCTCCGGTCCCGCGATCTCGTCGGCGTAGTAGAGGTCGTCGGGCGTGCGGACCGAGACGACGAGGCGCACGAGATCCGCGCGGCCGTTCCGTCGCGCGAGCCGGAGCATCGCCATCAGCGGGACGACGCCCGAGCCCCCGCCGAGGAGCAGGGCGGGCGTCTCGGCGTCCCACACGAACCAACCGCCGATCGGGCCGCGCACCTCGAGCTCGTCTCCGATCGCGACGTCGTCGTGCAGGAAGGTCGAGACCTCGCCGCCCTCGAGCCGCTCGACGGTGAGCTCGAGCTCCGGCGACCCGTCGGGCGCCGACGCGATCGAGTACGACCGCGACGCGGTGTACCCGTCGGGCGCGGTCAAGCGCACGATGCAGTGCTGACCGGCACGGTGCGGCGACGGCTCCGGGAGCGCGAGGCGAAACGTCTTCGCCCGTGGGGTCTCATCCCTGATCGCGACGACCTTGGCCATCTGCCAGGTCTTCGTCACCCGGGCCGCCGCGGTCACCCCTCAGTCGCCCTGGTACCGCTGCTCGAGCCACGGATCACCGCGGTCGTGGTATCCGTTCTGCTCCCAGAAACCGGGCTCGTCGTGATCGAAGACGCGCAGCCCGGCAACGAACTTCGCGCTCTTCCAGAAGTAGAGGTGCGGGACGAGCAGCCGCGCCGGTCCTCCGTGCGCGCGCTCGAGCGGACGGCCGTCGTAGTCCCAGACGACCCACGCGCGGCCGCCGGTGACGTCGGCAAGCGGGAGATTGGTCGTGTACGCCGTGTGCGAGAACGCCACGACGTGCGTCGCGCCCGGCTTCACGCCCGCGACGTCGAGCAGCGCGTCGACCGAGACGCCGGTGAAGTTGACGCCGAGCTTCGACCACGTCGTGACGCAATGGATGTCGCCCGAGTAGGTCGACGGAGGCAGCGCGTGAATCTCGTCCCACGACCACGTGGTGGGATGCTCGACGAGCCCCTCGATCGTGAACGTCCACGTCGCGGTGTCGAGCCGGGGTGCGACCTCCGCGGTGAGCACGGGCCAGCTCTTCCCGGTGTCGTACTGGCCCGGCGGCAACCGCGGATCGCGCGCCGCGTGAGCCCGGCTCGTGAACCCTCGCGTGAACCTCCCCATGACGCTCCTCCTCGGGCACGATCACTCGGGACGCGCACGTTGTGCACCGCACGATATTCGTGCGCCGCACGCGCCGCACGCGCGGTGAGACATGGGCGTCGGCATCGCCTTCAATCAATCTCGACCCTGTCGATCGTGAGGGTTCCATGGGTGTCGGATATCTGCTCGATCACGAGCACGCATTGACGCTGACGGTGTTCGACGGCGTCGTCACCGGTGACGAGTGGCGCGCGACGGTCCGCGAGATCTTCGCGAATCCGTCGTGGCCTCCTGGCCGGCTGAACCTGACCGACCTGCGCACCGCCGGCCTGTCGGCCGTCACCAGCGCCGATCGCGCCGAGATCTACGCGCTGAACGCGCAGCACGCGCACAAGCTCATCGGCATGAAGAGCGCGACGATCGGCGGCGCCAACTTCGAGACGGCACAGAAGTTCGAGCACGACGACCGGTCGTCGGGACTGCGGATCATCCCGTTCGACGACCTCCGGCCCGCGTGCGAGTGGCTCGGTGTGCCCGCGCCCGCGGCCACGGCGATGATCGAGCAGGTCCGGGCGCGGTTGCGCGCCCAAACCTGACTCAGTCACCGACCGAGCCGAGACGTAAGGCGGGTTACAGGCTCGCGCCGTGCATCTCGTCGCACGCGCGGGTCTGGCCGGGTGCCACCTGGCCGGCACCGATGCCTTCGAGCGCCGCGAACGGCCCGCACGGGTTCGGACGGATCCACACGTGCATCATCACGTTGGGGTGGAACGCAAGGAGCGGCGGATTGCAGGTGCCTCCGAAGCTGACTCCCGCGACCTGTGGTGCCGTCGTCGAGTTCGTGAAGCACAGGTTGTCGTGAATGTGGAACTGCACGAGCTTGCCGCCGATGTCGGGCAGGTTGGCGAACGTGAAACGCTTCGGAAGGATGAACATCACGGCTTCGAGTGTGCGCTTCTGCGTCGCCTGGTCGACGTGGTACACGAGCGCCTCGGGCCGGTGCGGATCGAGATAGGTGTTGTCGTCGATCCAGTCCCAGTGGATCCAGTGCTCGTCACCGGTGAGCGCGTCGCCGATCGGATGGAAGCCTTCGGCCGCAGCCGTCGCGGTGTTCGCCCAGTGCGGGATGACCTTGATGGTCTCGCGCAACAGGTCTTCGGCGCTCTTCTGCTCGGCGAGCGTGACCCCGGCGACGCCGCCGAGATTGATCTTGGTGGGGTCGATCGTGCCGTCGGGGAGCACCGACGGCGCCACCGGCGGGATGACGGCGGGCTTCATGTGCAGCATCTGGGCAGCGGTCATGCCGTCGGGGTAGGTGCTCGGCGGGCTCTTCGTCGTCGGAGCACTGCGCTTGGCGGTGGCCGATCCACATGCGGTGAGCGCGATCGTCGCCACGGTGCAGATCGTGAGCAATCGGAGCCGGGTCATCAGACTTCCCCCCAAATCGAGTGGCCGCAGCGTACCCGGCGGCGGCGACCGGCCCGTTTTTCGGTTTCCCGGGTGTGGTGCTGGCACCCCCCACCGGTGATGCGGCCAGTGGGCTGGACTTCGTGCGGTCCGCGTTGCCTAATGGGCCGGTGCGGGGCGTTGTTCTCAGAGTGCGCGCCACGGTGCGGCGCCAGTGGCTCTCGGCCGTCGTCGTCGCGCTCATCGTGGCCATTGCGAGCGCCGCGGTGCTCACCCTCGCCGCCGGCGCCCGGCGCACCGCCTCGGCGCCCGCCGCGTACACCGCGTCGGTCGGCGGTGACGCCGATGCGATGGTCACCCAATCCGGCGGACCGCCGCTCACCACGCGGGTGGCGGCGTTGCCGGGCGTCGCGTCGGTGCAGCCAATCACGTTCATGTTCGGCGGGATCGACCCCGAATCACCGGACTCGACGTTCATCTTCGGTGGCACGCAGCTGTACTCCACGCGGCTGGTCGCAGGGCGCGACACGAACCCGACGCATGCGCACGAGTTCATTGCCGACGAGGCCTTCGTTGCCCGGCACCACGCGCGTCTCGGTTCGCGCTATCGCGTCGTGACCTGGACGCTGGATCAAGCCGCGCGCGGCGAGGGGTTCAACGCGGCTCCGAAGGGACCGGCGTTCACCGGGGTCCTCGTCGGCATCGTGTCGAGCGCCGTGCGGCTCGAGAACAACGACAGCGTGACCATCTTCTCACCCGCGTTGCTGAAAGAAGACATCGGTCTCGGCGAGACCCTGATGGCGGTGAACCTCAAGCACGGGGTCACACAGGCCGACCTGCGCTCGGAGCTCGACGGATTCGCGGGCGGACGCGAGGTCACGCTCGGCTCCGGCCGGGTGATCGGGCCCGCGATTCGCAACGCCGTCGATGCGCAGGCTTTGGGGACCTGGCTCCTGGCCGCCGTGCTAGGAGCCGCGGTCCTCATCGCGCTGGGCCAGCTGCTGAGCCGCCACGCCCGCCTCTCCGAGGCCGAGCGTCGTCCCCTCACCTCGGTCGGTTTCACGCGGCGTCAGCAGGTCGCGGAATGTGTCCTGCGCGCGGCCATTCCCGTGGTCGCGGGCACCGCAGTCGGCGTCGGAGTCGCGATCGCGGTCTCGGGCCAGTTCCCCGCCGGCTTCGTCCGTACCCTCGAACCGAGTTCCGGCGTTCACGTCGACGTCGGCACCCTCGGGATCGGCGCCGTCATGCTCATCGTCAGCCTCGTCGTCTGGGCCGGCGTCGCATCGATCGCAACCGGAGGCCGAGGCCGGACGCGGCGTTCACCATCGGGCGCGGGTGAGACGATCGCCGGCCGGGTCCCGAGCACCACCGCAGCGACCGGCGCGCGTTTCGCACTTGCGAGCCGCAACGGATCGACCGCGGGCACGTTCGTGACGTTGGCGGTCATCATCGCGGGCATCGTCGGCGCGACCGGCTTCGCCGTGAGCCTCGACCGGCTGGTGTCCGACGGCACGCGGTTCGGCGCCAACTACAGCCTCGCGCTCGGCGACAATGTCCCCGTGCCGCCGGCTGTGCTGCGGGCGAGGCTCGAGACCGACCCCGACGTCGCGGGCATGACGATGCTCACCGCCGGTGCCGCGCGCGACGGCAGGGTGACCGTGCCGCTCGTCGGCGTGGAGCATGTCGTCGGTGCCCTCGATCCGCGGCTCACCCAAGGTCGGCTGCCGGAGGTTCCCGGCGAGATCGCGCTCGGGCGCCTCACCGCGCATCAACTGCACGTCGGCGTCGGCGGTCGTCTCCGCCTCACGGGAGCCGGGCGGCGCGTCGATTTCCAAGTGGTCGGCATCACCGTCGTGCCCGGCATCGGCGGCATCGACGGCGTCGGAACCGGCGGCGTCGTGACCGCGGAGGCGTTGCGGCGCCTGCAGCCGGAAGCCGTCACGACCATGGCCGCGATCTTGCTGCGACCCGGTGCCGGTGACGCGGCGCGCGTGCGCGTCGCACACCACGCTGGAGTCACCCAAGCCGGAGAGGAAAGCGTACCGAGCGTCATCATCAACGTCGCGCGTGTCCGGCGCATCCCCGGCTTCCTCGCGGGCCTGCTCGCCGTCCTGCTGCTCCTCACGTTGTTCCACACGGTGATCGTGTCGATCCAGAATCGCCGGCGCGACCTCGCGGTGCTCCGGGCGCTCGGCGCCGACCGCCGTTGGATCGGGCGCACCGTGCACTGGCAGACGAGCATCCTCACCGTCCTGCCGCTCGTCGTCGGGGTACCGCTCGGACTCGCGGCGGGCGCGGCGGTGTTCCGCGCGTTCACCAATCACATCGGTGCGTTCCCCGAGCCCGCGATCCCTTTCGCGTTGGTCGCCGTGATGGTGGTCGCGTTGGTGGTCGTCGCGAACTTGGTGGCCGTGATCCCGACCCGTCGGGCCCGCCGGCTCTCGACCGCCCAGCTCCTGCAAGCCGACTGAGCGGCCGGAAGTGAAGGTCGGCGCGGACCCAGCCGGTAGCCTCGGCACGATGGTGCTGCGCGTCCTGGTCGCCGAGGACAACCTGCTCGTGCGCGAGGGCATCGTGAAGCTCCTCGACGCGTGTCCCGAGATCGAGGTGGTCGGCGCGTGCCGCACCTACGACGAGCTGCTCGCCGCCACCGCGGCCGACGAGCCCGACGTCGTGCTCACCGATATCCGCATGCCCCCCACCGGCACCGACGAGGGTATCCGCGCCGCGCTGGCCATCGGTGAGAGCCATCCGAGCATCGGCGTGGTCGTGCTGAGCCAGTACGCCGAGCCCGCGTACGCGATCGCGCTGTTCGAGCACGGCTCCAACGGTCGCGGCTACCTCCTGAAGGAGCGCGTCTCCGACGCCGACCAGATCGTCAACGCGATCGAGGAAGTCGCCCGCGGCGGCAGCGTCATCGATCCGGTGGTCGTCGAGACGCTCGTGCAGTCACGGCTCACGAGCGCGGAGTCGCCCATCGACCGTCTCACTCCCCGCGAGCGGGAAGTGCTCGAGCAGATGGCTCAGGGCCGGAACAACGCGGGCATCGGGGCTGCGCTGTTCCTCTCGGAACGGGCGGTCGAGAAGCACATCAACTCCCTCTTCTCCAAGCTCGGTCTGACCGAAGAGCCCGATACGCACCGCCGGGTCAAGGCGGTGCTGCTCTTCCTGGCCGGGGAGGGGAGCTAGCACCACTGCAGGCCCGGCGGGCCTCCACCCTGGGTCGGGCGACCGAGAGGCGCGATCATCGACGACGACATGGGTACGACCGACGGAACCACGAAGACGGTGTCAGTGCTGATCGTCGACGACCAGCTGCCGTTCCGGGCCGTCGCGCGCACGGTGATCGGCCTCACCGCCGGCTTCGTCGTCAGCGGCGAAGCCGAATCCGGTGAGGAAGCCGTCGCGGTCGCGGCGCAGCAGGATCCTGACCTGATCCTCATGGACATCAACCTCCCGGGAATCAACGGCATCGAGGCCACCCGCCGGATCCGGGCCGCGCAACCCGACGTCGCCGTGATCCTCCTCTCGACGTACTCGGAAGCCGACCTCCCCGCCGACGCACGCGACTGCGGCGCGATCGCGTACGTGCACAAGGAAGACTTCGGGCCCGCGCTCGTGCGAGAGCTCTGGCAGCAGAACCGCGGTTGATCCCCGACCGGGAGTTCGACGCCGTGGTCGTCGGTGCGGGCCCGAACGGCCTCGTCGCGGCGGCCGTGCTCGGCGCCGCAGGGTGGCGCGTCCTCGTCGTCGAAGCGGCGTCCGAGGTCGGAGGGGGCAGCCGGTCGGAGCGCCTCACGCTTCCCGACTTCGTACACGACGTGTGCTCGGCCATCCACCCGCTCGGCCTCGCGTCACCCGCGATGCGCTCGTTGCCGCTCGCGCAGCACGGTCTCGAGTGGATCCATCCCGAGTCGCCGCTCGCGCACCCGCTCGACGGCGGACGCGTCGCGCGGGTCGAGCGCGATGTTGAAGCAACCGCGTCGGCGTTCGGACGCGATGCGCGCGCGTACCGCAAGCTGATCGGCCCGTTCGTCGAGTCGGGCGACGCGCTGGTCGCCGCGCTCATGTCGCCCCTCGACATTCCGCCGCGGCACCCGCTGGTGCTGGCGCGCTATGGCGCGGTCGGGATCCTCCCGGCCACCCGTCTCACGCGTCGCTTCCAGACCGACGAGCCCGCCGCGTTGCTCACCGGGATGGCCGGGCACTCGATCCTTCCCCTGAACGCGCCCATCACCGCGGGCTACGGGTTGTTCCTCGGCGTGCTCGCGCACCACGTCGGGTGGCCGGTGGCCAAAGGCGGATCGTCGGCGATCACCGACGCTCTCGCGTCGCTCGTCGCCGCGCAGGGCGGCACGATCGTGTGCAACGAACCGGTGACATCGCTCCGAGACCTGCCGCCGGCGCGGGCGACTCTCCTCGATCTCACGCCGCGCCAGGTGCTCGCGATCGACGACGGCCGGCTCCCCTCCCGCTACAAGCGCACCCTCGGGAAGTACCGCTACGGGCCGGGCGTGTTCAAGGTCGACTGGGCGCTCGACGGTCCCACGCCCTGGAGCAATCCCGAGATCCTCCGCGCCGCGACGGTGCACCTCGGCGGTACCGCCGCTGAGATCGTCGCCGCCGAAGCCGACGTCCAGCAGGGCCGCCACGCCGAGCGCCCGTTCACGCTGTTCGCGCAACCGACCCTCTTCGACCCCAGCCGCGTGCCGGCGGGCAAGCACACGGCGTGGGCCTACTGCCATGTGCCGTCGGGCTCGACCGTCGACATGACCGACGCGATCGAAGCCCAGGTCGAACGGTTCGCGCCCGGATTCCGCGACCGCATCCTCGCCCGTCACGTCATGGGCACCGCGGCGATGGAGGCCCACGACGCCAACTACGTCGGTGGCGACATCAACGGCGGCGTCGCCGACCTCCGTCAGTTCTTCGCGCGACCCCGGCTCTCCCCCAACCCGTGGGCGACGCCCGTGCCCGGCCTGTACCTCTGCTCGTCGTCGACACCTCCCGGCGGCGGCGTGCACGGCATGTGCGGCTGGCACGCCGCGCGCCTCGCGTTGCATCGCCACCGCTGAGCCGGCGCGCCGCGTGCGCGGGCGCGACGCGCTCAGTGGGGAAGCTCGGCTGCGGTCCGGCGGGCCGGGTGCGGGATGACACCGTGGATGCGCGTGCCCTTCCCCGGTGCGCTGTCGACGCGAACCGAACCACCGATCGCGCCGAGACGGTCGGCCATGTTGACGAAGCCGTGGCCGGTGCGCTGCGCGCTCGCGCTGTCGAAGCCCGCGCCGTCGTCGGCGACCTCGAAGCCGAGCTCGCCCTCCGACTCCTCGACCGTGACGATGATGCGGGCGCCTTCGCCGGCGTGCTTCCCCGCGTTCTGCATGGCTTCGAGACAGCAGAAGTAGACCGCGGCCTCGACCTCGGAGTCGTAGCGGCCGACGTCGGCGGCGACGTCGGTCGCGAGCACCGCACGGTTGGCCGCGGCACGGAGCGCTTCGGGCAAGCCGCGATCCATCAACAACGGCGGGTAGATGCCGTGGGCCAGCTCGCGCAGCTCGGTCAGGGTCGCCTGGGCGTCGCCGCGCAGCTCCTCGAGCAAGGTGGCCACCGTTCCGGGATCGGCGTCGAGCAGCTGACGCGCGAGGCCGAGCTTCACCGCGAGCGCGACGAGGTGCTGCTGCGCGCCGTCGTGCAGGTTGCGCTCGATCTGCCGGCGCGACTGGTCGGCGGCCGCGACGATGCGTGCCCTCGACGCGGTCAGGTCGTCGTTGGCGACCCGAAGATCGTCGAGGGACGCCTGCAGTGCCGAGTCGAGGCGTGAGTTGTGCAGGGCCAGCCCGACCTGGCGGGCGAGCTCGGTGAGGACCCGCTCCTCCTCTTCGGTGAACGCGGCGTCGCCCTCGTTCCGCGCGCACACGAGCAGGCCCAGCAGCTCACCCGAATGGGCCATCGGCGCGACACGGACGACGCGATCGGTGTGCTCCGCCAACACCTCGGGCAGCCACACCTGCATCCAGGCGTTCCCCGACACGTGGGAACGCGCGACGACGGGAAGCTCCTCGGGCTTCAACCGCGTGCGACGCGGACCGCGATCGGGCACCGCGGCCGTGCGTTCCAGAACACCGTCGGCGCCGGTCCAGACCTCGGCCGCGGCGAGCCGCAACGAGCGTTGCAACGACTCCGCGAGCTGGAGCAGGAGCTCGTCGAGCGCGATCGCGCGCGACATGCGCGCACCGAACGTGTGCAGAGCCTCGTCGGGCGCGCGTTGCAGGCCGTAGACCCTGCGGTTCGCGAAGTCGGTGAGACGGGTCCGTACCGGGACGTAGGCCAACCACGAGATCGCCGCCGCGATCATCGACAAGCCGAGCACGCGCCGCTGCGCGTGGTTGGGGGCGTCGCCGAACCCGAGCACGACGAGGAGGTACACCACACCGATCACGACCACGACGCCGCCGGCTTCGACCGATCGCACCAACATGCGGTCAATGCGGCCCGCGAGCGGGTCGA
>JBBSEC010000083.1:0-19953 GCA_038240075.1 Acidimicrobiia bacterium
AGGATGATCACGCCCAGCGCGACGGCGAGCCGGAGCCGGCCGGCGCTGCTCGCATCCGCCGCGAGGCGCGACGCGGCCAACGCGCTCGTGCTCGCCGTCGCGGCGTCGCCGGATGCGAACGACCGCCGCGCGCTCGACAGGTCGTGCGTGTCGCGCGAGCCGATCAACCCGATCGTCGCGAACAGGCCGTGGTGACCGTGCACCGCGGTCGACGCCGCCGCGAGATCCTTCGCGGCCGCGAGATCGGTCTCCGCCTCCTTCTGCACCTTGGTGAGGTCGGCGCTCTTGTACTCGTAGTCGGCCTGCAACTGCTTCGGCGCCTGCAGATCGAGCGGAGCCAGCGTCTTGTCGATCGCGGCGTGCAGGCTCGTCACCTGGTCGGCCGTGCCGATCAGCGTCTGCGCGGTCGTGAAGTCCCAGTTCGTCATCGCCTGGCGCAGCACGAGCGGCGCCTTCCAACCGAGGCTCGTACGGACGAGCTGCGAGTACTGACCACGCGTTCGCGTGCGCTGCGCGAGCGAGACGTCGTTCGCCGCCGCGACGTACTTCTCGAAGATCGCGTCGGCCTTCTTCGAGGCGCCGGTCTCGTCGAGGTAGTCGAGGAAGCGCTTCCACGACCCGGCTCCCCCCGCGGCCTCGGGGTTGCTCGTGCCGACATACGGGATCGCGTCTTTCGACGCGGCCGCGATCACGCGCCGCATCGCGTCGACGCCGATCTCGTCGGTGAGCGCGTGGATCACGTACCACGATGCGTTGTAGCCGAACGCCTCGCGCGCCTGGCTGTTCTGGGCCTGGAGGTCGACGGCCGACCACGTGTCCAGCGGGATCGCGGCCGACGCGTGCAGGTTCACGGCGTTCGGCACTGCGAGCTTCCCGCCCATTGCGGCGACCGCACGAGCCGCGTACTCCTGTGCGAGGCCCTCGTCGATCCAGCGGGTCCTGAACAGGAGGTCGTTGAACCACATGTGCGAGATCTCGTGCAGCACGACCTGCGGGTCGAGCGCGTCGCCGACCTCGATCGTGTTGTCGGTGCGCGAGTACCAACCCGCGTAGCCGTAGAGATAGGGCGTCACGGTCTCCGTGATCAGCAGCCGGTTTCCCGCCGGCCACGGGAGACCGATGAGCTTTTCGAGCTGCGGGAGCCCCTTCGCGACCCGGCCGTCGACGAACGTGCCCCACGCGGGATCGTCGGGGAAGGCGCGGATCCGCACCGGATGCTGGTCGACGGTGAGGTTCTTGCTGACGAGCTTGTTGTCGTTGCGGGCCGAGACCGTGACGTACCACTGTTCGGGATTCGTCACGTTGATCGCGGAGTAGGTGACGGTCGCGCCGGTCGCCCGTTTGGTCATCGTCTCGCCGACGAGGTCGATGGTGAACGACTTCGGCACCACGATCACGACGCTCTCGGTGTCGTCGCCCGCGTTCGGGAACGCACCGAACGACGCAAAGGCCGACGTCACCCGGGTGAGGCTCTTCGATCGCGGCGCGCCGTCGGGCAGGTCGTAGTGAAGGTGGACGCCCTGCGTCTGGTTGTAGAAGAGGTTCGACGAGAAGTGCACGTCGACCTCATTCGCGATCGCGCCGGAGCCCGGGAGCGGTGCGAGCGTGACCGCCAACGGACTCCCCGAGTCGTTCACCGCGGCGAAGTTGGCCGCCTCGTTCTGCGTGATGAGCACGAGCGCCTTGTAGTACGCCCGGTCGATGATGGTGCCGTGGCGCTGGTCCGGGGTGGTGTTCGTCGCGGTCGCGTCGACGGTCACGTGCACGGCCCGAGCCGCGGGATCGACGACGTACGTCGTGGTCGACGTGAGGACGAGGCCCTCGGCGGCCGCGGGCTGCGCGGCGACTCCGACGAGCATCAGCGTCGGCGCGATCAACGTCGCGAACGCGAGCACGGCGAGCGCGCGCCGCGCGGCCACCGATCGCCGTCCCCGTTGGCGCCGCCCCATCACGCCCCGCCCGCGCACTCCACGCCCACGCACTCCACGCCCACGCACTCCACGCCCACGCACTCGCCCCCCACGCGTCGACCGGAACCTCGGTCACATTCGCGAAGCGAATTGTGCCAAACGCGGCGCGTGAGCGCCAGCGGCCACCTCGGTGGCAACGGTGTGAACCGCTACCCTCGCCCCCATGCAGCAATCCCTTTCCCGCGACGCGCACGACCGGCTCAGCAAAGAGCTGGCCGAGCGGACGAGCACGGGCCGGCTCGAGATCTCGCACCGGATCGAAGAGGCGCGCGAGCACGGTGACATCAAGGAGAACGCCGACTACGACGCGGCGAAGAACGAGCAGGGCCACAACGAGGCGCGTATCCGCCAGATCGAGGGGATCCTGCGCGACGCGGTGATCGTCGAGCAGGGCAACGCGGAGGTCGTGGAGCCGGGCGTGCTCGTCGAGCTCCGCCACGAGGGTGAGGACGCGACCCAGACCTACCTCGTGGGCTCCATCGAGGAGCGCCACGACACCTACGACGTCGTGTCCACCAGCTCGCCGCTCGGCCAGGCGCTCCTCGGCGCCGCCCCCGGAGCAACCGTGACCTACCAGGGCCCTCGCCGCGAGCTGTCGGTCGAGGTCGTCGGCGTCCGCCTGGCGTAATTTCTGTCGCGCTCGCTCGCGGTGCACTCGAGCCCCGGTTTTGGGCTGCGCCCCACGCTCACCGCTCCTGACGCCGGCCGCGTGTTTGCGGGAACTCGCCGAGCAGACGCAGCATCCGAGCTCAGCGCTGCGCGAGACGGCGAAGCGCATGCGTCTGCGACCGTAAGTTCAGTGCGTGCCGTTGCCGTTGGCGCTTCCGTTGCTCATGGGCTGGAGCACGTAGCCGCGTGACCGCACCGTCCGGACCTCGAGCCCGAGTGGCTCGAGCCGTCGGCGGAGGCGGAGCATGTGGACGTCGAGCGCGTTGCGGGTCGGAAGCCCGCCCGGCCACGCGCGCTGGGCCAGCGGCTCCCGACCGACGACCGCTCCGAGCCGCTCGGTGAGCGCGCCCGCCAGCGACCGTTCGACCGGCGAGAGGCCGACCCACTGGTCGCGGAACCGCAGGATGCCGTCACCGTCGAGGGTCGGGCGAGTCCCGTGGCGCTCGACGCGCCGGCGCAGCGCCGCGGTTCTCGCCGCGATGTCGGCCTCGGGGGCGGGGAGCCGCACCCAGTCCTCGAGGCAGTCGGGGGGCGTCGGCGGGGGCAGATCGGTGTCGATGAGCAGCAACCTCGGCACGCCCTGCGACCGGAGCCGCTCGACGTAGTCGGTTTCATCGGGCCAGCGGACGATCTCGACTTCCACGAACCCGAGGCTAAGGAGCCTCTGTTACGCGCTCGTTTCCGAGCGGTGACAAGGCCGCGCCCATCCATATACTTCGCGGCCGATCAGCGACCGCGAGGATGCCATGCCGACCCTGTCGGAGAAGGTCTGGGAGCGCCACGTCGTCCACCGTGCCCCCGGTGAGCCCGACCTCCTCTATATCGATCTCCACCTAATCCACGAGGTGACCTCCCCGCAGGCCTTCGACGGCCTGCGGCTGAACAGGCGGGGCGTGCGCCGGCCCGACCTCACCATCGCGACCATGGATCACAACGTGCCGACGACCGGGCTCGACCGTCCCCTCGAGGACCCGATCTCGGCCGAGCAGATGGCGGTGCTCGCCCGCAACTGCGCCGAGTTCGGGATCCGCCTCTACGCAATGGGCGATCCCGGCCAGGGCATCGTGCACATCATCGGGCCCGAGCAGGGGCTCACGCAGCCGGGGCTCACGATCGTGTGCGGCGACAGCCACACCTCCACTCACGGCGCGTTCGGCGCGCTGGCGTTCGGCATCGGCACCAGCGAGGTCGAGCACGTACTCGCGACGCAGACGCTCCCGCAGACCAAGCCGGGAACGATGGCGGTCAACGTCGACGGCGATGTCGGGCCCGGGATCACGGCCAAAGACATCGTGCTCGCGATCATCGGCCGCATCGGCACCGGTGGCGGCATCGGCTCCGTCATCGAGTTCCGCGGCAGCGCCATTCGTGCGCTCTCGATGGAAGGCCGCATGACGGTCTGCAACATGTCGATCGAAGCGGGCGCGCGGGCTGGGCTGATCGCGCCGGACGACACGACGTTCGCCTACCTCGACGGACGCCCGTTCGCACCCAAGGGCGCGGCGTGGGAGCAGGCACTCGACGACTGGCGCGCGCTGACCACCGACGCCGACGCGACGTTCGACCGCTCCGTCACGCTCGACGCCGCGACGCTCCGGCCCGGCGTCACGTGGGGCACGAACCCCGGCCAGACCATCACGATCGACGACGTGGTCCCGTCGCCCGACGCGTTCGACGACCCCGACGCGCGCGAGGCGGCCAAGCGCGCCCTCGGCTACATGGGTCTGAAGGCCGGCACACCGATGCGCGAGATCGCGGTCGACACCGTCTTCATCGGATCGTGCACGAACTCGCGGATCGAGGACCTGCGCGCCGCAGCCGACGTGGCGCGTGGCCGCACGGTGAAGGCCGGCGTTCGCACGCTCGTCGTGCCCGGCTCGATGGCCGTGAAGGCGCAGGCCGAACGCGAGGGCCTGCACGACGTGTTCCGCGCCGCGGGCTTCGACTGGCGCGAACCCGGCTGCTCGATGTGCCTCGCGATGAATCCCGACAAGCTCGCCCCCGGCGAGCGTTGCGCGTCGACTTCGAACCGCAACTTCGAAGGGCGTCAGGGACGCGGCGGGCGCACGCACCTCGTGTCGCCCGCGGTCGCCGCGGCCACCGCAATCGCCGGCCACTTCGCCACCCCCGACGATCTCGGAGCCCGAACATGAAGAGCCAGGCGCAGACCGCAGGCGCGGTCACTTCGGACGATCCGATTCACCGTCGGCATCGAGCGCAGGAGGTCGTAGCCGCATGAGAGCGGTGCGAGTCATCACCGGACGGGGCGTACCGTTGACGCGCTCCGACGTCGACACCGACCAGATCATCCCGAGCGACTGGCTGAAGCGCGTGTCGCGCACCGGTTTCGGCGAGGGACTGTTCTCGGAGTGGCGGGAAGGCTCCGACTTCGTGCTCAACCAGGCGCGCTACGACGGCGCCGCGATCCTCGTCGCGGGCCCGAACTTCGGAACCGGCTCGTCACGCGAGCACGCGGTGTGGGCCCTGCAGGACTACGGCTTCGAAGCCGTGGTCTCGCCCCGCTTCGGCGACATCTTCCGCAACAACAGCCTGAAGATGGGGCTGGTGCCGGTCACGTTGCCGCACCCGATCGTCGAGCGCCTCCAGATCGCCCTCGACGAAGATCCCGCGATCGAGCTGGTCGTCGACGTGGAAGCCCGACGCTTCGCCGTGCCCGCGCTCGGCATCGACGAGCCCTTCGAGCTCGACGACTTCACGCAGCACCGTTTGCTCGAAGGCCTCGACGACGTCGGTATCACGCTCACCCACGACGGCGAGATCGCGTCCTACGAGACGCACCGCCCCGCGTGGATGCCCAGCGTCAGCGCTTCCTAGTCGGGGCGGCGGCCGGAGAGCAGCGCGAGCTCACGCCACTTCCAGAAGCACTCGACGTCGACGAAGCCGATCTCGCGGAGCCAGCCGAGCTGGGTCTCGACCGCCACGAGCTTGTTCGACGGGTCTTCTTCGGCACCGATGGCCGTGAGGAACTCCTCGTGCAGCCCCGGGGTCGGCGACGCGACGTGCTCGAGGTTCGCGAACCGTCCACCCGCGTCGAGATGCGCGAACACCTCGCCGTAGAGCGCGCGTTGGCGGTCGGGCACGCAGTGGTGGATCGCGAAGCTCGACACGATCAGGTCGAACGACCCGAGCTCGGCCGGCAGCGGGTGATCGAGGTCGTGCTCGCGGATCTCGATACGCGATTCACCCGCGAACGCCTCGCGCGCACGCGTCAACATCTCGGTCGAAAAGTCGAGCCCGATCCCGACGGCAGCCGGACGGGTGGCGAGCACGCGCGCGAGCGTGAAGCCGTCGCCGGTCCCGAGGTCGAGTACGCGCGAGACCTCCGCGCCTTCGAGCCGCTCGCTCAGCGCGGCGTGCCCTTCCGCCCGGTGCGGCATCGCGTCGCGTTTCTCGAGGTACTCCGTCGCCCACTCCGGTTCCACCCACCGATTGACGGTACTCATGACGCCACCGGCGACGATGGAGCAGGCGCAACCGTCGCGACCAGGCCAACACGAGACCGCGAAGCCCATGCGGATGCGACCATGCTTACGGTCCCTCGGCGGCGAGACGCGGGTTGGGACGGTCGCGCAGGCGGACAATCTTGTTCACGGCGTTGAGATAGGCGCGCGCCGAGGCTTCGACGACGTCGGTGGCGACACCGCGGCCCGTCACCTCACGGCCCTCGGTCGCGAGCTGCACGACCACTTGCCCTAACGCGTCGCCGCCGCCGGTGACCGACGACACCTGGAAGTCCTTGAGCTGACCACTCACGCCGGACGCCTGCGATACCGCAGCAATCGCGGCGTCGATCATGCCGTTCCCGGTTGCGGTCGCCTCGACCTTCCCGTCGGCGCTGGCGAGCACGACCCGCGCGGTCGCGGGTACGGCCGTGCCGCCCGACACCTCGAGCTCGGCGATCGAGAACCGGTGCACCATCCCGGTACCGAGCTCTTCGGCGACGATGGCCTCGAGGTCGGCTTCGGTGATCTCCACTTTGCGGTCGGCCAGCTCCTTGAACCGCACGAACGCGGCGTTGAGCGCGTCGCCCTGCACGTGCAGGCCCATCTTCTTCAACGTGTCGTTGAACGCATGCCGGCCGGAGTGCTTGCCCATCACGATCTGCGCGGCTTCCTGGCCGACCGTCGCCGCGTCGATGATCTCGTAGGTCTCACGGTCGGTCAGCACACCGTGCTGGTGGATCCCCGACTCGTGCGCGAAGGCGTTGCGCCCGACGACGGCTTTGTTGTACTGCACGTGGTAGCCGGTCAGCCTCGAGACCAGCCGTGACGTGCGGGCCAGCTCCTCCGACTGCACGCCCACCTTCAGTCCGCCGAAGTAGTCGCCGCGCGTCTTGATCGCCATCACGATCTCTTCGAGCGCGGCGTTGCCGGCGCGCTCACCGAGCCCGTTGATCGCACACTCCACCTGCCGCGCGCCGCTCGCGACACCGGCGAGCGAGTTGGCGACCGCGAGGCCGAGGTCGTCGTGGCAGTGCGTCGACACGATGTAGTCGCCGCGCACGGTGTCGATGACGAAACGGATGAGCTTCGCGTACTCCTCGGGCACGCCGAAGCCGACGGTGTCGGGGATGTTCAGCGTGGTCGCGCCGTTGTCGACCGCGATCTGCAACACCTCGCACATGAAGTCGGGGTCGGAGCGCGAGCCGTCTTCGGGTGAGAACTCGATATCACTCGTGTACGCCTTCGCGCGGGCGACGCTCGCCGCGGTCTCGGCCTTCACCTGCTCCGGCGTCATCCGCAGCTTCTTCTCCATGTGAATGGCCGACGTCGCGATGAAGATGTGGATGCGCGGCCGTGCCGCGTGCCGCACGGCTTCCCACGCGCGATCGACATCGCCGAAGCCGGTGCGCGAAAGGCCGGTGATGATCGGACCGCGCACCGCTTTCGCGATCGCCTCGACCGATTCGAAGTCACCGTCGCTCGCGATCGGGAACCCGGCCTCGATCACGTCGACGCCCAGACGCGCGAGCTGCTCGGCGATCTCGAGCTTCTCGACGACGTCGAGAGAGATGCCGGGCGACTGCTCGCCGTCGCGCAGTGTGGTGTCGAAGATCAGAACCTGATCCATCTCGCCCTCCAGGGTGATTCGTTCTCTTGTCGGTCTCGGAGGCGGGATCCGAACCGGGGCACGAAAAAGCCCCCCGGCCGATGGCGCGGGAGGCGTCTGCGAGCACCGGAAGGGCGCCCGCGGCTAAATAAGGAGGAGTCCGTTGGTGTGCAGTGCGGGGGAAACGGCTACCTCGTACATGGTCCGAAGAGTCTGCCAGATCCCCCTCACCGAGTCAACGAGCCTCCGGCGCCGGGCTCGGCATCCCGCCACAGAACGGGCGCGGCCGCGAGAATCGATCCCGTGAAGAAGGCGGCGAAGCGCACTCTGGGTGTCGGTGTCGTCGCCGGCGTGGTCTACGGCGCGTGGCGCGCGTACAAGGCGCGGATCGTGAAGGCCGCGCACGAGACCACATGGGAGGCCGCGCCATTCCCGTTCCCGCCGATCCCTCGCCCTGCAGCCCTCAAACCCGTGGATGCCGCGGTCGCGCAGCAGTGGATCGACCCCGTCGACGGTGCGTGCGGCGACTCACACCCGGTGAAGGGCAAGCTCGCAAGCGGGATCTACCACCAGCCCGGCGGGCTCAACTACACGCGCACGCGCGCCGACCGTTGCTACCTCGACCCCGCCGCCGCCGAGTCCGACGGCCTGCGTCCCGCAAAGCGCTGAGCGCTGCGCGGCGTGCTGAGGTCGCGCTAGCCGAGCTCGATAGCTTTGGCGTCGACCACGTAGGGCTGCGCACGGAGGCGGTCGAGCACCTCGGCCGGCACGGGCGCGCGGGTGGAGATCGCCATCATCGCCGCGACGCCCGTGGGGCTGCGACCGACGTCCATGTCGTCGATGTTGATACCCGCTTCGCCGAGGATCGTGCCAACCATTCCGATCACGCCGGGCACGTCGTCGTTGCGGATCACCAGCATGTGGCTCGACGGCGGCAGGTCGACGATGTGCTCGTCGAACCCGACGATGCGCGGGATATCCGACTTGTCGTAGAGCGTTCCGGCCACATGCGTGGGCCGGCCGCCCGCAACGCCGCGCACGGTGACGAGGTTCACGTAGTCGCGCGCCGCGGTGAGGCTCGTGGAACGCACGATGACCCCGCGCTCCTCCGCGAGCTGCGGCGCGTTGACGAACGTGACCGGCTCGTCGACGACCGGTGAGAGCAGACCCTTCAACACCGAGAGCGTGAGCACGCGGCAGTCGTAGTCGGCGATCGCCCCCTCGAACTCGACGTCGACGGTCTCGGGCACCGCGCCCGCGAGCGCGGTGAACAGCCGGCCGAGGCGCTCCGCGAGCGGGAGGAACGGGCGCAGCGTCTCGTTGGCCTCCGACGCGGCAACGTTGACGGCGAAGGGGACGAAGTCGCCGCTCAGCGCGAGCACGATCTGCTCGGCGATCGTGTTACCGGCCTTGTCCTGTGCCTCCGCCGTCGAGGCTCCGAGGTGCGGGGTCACGACGACGGAATCGAGCTCGAACAGCGGCGATTCGGTCGTCGGCTCCGCGGCGAACACGTCGATCGCGGCGCCGGCGACGTTGCCGTCTCGGATGGCGGCCGCGAGTGCAGCCTCGTCGACGATGCCGCCCCGCGCGGTGTTGACGATGCGCAATCCCGGCTTCGCCTTGGCGAGCACCTCGGCGCCGATGAGCCCAATCGTCTCGGGGGTCTTCGGGAGATGCACGGTGACGAAGTCGGCTTCCGCGACGAGTGCCTCGATCGTCGGGACGAGCTGCACTCCGAGTTGACGGGCGCGATCCGCGCTTACGAACGGGTCGTACGCGATGAGCCGCATGCCGAACGCGTTCGCCCGCTGCGCGACGAGCACGCCGACGCGTCCGAGCCCGACGATGCCGAGCGTCTTGTCGTAGAGCTCGACACCCTCCCAGCGACTGCGGTTCCAACGGCCGGCAACGAGGTCGGCGTGGGCCTGCGGGATGTTGCGCGCCTGCGCGAGCAGGAGCGCGATCGAATGCTCGGCCGCCGACAGCACGTTCGACTGCGGCGCGTTGACGACCATCACGCCCCGCCGGGTCGCTTCGGCGACGTCGACGTTGTCGAGGCCGATCCCCGCGCGGCCCACCACGACGAGGTCGGGGGCCGCGGCCAACACGTCGGCGTCGACCTTCGTGGCGCTGCGGATCACGAGCGCGGCGACGCCGGGCAGCACGGCGATGAGCTGCTCCTTCGAGAGCCCGATCTGCACGTCGACTTCGAGCCCCGCCGAGCGCAGCAGCTCGAGACCGCGCTCGGCGATCGGTTCGGCAATCAGCACGCGATTCAGATCAGACATGCAGCGGCTTTCTCGGGAACGGCCTCACTTACGAGGTCAGCGCGGTCGCGATGCGACGCAGGCCCTCGCCGAGGTCGTCGTCGCCGAGTGCGAACGACAACCGGCAGTAGCCGGGCGCGCCGAAGGCCTCACCGGGCACGAGCGCGACCTTGGCCTCTTCGAGGAGCACCGTGCACATCTCGACGGTCGTCGCGAAGCTGCGGCCCGCGATCGTGCGACCGAGCACGGATTCGAACGAGGGAAAGCAGTAGAACGCGCCCTGCGGCTCGATGCAGCGCACACCGTCGATGCCCTCGAGCAGGCTGTGCATCAGCCGGCCCCGGCGCTCGAAGGCGGCGCGCATCTCCCCCACCGCGACGAGGTCACCGGTCACCGCCGCGATCGCCGCGCGTTGCGCCACGTTGGAGACGTTCGACGTGGTGTGCGACTGGAAGTTGATCGCCGCGGCCGTTACGTCGGGGGGCGCGATCATCCAACCGACGCGCCACCCGGTCATGGCGTACGTCTTGGCGACACCGTTCACGACAATGGCGCGCTCGGCGAGGTCGGGGACCAGGGTCGGCATCGAGGAGAACCGGTGCTCGCCGAACGTGAGGTGCTCGTAGATCTCGTCGGTGATCAGCCAGATGCCCCGCTCGAGCGCCCAGCGGCCAATCGCCTCGACTTCGTCAGGCGGGTAGACCACGCCGGTCGGGTTGCTCGGGGAGACGAAGAGCAACACCTTGGTACGCGCCGTGCAGGCCGCGTCGAGCTGCTCGACGGTGACGCGGAAGCCGGTGATCTCACTGGTGGGGACGACGACCGGGACCCCTTCCGCGAGCGTGATCGCCTCGGGGTACGTCGTCCAGTACGGGGCCGGGACCAGCACCTCGTCGCCCGGGTCGAGCAGGACCTGAAAGGCGGTGTACACCGCGTGCTTGCCGCCGTTGGTGACGAGGACCTGGCTCGCGGCGACGTCGAAGCCCGAGTCGCGCTTGGTCTTGTGCGCAATCCCCTCCCGCAGCTCCGGCAGCCCCGGAGTCGGCGAGTAGCGGTGGTTGCGCGGGTCGTGACACGCGGCGGCCGCGGCGTCGACGATGTGCGCAGGCGTGGGAAAATCGGGCTCGCCGGCCCCGAATCCGATGACGTCCTCACCCGCGGCCTGCAGTGCCTTCGCCCGCGCGTCGACGGCGAGCGTCGCCGATTCGGTGATCGCGGCGATGCGGCGCGAGATCCGTCCCATTGGCGCCCATCCTGCCACGACCCGTCTCCGCGACTGGCACGGATAACCTCGTCCCGATGGCTCGACCGACGCGACTCATTCGGGTCCTGGTCGCGATCACGTGCAGCGTGGGTGTGCTCGGCCTTGGGGTCGGCAGCATGGGGATCGGGCGGGCGACCGCGGCGACGAGCCCACCGCCCGTCCCACCGCGCGGGTTCATCGTCGTCGACGCCCGGACCGGCGAGATCCTGGCGGCTCACAACCCGCACATCGCCTACCACCCGGCGAGCACGAGCAAGATCATGACGGCCCTGACCGCGATCGAGCGCCTGGCTCCCGACGCGATGATCCCGGTGAGCGCCCTCGCCGCTGCGCAGCCGGCGAGCAAGATCAACATGAAACAGGGCCAGCGGTGGAGCTTCGCCGACGCGCTCGACTCGCTCATGGTCGTCTCCGCGAACGACTCGGCGTACGCGATCGCCGAGGCCACGTCGGGCAACATCGCCGCGTTCGCGAAGGCGGAAGCCACCACGGCGCGGCAACTCGGATTGAAGGACAGCACCTTCAACGACCCGGCCGGCCTCGACGACGGGAACGCTCCCGGTGGCGGCCCGCTCATGAGCGCCTACGACATCGCGATCACCACGCAGAACGCGTTGCGAGTTCCGGTGCTGGCGCACCTCGCCGCGTCGCCGAGCGTCGCGTTCGTCGGTCCCGACGGCGTCCATCACACGCTCATCAACCACAACAAGCTCGTGAGCGACCACCTCTATCCGGGTGCCACCGGCTTCAAGACCGGCTTCACCAACAAGGCCGAGCACACGCTCATCGCGACGGCGACCCGCAACGGCCGCACGCTGATCGCGGTGATTCTCGGCACCGGTGACGCGTACGGGTGGGCCACCCGTCTCCTCGACACCGGGTTCGGAACCGCGCGCGGTCACGGTACGGGTGCGTCACTGCCGTCGCCGAAGGTCACGACCTACGCGTCGCGCGCCGCCGAGTTCACCGCGTTCCAGCGCCTGAGCTTCTCGACGGGCGCGGCGTCGTCGGCGACCGCACCGCCCATCCCCGACCGCGCGCCGACCACCACGGTGGCGGTGGCGCCGGTGGCGGCGAAGACTTCGACCAAGGTCGCCGCGGCCGGCGTGACGAGCAAGAAGCACGGTGGCGGGCTGTCGACGACGACGATCCTGCTGATCGTGTTCGTGCTGATCCTCGCGACCCTCTACCTCCTGCGGGTCCGCGCGGTGCGCCGGGCGCGTGCCCGGCGGCTCGCCCGGCGGCGCGCGACGCACAGCATGATGCGCCGCGGGTCACTCCCGGTCGTCGACGGTCGGTACCGCACGGGCACCCGCGTCGGGAAGCCCGTGGAGTCCCACGTGCAGATCCGCCGCGACCAGGAGTCTGACGGCGCCCAGGCCTCCGGTTAGCCCCGAAGCAGGTGCGCCGTCAGCCCGAGAACAACGGCGAAGGCCGCACGGCACCGAGCAAGCATGCGACCATGTGAATCAGACGAGCGCCGCCGAACCGTCGGAAGCGAGCGAGCCGAGATCGGCGAGCCGGGGGTCGTTCGAGAACACCACGATGATGGGCTGCGCCAGACCGAGCCGCTTCTGCAGCACGCGGACCGAGTTCTCCTCGTTCCAGAGCGAAAGCGTCACGGCGACACCGGCGGCGCCGGCCCGCGCGGTGCGTCCCGACCGGTGCAGGTAGGCCTTGTGGTCCTCGGGCAGGTCGTAGTGCACAACCACGTCGACGCTGTCGATGTCGAGGCCGCGTGCCGCGACATCGGTGGCGACGAGCGCCTGGATCTTGCCCTTGGTGAAGTCCGCGAGCGCCTGCTCACGCGTGCCCTGGCGCAGGTCGCCGTGGATGGCACCGACCTTGATGTTCTCGCGCTCGAGGTTGCGCACGAGGCGGTCGGCCCCGCGCTTGGTGCGCATGAAGATCAGCGTGCGCTCGTTGCTGCCGACGATCGCGGAGACGACCTTCGTCTTGTCCATCTCGTGCACGAGCAGGAACGCATGGTCCATCTCGTCGACGGTGAGATCGTCGGAGACGACCTCGTGCTCGATCGGGTCGTGCAGGTAGCGCTGCACCAACCGGTTGACCGCACCGTCGAGCGTCGCCGAGAACAACATCGTCTGCGGCTCGGACTCGATCTTGTAGAGCAGCTTCTGCACCTGCGGCAGGAATCCCATGTCGACCATGCGGTCGGCTTCGTCGAGGACCAGGACCTCGACCTCCTTCAGGATCATCTCGCCGCGCTCCATCAGGTCGATGAGCCGGCCCGGTGTGCCGATCACGATGTCGACGCCGCGTTGCAGCGCGCGGATCTGGCGGTCCATCGAGACGCCGCCGTAGACGGCGACGACGCTGCGGTCGCACACCTTGGCGAGCGGCTCGAGCACGGAGGTCACCTGGTTGGCGAGCTCACGCGTCGGCAGGAGGATCAATGCCTTCGGGTGCTTCGGACGGGCCTTGCCCACCCGCTCGAGCAGGGGGATGCCGAAGGCGAGCGTCTTGCCCGATCCGGTCTTGGCCTTGCCACAGATGTCGTGGCCGGCGAGGGCGTCGGTGATGGTGAGGGCCTGGATGGCGAACGGTTCTTCGATGCCGTCGGCGTGCAACGCCGCGGCGAGGTGGGAGGAGACGCCGAGCGCCTCGAATCCATTTGTGGTCACGAATCTGCTTTCGTCGGAGGACACCACCGACTCCGGCGGTGTTGGGTCACGCCTTCAGGCGGCCCGATCCCTGCTCGACGAGCGTTCGTGAGAGCGGAGCACTTTGAGGATGACCCCGTTTTGGGGCGAATTTACCACGGAAAGCGGCAGATCGACGCGACCAGGGCTTACGCGCGACCGGCGCCGTTGAGCACGTAGAAGCGCCGGGTGCCGTACTTCGAGGCGTAGGAGGGCGAAATGACCTCGACGGAGTGGTAGCCGCAGGAGTCGAGCAGCTTCAACAGGGAGGGCTCCGTCAGCCAGAACGACGTGGCGTTGCCCACGCTGGCCATCGGGTTCGCCGCGAGGGCCCCGCCCTTGCGCTCGGGAAACACGACGCCGTCGAGGCCCTGTTCGACGACGATCTTCCGGCCCCACGGCTCGGCCGCCTGGGGGACGAAACCGGGCGTATGCACCTGAGTCTCGAGGATGACGCGGGCATACGAGCACGCGGTGAGCAGCGCACGTTGCTCGTCGAGGGTGAGGTGGTAGAGGAGACCGAGGATCGAGATGGTGTCGAATCCCGAGGGGTCGAAGGTGCGGACGTCGGCCTCGACGAACGTGATGCCGTCGAGCTTCGCGGCGTCGGGAAGGCGTTCGGTGCGGGCGTCGACCGCGGTCACCGCCCACCCGGCGTCACGGGCCAGGCCCGCGAACAGGCACGGTCCCGCGCCGAGGTCGAGCAGCGTGCGGCCGTTCCCGGCGCCGACGAGCCGCGAGAATGTCGCCACACGGATGCGACCGAGCTCGGCATCGAGCGCGGTGGGATCGTCGAGCAGTCCGGCCTTGCGGAGCAGCCGCTTGGCCGGGACCCTGACCGACTCCGCCACGCGCTCGGGCAGGTGGGCGCGCACCGCTCGCCAGGCTCGGCTCCCGGGGCCGCCGACGAGGCCCCGAATCCGGTTGGACGTGTCGCTCACGGGCGTTCCTCACCTGGCGGGCGGCCGAGACTAACTGAGGCTCTCTCAGCTTGAACGTGGGCGCGGGCGGAAGGGCCCCGCCGCAGCGGCGAGAATGGAGAGGCGATGCGGGTCCTGATGATCGAAGACGAAGTGCCCCTCGCCGAGGCGGTCGCACGCGGCCTCCGGCGGGAGGGATTCGACGTCGAGTGCGTCCACGACGGGCTCGCGGGGCTCGACCGCGCCCGGGCCGACGGCTACGACGCGATCATCCTCGACATCCTCCTGCCGAAGATGAACGGCTACAAAGTCTGCGAGACCCTGCGCGGAGAAGGCGTGTGGACGCCGATCCTGATGTTGACCGCCAAGGACGGCGAGTACGACGAAGCCGAGGCGCTCGACACCGGCGCCGACGACTTCCTGTCGAAGCCGTTCTCCTTCGTCGTGCTGGTCGCGAGGTTGCGCGCGCTTCTGCGTCGCGGCGCCCCGAAGGTGTCGACGCTGCACATCGGCTCGCTCTCGCTCGATCCCCAGCGCCGCACCTGCCGGCGCTCCGGAAGGGACATCGATCTCACCCGACGCGAGTTCACGCTGCTCGAGGCGCTCATGCGACGCGGCGGCGCGGTGGCGCCGAAGGACGACCTGCTCGACGAGGTCTGGGGCTCGACGTTCGAAGGCGATCGCAACATCGTCGAGGTCTACGTCGGATACCTCCGCCGCAAGATCGACGACGGTTTCGAGCCGCGCATGTTGCACACCGTGCGCGGCGCGGGTTACCGGATCGTCGCCGACGATGGAACCTGACGGCTCCGATCCCGTCGACGTCTCGATCGCTCCGACCCGACGCGCACGCCGGCACCTGTTGGCCCCGCTCGACTCCGTGCGGGTCCGCATCACGATCGCCGCGACCCTCGCGTTCGGCTTTGCGTTCGCAGGCGCGTCGGTCGCGCTCGTGCACACGGTGCGCGGGTCGCTCGAAGCGCGTCAGCACGCCGAGGTGAACCGGGCCGGCCAGCGCCTGGTCGCGCAGCTCAAAGCGGGTACGAATCCGAATCAGCTGAGCATGAACGCATCGGAGCCCGTGTACTACCAGGTCTCGACGGGTGGCCGCGTCGTCGCGACGAGCAGCGACTCGAAGCTGCCGGTCCTGACGACCACGCAGACACACGTCTCGAAGGTCACCGCAGGCGATGGCACCGACTACTACGTCGTCTGGCGGAAGGTAACCGTGTCGTCGGGTCAGGTGACGATCGCGATCGCGACGCCGCTCACCGACGTGCGCCACAGTGTCGACACGCTCGCGAACTCGTTGTGGGTCGGCACGCCCGGCCTGATCCTCCTCGTCGGGCTGGTGGTGTGGGTGCTCGTCGGTCGCGCGTTGCGGCCGGTCGAGGCAATCCGCACCCAGGTCGACGCGATCACCGGCACCACGATGGACCGCCGGGTGCCGGTGCCGAACACCGACGACGAGGTGGCGCGCCTCGCGCGCACCATGAACGGCATGCTCGACCGGCTCGAGCGCGCTTCGGCGCGCCAGCGCGCCTTCGTGTCCGACGCGTCGCACGAGCTGCGCAGCCCGGTCAGCACGATCCGAACCGAGCTCGAAGTCGCGTCGGCCGACGCGGAGCACGCCGACTGGCCCGAGGTCGCGCAGCGCACACTCGGCGAGACCGACAGGCTCAGCCGGCTCGTCGACGACCTGCTCGCGCTGGCCCGCCTCGACGAAGCCCAAGGACCTGGTCGCCGCGCGCCCGTCGACCTCGACGATCTCGTGCTCGAAGAGAGCACCCGCACGCACCGGGTCCCGGTGCGGACCGCGGGCGTGAGCGCGGGTCGGGTTTCCGGTGACGAGCGACAGCTCACGCAGGTGGTACGCAACCTCGTCGACAACGCGCAACGCCACGCCTCGACGCGCGTCGCGCTGGCGCTCCGTCACGAGGACGACGAGCTCGTCCTGCTCGTCGACGACGACGGGCCCGGCATCGCCGAGGCCGATCGCGAGCGCGTGTTCGACCGCTTCACGCGCATCGACGAAGCGCGTGGTCGGGCCGCGGGGGGCGCCGGGCTCGGCCTCGCGGTCGTGCGGCGCGTCGTCGAGAACCACGGCGGCACCGTGACCGTCGCCGACAGCGACCCCGCTTCAGGCGGACTCGGCGGCGCCCGCTTCGTCGTCCGCCTCCCCGCGATCTAAGCACCGAGTCGCCCGGTGCTACCAGGGCATGCTGACGCCGCCGTTGGGGCGGAGGATCTGGCCGGTGACGAACGACGCGGCGTCGGAGACGAGGTAGAGGATCGCCCACGCGACATCCTGGGCGTCGCCGACGCGGCCGACCGGCGACTGCGCACCGAAGCGCTTGCGGTACTTCTCGAGCCGCTCGGGATCGACGTTGCCGTCGGCGTCGGTGAAGTGCTGCGCGGAGAACTTGGTCTCGATCACACCGGGAGCGAGGGCGTTGCAGCGGATGCCGTGCGCGCCGCCCTCCATCGCCATCGTCTTCGTGAGCATCGCGACCGCGGCCTTCGTGAGCCCGTAGACCGCGAGCGTCGGCGCGGGCGTGTCGATCGCGCCCGACGCGATGTTGATGATGTTGCCCGACCCTTGCGGCATCATCACGCGCAGCGCGGCCTGGCATCCGTACCAGACGCTCTTCAGGTTGATCGCGAGGATGCGTTCGAACTCGTCGTCGGTCACCTCGTGCACCATCTTGTTGAACGGCACACCCGCGACGTTGCCCATGATGTCGAGCCGTCCGTGATCGGCGACCGCGCGGTCGACGAGGGCGTCGATGTCGGCCCGGCGCGTCACGTCGGTGACCTGCGCGCTCGCGGACCCGCCGGCGGCGACAATCTCCTTCACGGTGGCCTCCGCACCGGCGGCGTCGATGTCGGCGCAGACGACCGTCGCGCCGGCGGCACCGAGGGTCAGCGCGGTCGCCTTCCCGATCCCGCTCGCCGCGCCCGTGAGCGCCGCGACGCGGCCCGACAGGTCGTGAATCCGGCTGATGTCGACCACTGCAGAACCTCCGGCTGGCGCGTGCTTCGCTTCGAGCGACGGATGCTACGGCTTCGTCACGGCAGGCCGGGATTGGGGTGCTGCACCTGGCGGGCGAGCAGCGCGCGCACCACGGCCGCGAAGACGTTGAGCGCGGGCTTGGGGTGCCCGTCGGCGTCGACCAGACCGAAGTGCTCCTCGCGGTCGAACGCGTCGGAGCCGGAGTCCTCGTAGGCAAACCAGATCAGCGGGCCGGTGAAGGTCCACGCGGTCCACTGTTGGTACGCCTGCGTGACGATCGCGGATTGCACCGCGTCGGTCACGGCACCACCGCCACCCGCGGTGGGCGCGCCGATCTCGCTTCCCCAGATGCGCTTGGCCGCGTCGCCGTGGTCGACCATCACCTGATAGAGCGCGGGCGTGTTCAGAAACGTGTTGTAGTCGGCCGGGAACAGCGGCAGCTGCGGGAACGAGTAGGGGTGCAGTCCCACCGCGTCGAACGCGTGACCGCCGCCGGCTGCGTAGACGCGCGTGAGGAAGGTTCGGATGTCGATCTGCGATCCGCTCGCGTTGTCCGACGCGGGCGCGAGGCCACCGGAGATGATCGTCGCGTGGGGCTCGACGTGCTTGATCGCGGCCGACGCGCGCACCAGGAGCGCGGTGTACGCCCCGGGATCGGGCTTCGGGGACCAGAAGGTCGAGACGTTGGGCTCGTTCCAGATCTCCCACGTCGTCACCCCGAGCGACGCGTAGCGCTGCGCCGCCGAGCTGACGAACCGGGCGTAGTCGTCGGGGTTCGTCGGCGGGTTCTTGTCGGGCGTGCCCGGCGGCCGGGCCCACTCGGGCGTGTACGCGGTGAGCGCGACGATCGACAGGTTGCGCGCACGGGCCGCGTCGACGATGCGGTCGGTGCGCGACCAGTCGAAGTCGTGCGGACCGGCGGCCTGGATCACCGACCAGTCGAAATCGACCCGCAACCACCGCACGTGCGTGGCCGCGAGCCCGTCGAGCGCAGCATCGATCTCCGCCGTCGACATCGACAGGTTGAAGCCCGGCGACAACCCGGTTTGATCGGCGCGCGGCGCCGGCGGCGTGGTGGTCGTGGCGGCCGCCGACGGAGTCGTCGTTGCGATCGGCGACGTGATCGGTGGGACGGTGAACGACGTGGGCGCGGTCTCGTCGCGTCCCGAGCAGGCTGAAGCCACCGCGAGCGCGAGGACGACGGTGAGGAGCCCGACCACGCGGGTCGCGCGCGGCCGCCCCACGATCTCAGGTCGCGAGTCGACGGTGAACGCTCACCGCGTAGTCGCCACCCGCGAACGGCTCGCGGGCCCACGTCGAGTAGCGCGCGATCAGCCCGAGCGCGGCGTGCTCAGCGGCGGCGTCGTAGTCGTCGAGCGCAAGCCGGCCCGAGAGCTGGAAGCCCGCGACGACGAGTCCTTCGGGAACGACGTGCGCGGCGACCCGCGCGAGCACGTCGGCCTCGGTGCCCGGTCCGACGAAGAGCATCACGTTGCCCGCCAGCACCGCGGCGTCGAACTCGCGACGCAATCTCAGCTGTGCAAGGTCGCCGAGGACCCACTCGATCTTCGGAGCCTTGAGCCGCGCCGAGTCGAGCATGACCGGGTCGAGGTCGACCCCCACGACATCGAAGCCGCGCGCCGCGAGCTCGATCGCGACGCGGCCCGTGCCACACCCGGCGTCGAGCACGCGCAGTGCGGTACGGGTGTCGGAAGGGGTCGCCGACGCGTGCTCCGAACGAAGCAGGGCTTCGAGGCAGGCGGCCTCACCGTGCACGTCGACGCCGCGCGCCTCGAGCTCGCGGAAGCGCTCGTCGTAGCGGTGGCCGCGGGGCACGTCGGCTTGTTCCCACCGGGTCACGCCCGTCATTCTCGCCGCGTCGGCATCGGCTGTCAGCGGGCGACCTTCGGTCGACGGATCGTCGGTGTGCACGACAACATCCTGACCGGCGGGACGCCACGTCGAGGGGTCGGGCCCGGCTCGGCTCGGGGAGCCGGGAGCGGTTCGGGGACAATGGCGCCGTGATCCTCCCGCTCGGCACCGCGCTCGTCCTCGGACTCGAGCGCATCTCGAGCGTCAGCCCGCTCGCGTACGTGCTCGCGTTCGGCGGGGGCGTC
>JBBSEC010000084.1:0-19900 GCA_038240075.1 Acidimicrobiia bacterium
AGTCCACCACGTCATCGCCTGGCCCGCCGGCCCCACCATCCTCGACAACCTCGCCTTCCTCTGCGACTACCACCACCACGTGCTCCACAAACCCGGCTGGCACGCGACCTTCGACGGCACCCCCTTCACCGTCACCAACCCCGACCGCCGACATATCGGCAGCACCTGACCGAGGCGCGAATCAGGCCGGCACGAGATGTTGGGGGCAGCCCGTACGCTGCTCGGCCATGGCCACAGAAGACGACCGTCTCGATGCCGCCGCCGCGCTGCGCGATCTCGTCCACGCGTTCGCCGCCCACGATCCTGACGACGACGGCATGCGCGCGTTGGCAGTGGCCGCGCGCACCCAAACGGCCGAGTTGGACCGCGCGCCGCGCCGCGACCGCCTCGCGTTGATGCGCGCCGCGATCGGGGAGCGCGGCTTCCCCGACCTGGCGGACCGGTCGGGCTTCTCCGATCGCGCCGTCGGCGGGTTGTCGAACCCGACGAGCGTCGACATCGAGGTGCGCTTCGAGGGCGAGGAAGTTGTCGCCGACGTCGTACTGCGACGCGCGTTCGAGGGTGCGCCGGGTCGGGCGCACGGCGGGATCGTTGCCGCCGCGTTCGACGACGTGACCGGCTTCGTCATCGGGTTTCTGCGCGAGCCCGCGTTCACCGGAGAGCTCACGGTTCGTTACGTCGCGCCCGTCCCCGTCGACGAGACGCTGGTGATGCGGGCCCGCCTCGACGGCCGCGAACGCCGGAAGCTGTTCATCAGCGCCGAGGCCCACGCGGGCGAGAAGCTCGTGGCGACGTGCCACGCGATCTACATCACGGTCGACCCGAAGAGCTTCGCGGGCGCGCCCGACCCGCGCTGACGACTCAATCCGACGAAGGCACGTTGGGTCCGGCGGCTGCCTCGGTGAGGAAGGTTTCGGCTTCGTCGATGTCGATGCTGCGGCGCAGGGGAGGGACGGCCGAGAGCAGGGCCTTGCGGTAGTCGCGTGTCGCGAGGCGGGAGTCGAGGACGGCGACGACGCCGCGATCGGTCCGGCTGCGGAGCAACCGACCCGCTCCCTGTGCGAGCACCAACGCGGCGCGGGGGATGTCGACCGCGGTGAACGCGTTTCTCCCGAGCCGCTCCGCGCGCTCGCGTCGAGCCGCGTGGAGCGGCTCGCTCGGTGCCGGGAACGGGATGCGGTCGATCACGACCAGCACGCACGCGACACCGGGCGCGTCGATGCCGGCCCAGAAGGAGCGGGTGCCGACGAGCACCGACGTCTCGTCCCCGAGGAACGACTCGATCAGCCGCCCAACCTCCGCGTCACCCTGGCGCAAGACCTCGTGCTCGGTGCGTTCCCGCAACACGTCGGCGAACCGGCGCACGTTGGCGTGCGATGTGCACAACACGAGCGCGCGCCCGCCCGCGGCGTTGACGAGCCGGCAGAGTCGATCGCCGGCCTGCTCGATCCATTCCTCGTTCGCGCGGCCGGGGTCGGGGAGATCGCGACCGACGTAGAGCAGGCCCTGGCCCTTCCAATCGAACGACGAGCTCGCTTGCAACGGCTGATAGCCGCGTCCAGTCTCGGAATCGACGACACCGTCGTCGTCGCGCTGGCCCCATGATCCGAGCGGGGCCGCCGGTGCGAAGCCCATCGCCGACGCGAACTCGCCGAACGGCGGATCGCCCCCGAGCGTCGCCGACACCGCGATGACGGGCCGCTTCTCGAGCAGCGTGGCACCGAGCATGTCGCCGACCGCGACGGGCGCGATGCAGATGCGATCGGTGTTGCGGATCCGTTCGATCCAGACGACGTCTTCGGCCGCGGGCGACGCGAGCCTCCGGAGCACCTCGAGCCGCGCGGAGCTCAGCCGTGCGGTGCGCTTCGCCCCTTCGTTGTCGGCGCGCGCGAGCTTCGTGCTCGCCGCGGCCAGGCGCTCGGCAGCCGAGTGCAACGCGCCGGCCAGCTGATCGTCGCGATGTACGTCGATCCGACCTTCGCGGTCGGCGACCAGCTTCCCGAGCGCGGCGGCGGAATCGGTCAGTGCGGTCACGGCCGACGCGTCGGCGTCGGTCTTGCCGAGCAGGCCGGCGAGGCGGGAGAGGATGTCCGGCGCAAGATCGGCTCCGAAGGCGTTCGTCGCGTTCTCGGCGAACGCGTGGGCCTCGTCGATGATCACGAGGTCGTGATCGGGGAGCACGTTGCCACCCGCGGCGAGATGCATGCAGTAGAGCGCGTGGTTGACGACGAGGATCGAGACTTCGTGCGCCCGCCCCCGCGCCAGCTCCGCGAAGCATTCGGCGCCGTCGGCGCAGTTCGTGCGGCCGGGGCACTCCATGCTCGAGCAGCTCACCGCGGCCCACGACGAGTCGGCGATCGGCTCGGTGAGCGCGGCACGGTCGCCGACAGCTGAGGTTCGGGCCAGCTCGTTGAAGTGCTTCATGTGCGTTGCGAACGCTGCGGCCACCGGGCTCTCGAACAGCGCATCAGGCTCGCCGGCCGATCGCAGCTTCGCCCGGCACAGATAGTTGGAACGTCCCTTCAACAACGCGAATGTGAACGGAACCGAGCCGTGCTCCGCGATCGACGGAAGGTCCTTCTGCATGAGCTGGCCCTGCAGTGCGATCGTCGACGTCGCCACGACGACTTTCAGGCCCGATGCGATCGCCGGCGCGAGGTAGGCGAGGCTCTTTCCCGAACCGGTCGGCGCCTCGGCGACGAGGTGATGGCCGCCGGTGATCGCGGCAACGACCGCGCTCGCGAGCTCGCGCTGCCCCTCGCGGCGCTCGCCGGCGAACCCGGTCACCGTCGCGTCGAGCAACGCGAGCGGATCGGCTCGCCACGATCGATGTTCCTGGTGGTCACTTTGCGACATTGGTGCCGACGTTACTGAGAACCGGCGACGGTTTTCGCGTGTTGTCGATGTGACTCGAGTCTGGCGGTGTGGTGGACGCGGCGAATTTCACACGCGTACGAGTGCCAACAAAGCCTGTGTTTCTTGGCGTTTTCCGACATTTCGAAGGTGTGTGCCGATCGAGCGGCGGGGTCATGGAGCGCCTATCGTCCGCGCCGTAGTCGCCCCGCGAGCACTCGCGATCTCATCGCGACACCAAGGAGCCCATGATTCGTTCACCACTGACACGACGCGCGCCGCGACGGGTACACCGCATCGCCGCGCTTGCACTCGCAATGTCTCTTGGTTGCGCCGCCATCACCGCGAACGTCATCGGTGCGGGCATGGCTTCGGCCGACGTTGCGCCGGCCACGCCTGCGGCGTACGCGCTGTACAAGGCCAACTTCGGGATCGCCCCCGGCGCCGGGCTCTTCCTCGACGAGACCCACATTCGCAGTGGTCTCGACAACTTCAAGGCGCTCGGTGTCCACTGGATCCGCTCGACGATCCCGTGGGGCAACTTCGAGCCCGACGATCCGACGAAGCTGGCGCACGGTGAGGCCGCGTACAACTGGAAAGGCGTCGACCAGTTCGTCGCCACGCTGAACCAACCGGCCTACAAGGGCCGCTTCGCCATCATCGTGACGGTGGAGTCTCCGCCCGACTGGGCCATGGTGCCGGGGCGGATCGATCACATCGGCTGTGCCCGGCAGGCGCCGTTCGACCTGGCGTCCTACGCGCGCGCGACGGCCGCGCTCGCCACGCACCTCAAGGGCGTCGCGCACGTCTTCGAGGTCGAGAACTCACCGAACATCGGAACCCGAAGCCCCGCGCATCAGAACCCGATCGCGGTCTGGTCGCCGCCGAACCCGTGTGGCTACGCGCAACTCTTGAGGCTGACGACCGCCGCGGTGCACGCATTACACATCGGTGCGCTCGTGCTGGTCGGCGGGATCGGCGGGACGCGCGACATTCCCAACCAGCGGATCGCGGCCGACGAGTTCCTGGCCGACCTCTACGCGAACGGTGCACGCGGCGCGTTCGACGGTGTGAGCTTTCATCCGTACTCGTCCCCGTACCTGCCGTGTGCGCCGTCGGCGCCGATGTGCACGCTCGACCCGAGCCATCTGCACAAGGACGTGTACGGCATGACGAACGGTTGGGACCGCATGCTGAACGCGCGCCGGATCATGGTCGCCAACGGCGATTCGGCGAAGAAGATCTGGATCACCGAGTTCGGCGGGCCGACCGACGGACCCAAGGGCGCCGGCAAGGTGCTCACCGAAACGCAGCAGGCCGCGCTGCTGGCTGCGGGCGCGCAGCGCGCGTCGCAGTACTCGTGGGTGGCGGTGTGGTCGTGGTTCACGTATCAGGACGGCAACGCCGACCCGCAGTCGGATCCCGGTGGCAACTGGATGGGTCTTCTGCGCGTCAACGGCGCGCACAAGCTCGCGTACACCGCTTACCAACACCTGACCGCGTCCGCGCACTAGGACCGCGGGCGGCTCAGCCGAGGGATCGGTTCAGCACCGGGTCGATGGTGCTGCTCGGCTGCGTCGCGCACAGCTTGATCCCATCGGCCCCGATGCGGGCGTCCACGGTCTCGTCCGGCGGGAAGATCCGCACCTTCGCCACCGGAGTCGCCGCACAACCGCCGAGCACGCTCGGATCGGTGACGCTGAGGTGTGCGTACCCCGTTGCGCCGGGTGCCAGCGTGACCGGCGCGTACGAGAGTGAGTTGCGTCCCGCGGGGCTCCCGATCTGGTGACCCGCCGAGTCGAGGAACGACACGCCGGGGAAGCCAGTCATCACGCACGCAGCCGACAACTCGTTGCGGAACTGGATCTCGTAGTTGAAGTGCCCGGCGCTGCCGATCGGCCCGCTGATGGTGATGCCAAGAGCTGCGGTGTGGCACGTCGTCACCGCGGTCGTCGCGGGCGGGGTCGGGACGCTGGTGGCCGTCGTCGCCGGCGGCGCCGTCGTGGCCGTGCTCGTCGCAGTGGCCACGGCGACGTAGGCGAGGTTGATCGCGGAACGGTGCCCGGTCCACTCGAGGGCAAGATGCCAACATCCGGGCTCTGGAACGTTCACGTAGGACGGGTAGATCTCACCCGGACCAGAGTCTGCGGGAGACGAGAGGTGTACGGGCTTCTCGTTTGTGCCCGGCAACGTCGCCGCGATCTTCAACGGCTGCCCGTCGCGCGGTTTGCGCACGATCCACAGGATCTTGTTCTGCTTGTCGGTCGGAGATCCGGCGACGAGCGGGTCTGCGAACAGGTACGCGAGAACGCTGCCGTCCGAAGACGCGAGATGCGGAACGCCTTGCGGCGGGTTCGCCGTCAAACTCCAGGCCGGTGCGGTCGCCGTGCTCGGCGCGGCGCAGGTGGCGGGGATGGTCGTCGCGGGCGCCACGGGCGTCGTGTGGTTGTCGCTCGGAAGCAGGTTCGCGACACCCACGGCGCCGAGCGCGATGACGGCCACGATCGCGACGCCGCTCAAGGCCCGGCGCTGGATGCGCATGCGCCGGCCGCGACGCCAGGCACCGGCGACGTCGGCGTCGGTCGCCGGCACCTTCGCCGCGCCCCGCAGCATGCCCCTCAAGTCATTCGACATCGGCCATCGACTCCTCTTCGATCTCGGCTTCGGTGATGAGGCCCATCGTTCGCAACGCGGCGATCGCTTCGCGGGTGAGGGTCTTCACCGTTCCTTGCGGGCATTGCATCGCGGCGGCGGTCTCCGCGACGGAGAGGTCGGCGAAGTACCGCAGCACGAGCGCGGTTCGTTGGCGGACGGGAAGTTGCGAGACCGCGTTGCGCACGGCGATCACCGTCGCGGTGTCGGGATCGTGCGCCTCCGACGCGCGCGCCAGTCGCGCGCGCTGGCGCCGAGCCACCGACCGGTGCCGGTAGTGCGAGCGGGCCAGGTTCAGCGCGACCCGGTGGGCCCACGCGCCGGGCGAGTCGAGGTTCGAGACCGTGCGCCAATCGCGGCACACCCGCGTCAGGGTCTCCTGCGCGAGGTCCTCGGCGAGATCACCGTCGCCGGTGAAGAGCGACAGCGACCCCACGAGCCGCGGCCACTCCCGCCGGCAGAACGCACCCACGTCCTCGGGCTCGGTCACGCGGGCGCCCTTCTCTCACTGGCCATGCGATACAGACTCCCGATCGCCCCGTTTGGTTTGCCCGTCGGACCACTTTCTCAGCCGCAGTAGCGTGCGCTCGTGGCCCGACTCGATCTTGGTGCCGCGTTACGCGAAGCGCAGTCGGCTCCGGAGTCGATCCCCGACATCATGTTGCGGGTCGCCCGACCGCTCGGCGTGACCGACGTGGTGGTGTACCTCGTCGACTTCGCGCAGACGGCACTCGAGCCAATGCCCGACCGCGCCATGCACGCCGACGCACCGGAACAGGAGCGCGTCGTCGGGACGATGGCGGGCCGGGCCTTCGTCGAAGGGGCCCGGGTCCACGCCGACCGGCCCGACGGGGTGCGGGCGTGGGTACCGATCATCGAGGGCTCGGACCGGACCGGCGTGCTCGCGCTCACCGTCTCCGACGCAAACGACGCGACGCTCGATACGTGCGAAGAGCTCGGGCTGCTCGCGGGCTACCTGATCGCGACCCAGGCGCGCACGACCGATCTCTACAACCTGCACCGGCGGAGGCGGTCGTTGTCGTTGGCGGCCAGCATGCAGTGGGATCTCCTCCCGCCGCTCGTGTTCAAGACGCCGAACGTGTGTGTGGCCGGCCTCCTCGAGCCCGCGTACGAGGTGGGCGGCGACTGTTTCGACTACGCGCTCAACGACCGCATACTGAGTGTCGGAGTCATGGACGCGATGGGACACGGCGTCGGTTCGGCCTTGATATCGGCGCTCGCGGTCGGTTCGTACCGCCACGACCGTCGTGAGGGCCGTCCGCTCGACCGCATTCACATCAACCTCGACGAGGCGATCGCGCAGTACTGCCCGAGCTTCACGTTCGCGACCGGTCAACTCGCGCAGATCGACATCGACACCGGCGAGATGCGATGGACGAACGCCGGCCACCCGTTGCCGCTTCTGATTCGCGGCGGCCGCGTCATCCACGAGATGAAGTGCCAACCGACGCCGCCGTGGGGGCTCGGGGCCACGCTGGGCCGGGTCGACGCTCCGACGGTCGAGACCGTGCAGCTCGAGCCGGGCGACAGCGTGCTGTTCTACACCGACGGCGTCGTCGAAGCGCACCAACCGGGCGGCGAACTGTTCGGTGTCGAGCGTCTCAGCGACATCACGGGTCGGTACGCGAGCGACGAGCTCGAACCCGAAGAGATCGTCCGGCAGATCGTGCGGTCAGTGCTCGAATACCAGACCGACCAACTCGGCGATGATGCGACCCTGATCCTCGTCCGCTGGAACGGCCCGTCGACGGTGCACGGGGGCTGAGTCTGATTCCGCCCGCTCGATGGTTGTCGCGGGAGCGCCGCGTGTTCCAGAATCGCCGCCGATGACATCCGAAGACGGGCCACTCGTCGCGGCCGACGAGTCGTTCAGTCACCAGATCGTCGAGACGCACGCGCGGGTCGCCCAGGCCGACCGTTCGTGGACCGAGAAGGTCTGCGCGATGGCGGCCGCGCGCGACGGCAGCCTGCAGGTCGCGTTGGGCGTGGGCAAGTACACGAACCGCAACGTGTTCGACGCGTACGCGGGCGTGTCGCGCGGGCGCGAGCAGTGGACCGTGCGCGGCAGCCGCCGCCTGAGCGACGATCCCGACCGGCTCGGTGCCGGCCCGGTGCAGTACGACGTGATCGAGCCGTTCAGGCGAGTGCGCTTCCGGTGCGAGGCGAACGATGTCGTGCCGGTTGCGTTCGAGTGGATCTTCGATGCCGCGGTGCCCCCACTCCTCGAACGTCGCGATCGTCAGCCTTCTCGCCGCGGTTACCGGCTCGACGCCGAGGTCCTGCGCTATCACCAGATCGGGGTCGCGTCGGGCTGGGTGGAGGTCGACGGCGCGCGTCACGAGATCACGCCCGCCACCTGGTTCTCGACGCGCGACCACTCGTGGGGCGTGCGCCAGGATGTCGGGCAACCGCCGACCGATATCGAGGGTGCGGGAGGCGGCGCCGTCGCGAACGGCCTCTCGTTCCGGTTCTCGTGGAGCCCGATGCTGCTCGAGCGGCCCGACGGCACGAGGTACGCCGTGCACCACCAGTACCGGAAGCTGCGCGCGTTCGGATACGAGGAGATGATGGTCGAGGGCGGAGTCGAGCATCCCGACGGGCGCGTCGAACCGTTCGCGGCCGTGCAGCCCGACCTGCGCTTCGATCCGGTGAACCGGCGCGTCCTCGGCGGCACCCTCCACTTCGCGATGGCCGACGGCAGCGCCCGCCCGATCACGGTCGAGGCGATCGGCGACACCGGCTTCCACCTCGGCACCGGCCTCTACTTCGGGCTCGACGGCCACCATCACGGTGAATGGCGCGGGAAGCTCCACGTCGACGGCGAGCACATCGCCGACTGCACCGCGCCCGACGTCGCGCGGCGCATCCACCAGATTCGCGACGCGGTCCTGCGGGTCGACGACCCGGTCGGCGGCGGTCGGGGCTGGTGCAACTTCCAGACCGCCATCGTCGGCGAGTGGCCCGACGAGGGCCTCGACGAGGCGTCGTCGTTCGTCTGACCCACGCGCGTTCGAGCAGGACTATTGCCATGCGCGGACCGGCGTGCTTAGCCTCGCTGAGAACACGGTGAGGGCGTGAAACGGGTGTTTTGGATCGTCTGACCCAGGAGGGCTCCATGCGTGGGACCAAGCGGCGTGGGAAGAAGCCGTTGGTGACGGTGTCGGTTGTGCTGGCAATGGCCATCACCGGGCTCGGTGGTCTCGCCGTCGGCACCGCACAGGCGGCGCCGGCGCGCGCGACGCTGCGCGGCAGCGCGCTGACGTGGACGAAGAGCACCCATGCCGTCGGCAACGCGGCGCGCGGGCACGCCGTCTCGGTGCGGGTCTACCTCGCCGGCCGGAACCCCTCCGCGCTCGCCGCAGCCGCCACCGCGGTGACGACACCGGGGTCGGCGACCTTCCGTCACTTCATCACTCCCGCGCAGTACGCCGCGCAGTACGCGCCCACTTCCTCGCAGGTCGCGAGCGTCGAAGCGTGGTTGAAGGCTTCGGGCATGCACGTGCAGTCGGTCGGTGCCGGCAACCGCTACATCGCGGCGACGGGACCGACGGCCGCGGCCGAGAACGCATTCGGCACGACCCTGCGTACGTACCGTCACGCAGGCACCACCGTCACCGCCCCCGACGCCGACGCGTCGGTTCCGGCCGAGCTCGCGGGTGTCGTGCTCGGAGTCACCGGCCTCGACGACCAGGCGCACTTCGAGAAGGCGGCCGTGCAGGGCAACCCGCCGCCGCCCGCGGCGTCCCTCCGGGCCACGCCCTGTTCGCAGTACTACGGACAGCTGACCGCGACGGTCGGCCCCGACGGCACAGTGATCCCTCCCTACAAGGGCAGCGCGCGTCCGTGGGCCACGTGTGGGTACCTGCCGCAGCAGTTCAACGCCGCGTACGGCGGTGCCGCCGATCACCTGACCGGCAAGGGAACCACCATCGGGATCTCGCTCTGGTACGCGTCGCCGACGCAGCCGGCCGACGAGAACCGCTTCGACAAGACGCACGGTTTCCCGGGCCTCGCGGCCGGTCAGTACGAGACGATCATGCCCAACAAGCCGTTCCACCGCGGCAACGTGTGCGGTGAGGCACAGGAAGAGCAGGCGATCGACATCACGTCGATCCACGACGTCGCCCCCGCCGCGAACATCAGGTACTACGCGGCCGCGAGCTGCTTCGACGACGACATCCTCAACACGTTGGGCCAGATCGTCGACGACAACAAGGTCTCGGTGATCAGCAACTCGTGGGGTGGGCAGCTGTCGCAGACGACGGGTGACCTCGCCCTCGCCTACGAGCAGATCTTCAAGCAGGCCGCGATGCAGGGGCAGGCGTTCTTCTTCTCCTCCGGCGACAACGGCGACTGGACGAGCACCGTCGGCCACACCGACTACGACTACCCCGCGAGCGACCCGTGGGTCACCGCGGTCGGTGGCACCACGATGAACCTCGACGCGAACAACAACACCGTCTGGGAAGCCGGTTGGGGTTACAGCATCGTGGCGTTGCAGGACGGCAAGTGGGTCAACAACGGTTTCGGTGGCGGCGCGGGCGGCGGCATCGCGCCGGCGTGGGGCCGGCCCGACTACCAGCAGGGAGTCGTGCACGCGATCGCGCAGGGCCGCGCGTATCCCGACATCGCGGCCGATGCCGACAACGCGACGGGCATCCGCACCGGTTACGTGCAGTCGTTCCCCTCGGGACTCCACTACGCCGAGACCCGGTGGGGTGGCACGAGCCTCGCGTCGCCGCTGATGGCGGGGGAGCAGGCGCTCGCCGAGCAGGTGCTGGGTGGGCGTGTTGGTTTCGCCAACCCGCTGATCTACGCGTTGCAGCGGTCGGGGAGCTCGGCGCTCAACGACATCACGGCCGCGCATGACTCCGAGGCGTTGGTCCGGTCCGACTTCGCCAACCTGCACAGCCCGTCGGCCGGCTTCGTGTTCACGGTCCGCACCATCGACGACGACAGCAGCCTGCACACCCATACGGGCTGGGACGACGTCACCGGTGTGGGCACCCCGAACGCCGGCTACCCGGCGGCCATGGCGGCTGCGGCCGGCGGCTGATCGCGGTCAAGCTCAGGCGATTCCGGCCGAGTGTCACATATGGGCGCCGGCCGGCGTCGTTTGGGTGATGACTGCATCAGCGGAAGTGGGTGCGCAGGTGGGGTGCGACCAACGGTGGGATCCCAATGGGATCCAGGAGTTGCGGGCGCTGTATGAACCCCTGCGCCGCTTCGCAGCGGTGATGGGCCGGTGGGACGTCGATCCCGACGATCTCGTCCAGGACGCGTACGCCAAGGTGTTGCGGCGCTCGCAGGCCGAGATCCGCGATCTCGGCCCGTACCTGCGCAAGACGATCGCCAACCTCGCGGCCGACGGGCGCCGGCGCGAACGACGGGCCGAGCACACCCGGCAGCGGCTCACGGTCGCGGCGAGCAGCACCGACGACTATCCGAGTGATCTCGACGATCTCCTGCGCCTCGCACCCCGGGTGCGCGCGCTGCTCTACCTGGTCGAAGTCGAACAGCGCCCGATTGCCGAGGCCGCCGACATCGTCGGCATGTCCGGTGCGAATGCCCGCGTCGCGTTGATGCGCGCGCGGCGACGGTTGCGCTCAGAGTTGAATGCGGAGGCGAGCAATGAGTGAATTGCACGATCGGTTCGAGCGCCTGGCGCGGCGGGGGACGCCGCGCGGCGTCGACTCCGTGCTCGACGCAGCTCGGAGTGTTGCCGAAGGAACGGGATCGCTCGCGGGCGTCGTCGACGACGCGCCGGTCGACGGTGAGGCTTCGGCTCTCGCTCCTGTCGTCGAAATCCAGCCCGTCGACCTGCAGCCCTTCGACCTGCGGCATGCACCGAGCAGCCGTCGGCGCCGGCGCACCGGATCGATGGTCGCCGCGGGCGGTGTCGCGGCGACGCTGTTCGTCGGCGTGCTCGCGATCGGATCGTTCGTCGGGAGTGGCGGCGGATCCGATTCGCCCGAAGGCGCGGTGCGCCAGCTTGCGAGCGCGGTGTCGCACGGCGACCCGCTCGCCGCGGCCGATGTGCTCGCTCCCGAAGAGGTCCGCTCGCTCGACGGCACCGTCAACGCGGCGACGAAGAAGGCGCAGGAGCTCACGTTGGTGCAGGACGCGAGCGCGCCGCTCAGCGGGCTCGATCTGTCGGTCGACAATCTCGGCCTGACGACCCAGTCGCTCGGCGACGGCTACGCGAAGGTCACCGTCGACGGGGGCACGATCTCCGCGCACACCGACAAGCCCAAGTTCTCGCCGCTCATGCAGAAGGTGTTGCGCGACTCCGGCGACAACTCGGCGTCGACCGATCTCTCGAAGCTCGCGAACGACGAGAACCTGCCGACGTTCGTCGTCACCGTGCAGCACGACGGCCACTGGTACGTGAGCGTCGCCTACACGGTGCTCGAGTACGTCCGCGAGGTGAACCACGCGCCCCCCGCCGACTTCGGTTCGGGTGTGAAGGCGACCGCGACCCTCGGCGCCGATACGCCCGACGCCGCGGTGACCGGCGCGCTGCAGGCGCTCTCGCAGGGCGACTGGTCGAAGCTCATCGCACTCGCGCCGCCCGACGAGATCCCCGTCTACGACTACCGCGCCGCGATCCTGCAGCTCGCCGCCGACTCGCACCCGAACTTCAACATCGGCAAGGTCTCCACGGCCGCGACGGTCAGCGGCGATACGGCGAAGGTGAAGCTCACGGCCTCGGGCACGACCAACGACGGCGCGAAGTGGGGGGTCGACGGCTCGTGCTTCACCGGCTCGGACGAGAGCGTGTCGTTCGGCTCGGTGACCGACAGCTCCGGCGCGATCACGCCCGATACCACTCAGGTCACCAGCACGCCGACGACGGAGTGCGGCGTGGGGGGCCTCCTGTTCCTGGCCGCGCCCGTCCGTGACACCGATTCCCACGCGTCGTCGGATGCGATCACGGTGGTGAAGGAGGATGGGCGCTGGTTCGTCAGCCCGGTCGGGACCGTCCTCGACATCGTCGACCAGGCGATCGCGGGCGTCACGCAGCGGAGCCTGTACACGCTGCTGAACGTTCCGCAGTTGCTGCCCCCGGACGGCACGCTGACGCTCGGCAAGCCCGTGACGCTTCCCGCATCGTCCGCCGCGGGTGTGTACACCTTCACCGGCCACGCGGGTGAGCGCGTGCTCGGACAGGAGACGTCGTCCGACACCACCGCCGTCAACGACGGATTCACCACCGAGGTGCGCGTGTTCGATTCGAACGGCAAAGCGCTCGACCAGGCCTATGGGCTCTTCGAGGGAGAAGCACTGCAACTGCCCGCCGACGGGACGTACACGTTTGTCTTCGAGTCGTTCACCAGGAGTCCCGAGACCGTGACGATCTGGGACGAGGCGAACGCACCCGAGGCCGCGAAGCACCCGTCGGTCCCGTCGGGGCTCCAGGAGTGCACAATCACCGGTTCAGTCGACAACGGCACCGGTCGTACGTGCTTCACGCCCGCGCTCCCGTCGCAGTCGGCCACCGCCACGACGTCGACGTCGGTTCCGGGTGCCTGAGGGCACACGCCGCGCGGCGCCCGTCGCCGATGTCGTCTATCTCGCCGGTGGCGCGGCGTTGCTCGGTTCCGCGTTCATCCAGTGGGTGGCGCGCGGTGAGGGGAGCGGGCTGCGCGGTCACGCGCTCGTCGACGCCGTGGTCGCGCTCGGCCGGCACGTGCCTGCGTTGTCGATCGGCCGCTTGACGGTGCTCTGGTATCTCGTTCCCGCGTTCGGAGCGGCGAGCTGGATCGCGTGTGGCCTCACGGGGCCGCGTAGCCGCGTGTCGCGCGCGCTGGCCGGGGCCGCGCTCGTGATGAGCGTGCTCGTGTTCGGCGCGTTCGTCCGCCTCGTCGGTGTCGACCGGCTCGGCTGGGGCCCGAAGGTCGCGCTCGCCGGCGCGCTCGCGCTCTGCGCCGCGTCCTGGCTGCCGCTCAGACGCGGAGGTCGATGCACATGAGCCGCGCCACCGCGCGGGGCAATACCGAGGTCGGGCGCCGAGTTCTCTACGCTGCGCCCATGAGTGCGTGGCAGGAGGTCGGGGAGCGCTGCTACCGGCGTCGGTACGACAGCTATGACCTCAACATCGGGGTGGTCCGCGGCGCCGATGCCCTCCTGCTGATCGACACGCGCTGCCACGACCGCGAGGCGACCGAGCTGCTCGACGAGCTGAAGGTGTTCGGCACGAAGCCCATCCGCTGGATCGTGAACACGCACTGGCACTTCGATCACACGTTCGGCAACGCGGCGGTCCGCGCCGCCGCGCCGACCGTCGAGATCTGGGGCCACCGGGTGATGCGCGACGAGCTCCTGCGGTGGTCCGACGATGCGCGCGCCCGCCATACGGCGAACCGGCCGGAGTGGACCGCCGACTTCGAAGCGGTGGAGATCGTCGCGCCCGACCACGTGTTCGACGACGTCGCGGTCGTCGACCTCGGCGACCGGTCGGTTCGCCTCCGGCACTTCGGGCCCGCGCACACCGGTGGTGATCTCGTCGCGTTCGTCGACGACGCGCGCGTCGTGTTCGCCGGTGACCTCGTCGAAGAGGGGGCGCCGCCGTCGTTCGGGCCCGACTGCCATCCGCTCGGGTGGCCGGTGTGCAACGCCGCGATGCTCGAGCACATCGCGAGCGAAGCGACCGTCGTGCCCGGTCACGGCGACGTCGTCGACCACGCGTTCGTCGCGCGGCAGCTGGCCGAGCTCGACATGGTAGCGGACCTCATCCGCGAGGCGTACGACGACGGCATCGACGTCAACGATGCCGTCGCGGCCGGACGGGGCCGGTGGCCGTACCCCGAAGACTGCTTCGTCGAGGCGATCGGGGCGGGCTACACGGCCCGGGCTCGCGAGACGCGCGCGTAGGATCGCCGCCGTGAACTCGAAGGTCTACATCCACGAGTTCGTCGACATCATCGGGCACAACCGGGCCCGGTACATGCAGCACATGACCGCGAACTGGGGCCCCATCGGGCGCCAGGAACGCAACATGCTGTGCTTCGGCGTGTGGGGCACGGTCGGGTCGACCGGACGCTGGCCCGAGGTCGTCAACCTGTGGGAGCTCGACGGCTGGGACGGCGTCGCCGCCAACTTCGAGCACGAGTTCTCGGCCGCGTCGTTGCAGGACGACTCGCTCGCGAAGTGGTGGGCGGTCGCGGCGGAGATGCGACGCGGTGGCCGCGATCGCATCCTCGTTCCGGAGCACTGGAGCCCGACCATCGAGGAGCTCACGAGCGCGGGGGTGAAGGGTGAGGTCTACGCGCACGAGCTCGTCACGCTTCCGGTCGGCACCGCGAAGGACTTTCTGTTCGCGCTGCGGGAGATTGGAGTGCCGGCGGTCGAGGCCCTCGGGCTGCGCGCGATCGGCGCGTTCCGTGTCGCGATGACGAACGACTCCGAAGCGGTCGTGCTCTGGGCGATCCCCGATTGGGCGACGTGGGCGCGGTTCGAGCAAGCGTGGGACGGCGGGGAGCTCGGCGCGTGGCGCTCGCACCTCGTCGGCCACGGGGCCGATGTTTCGCGCACGCTCTTGTGTGATGCGCCACTGAGCCCGCTGCGTATCGGGCGGCAACCCTCCGTCGAAGATCGAGAGCCCCTTCAATGACGGTGGATGACTACTCAGGACCGTTCGTCGACGACTTCGACCTCGCGTTGTTGTCGCGCAAGGCGCTCGCGGTGCTCGGCCGCGAGTGGTTGCTGCACGGCCATCTGCAGGATCGCGTCGGCATGCCGCTCGTGCACGCCAACCGGCCGCGCGAGGAAATGCAGAACGTCGCGATCGAGGAGTGGATGGCGGCGAGCCCCATCTACTCGCGCCGCGTCCAACGCGCGCTCAACTTCGCGAACGGCGATGTGCCCACCATCCTCAAGAACATCCAGCTCGACATCGGCGCACCCCATCACTTCATGGACTTCCGGTGCCGCGTCGACGACGCCGAGCACGGTGAGTTCTGGCTCGCACACTGTGGCGCGCTCATGGACGTGGAACCGATGGGGGAGGAGTACGTCGAAGGCATGTGCCACGCGATCGAGGACCCGACGTTCGATGCGACCGCGGTCGCGACGAACCCGCGCGCCCAGGTCCGGCCCGTGCACCGCCCGCCTCGTCGCCCCGCCGACCAGGAGCCGCACTGCCGCTGGACGGTCGAGATCGTCGCCGACGCGGAGCCCGTGGTCGCGCACCCGAACGTCGCGATCGTGGAGCAGTCGCGGGTCGCGGGCATCGGTGTGCGCGTGCCCGACGGTGACGCCGAGCCCGGGGGCTGGGTCGACTACAGCGGCGAGTTCGACCCCGATTTCGAGCTCGAAGACCTCGCGCACTCCGCGCTCGTCGTCGCGTTGCAGGAAGTCGCGGTGCAGAGCCACCTGTTGTTCCGGGCGTTCCTGCTCTCCGTGTCGCAGCACTACGGCGACGACGAGGCCGCGGCGATCAACCCGCAGGTCTTCACCGGCCTCGCGGGCATGACCGCGCAGCGCCTCCGTGACGCGATGGGAATCGATGGCGACGATCCGCCGGCGATCGCCAAGATCCTGCAGATCCACCCGATGTTCTTCCCGCGCACCTACGTCGACTTCACCGTCGAGGTCGTCGATGACGGCGCTGGAGACGCGCGCGTCCGGTTCGGCATCGGTTCGTGTGCCGCGCTCGACGAGGCCGACGGGTTCACCTGGTTCTCGTATCTCGGCGGTGCGGGCGACCGTGCGCTCGACGCGATCGTGCAGGCGATCAACCCGCGTGCCGCGTGCCACGCGGTGGCGACGCAGGGCTCGGAGCGGTTCGCCTACGAAGCGGTGATCGATCTGACCGCCAACCCTGCGCGCGAGGCACCGGAGATCGCGCTCGCGAAGATCAGCACCGGAGCGACCGTGACGTTTACGCCGCGCCGCCCAGTGCGCGTGTAGCGCGCTCCCGCAGCTCGTACTTCACGATCTTGCCCGTCGCGTTGAGCGGCATCTCGTCGAGGATCTCGACGAAACGCGGCACCTTGTAGTTCGCCATGCGGGCCTTGCACCAGGCGAGGAACTCGTCGGTGTCGAGCGCGGCGCCGGCACGGCCGACGAGAAATGCGTACCCGACTTCGCCCATCCGGGTGTCGGGGACCTCGACGATCGCGACCTGTGACACGCCGGGATGCTCGAGGATCATGTCCTCGATCTCCGCCGGGTACGCGTTGAACCCGCCGACGATGAACATCTCCTTCTTGCGACCCGTGATCGCGAGGTTGCCGCGTTCGTCGAGCACGCCGACGTCGCCGGTGTGGAGCCAACCGTCCGCGTCGATCGCCTCGGCGGTCCCCTTCGGATCGTGGATGTAGCCCTGCATCACGTGGTAACCGCGCACGACGATGTCGCCCGGCTGGCCGGGTGCAACTGCGTCGCCGTTGTCGATGACGCGAACTTCGGTGTCGGGGATCGCTCGTCCCGAGGTCTTCGAGATCGTCTCGGGATCGTCGTCGTGCCGGCACATGGTGGCGATCCCGGTCGCTTCCGTGAGCCCGTAGCCGGTGACGATGGTCTCGAATCCGAGCTCGGCGCGCATGCGCCGGATCAGCTCGACCGGGACCGGTGCCGCGCCCGTCACCGCGAGTCGCAACGACGACATGTCGAAGTCGCGCACGTGGGGATGGTCGAGGATCGACTGGTAGATCGTCGGCGGTCCCGGCAGCATCGACACCTGCTCCTCGACGCAGCGGTGCATGACGGCGTCGACGTCGAACACCGCGTGCGGGATGATCGCGGCACCCTTCAGGAGGCTGGCGAGAATGCCCGCCTTCAGGCCGAACGAGTGGAAGAAGGGGTTGACGACGAGGTAGCGGTCACCTTCGCGCAGGCCGACGACATCGGACCAGGCGGTGTACGCGCGCACGCTCGCTCCGTGGGTGAGCATCGCGCCCTTCGGGCGACCGGTCGTGCCCGACGTGAAGAGGATGTCGGAGAGGTCGTCGCCGGTGAGCGCGTCGCGGCGCGCGGCGAGCTCCTCCGGAATGACGCGTCCGGCCCGGTCGAGATATTCATCCCATGAGATCGTGCCGGCACCGGGTGTGCCGCGGAGCACGACGATCTCCTTCAGCGCGGCGACCGGCTCCGCGGCGCGGAGCAGTTCGACGTAGTCGGTGGCGAGGAAGTCGGTCACGGTGAAGAGCAGGCGCACGTCGGCGCGCTCGAGGATGTACGCGGCCTCGGCGCCCTTGAACCGGGTGTTCAGCGGCACGAGCACCGCGCCGGCCGAGTAGATCGCGAGCGCCGCGTGGACCCACTCGGTGATGTTGGGCGCCCAGATACCGACCCGGTCGCCGGGCTGCACCCCCGATGCGACGAGCGCCCGCGCGCTCATCTCGACATCGGCCGCGAGCCCGGAGTACGAGAGTCGATCGCGTTCGTCGACCAACGCGTCGAGGGACGGGTACAGGGTCGCGGCGCGTGCGAGCACGCCCGGAATGGTGAGGAGCTGCTCGGAAGGGGTCGTCATCGGGCTCATGGTCGCACACGCATGCGCTGCGCCGTCTGTTCGGCACTGGTCACGTCGGCTGCGTCTGCTCGGGCGTGCCTGCATACAGTATCGGCGTGACGCCGAGCGGGACCGAGGGTGTCGGTATCGGTACCGCCATCGTGTCGTACATCGAGCCGCACGCCGGCAACGCGCGCGAGTTCAACCGCTGGTACGAGCGCGATCACTTTCCGGCGGCAGTGATGGCCGGGCCGGGCGCGTACTCGGGCGCACGCTTCGTCGCGACGCGTGCGTGTAAGGCCGCGCGTCTCGACGGTGCGCTGCTCGGGGATCCTCGAACCGGTTCGTACCTCTCCGTCGCGTGGTTGCTCCCCGACGCGCAGGCCGACTGGGACGCGTGGATCGGTCCGCAGATGCAGCGCCTGGTTGCGGAAGACCGCATGTTCGCCGGCCGCGATCATCTTCACACCGCGGTCTACCGGGAGCGTTGGGCTCACCGCGCGCCGGACGCTCCGCCCGCCGCGTCGACGCTCGATCATCGCTACCCCGGGGTCATCGCCATCGCGTTCGAAGGCGAGGGTGAGGACCACGAGGTCGACATCGCGATCGGCGCTCGCTCGCTCGTGGATCGTGACCTGCCGGTGGTCATCGGGTTGTCGCGAGAACGATTGTTGGCGTCGGTGCTCGAGGTACCGGCACACGTGCTGCTGCTTGCCTTCGTCGACGGCGATGTGCTCGACGTGTGGGAGCGTTCGGTTGCGCCCGCGTTGGCGGGTCGCACGGACATCGGCTTCGCGAGCCCCTTTCTCGCCACCGTCCCGGGCTCCGACACCTACACCGACGACCTCTGATCCCGGTGTTCGCGCCCGCACCCCTTCCTTGGTACTGCAGCTATGTCGTATGCGTCATAGGTGTAGTACCAGGGAACAGCGCGAGCCGGCCCGCGTAGCTCTAGCGGCCCTGAAAACCGGGGTCGTCGTGCTCGCGGACGTTCTTCGCCCGGTTCTTGAAGTCGTCGGAGCGGCTCGAGAGCTCGAGCGCCATCGCCTCGTCGGCGAGCTGATGCTCGAGGTCGACGGTCAGGCCCCGGTGCACCAACAGCTTCGCGAGCCCGACGGCGATCGTCGCGGCCGACGCGAGCTCGGCGACGAGCGTCTCGGCCTCACCCGCAACCTCGTCGACGGGCACGGAACGGTGGACGAGGCCCCATTCGGCCGCGCGCGCGCCGCTGATCTCGCGCCCGAGCAGGAGCAGCTCCTTCGCGCGGGCGACACCGACGAGGCGCGGGATCAACCACGACGAACCGGAATCGGGCGTGAAACCTAGGGTCGTGAACGGCGCGCGGATGCGCGCGTCGTCGGAGACGAACGCGAAGTCGGATGCCAGCACGATGTTGAGCCCGAGGCCGATGATGTGCCCGGTCGCGGCGGTGACGATCGGCGTCTGGGTCTCGAGCAGCGTCGGGATCAGCCGGTTGATGCCGCCCCGCAACTGCCGTTGCGTCGCGCCGAGACGAGGTCTGACCGCCGGCTTGCCGCGCGTGCCGAGGTCGAACCCGGAACAGAAGCTGTCGCCGGTTCCCGACAGCGCGATCACCCGAACGTCGTCGTCGGTGCCGCCGATCTCGATCGTGTCGATCAGTGCGTCGACCACCTCGTCGGTGAGCGCGTTGCGTCGTTCCGGGCGATCGAGGCGCACCCGCAGCACCGCGCCATCGACCTCGACGACCAGGCCGTCGACGCGCGGATAGTCAGTCACGATTCCTCCATCGTGCCGGTCGGGTACGCATGCGCTTCACCGTGTGATTGCTCACTGGGTGGTTGCGTCCCCTCCATCGTGCCGGTCGGGTACGCATGCGCTTCACCGTGTGATTGCTCACTGGGTGGTTGCGTCCCCTCCATCGTGCCGGTCGGGTAC
>JBBSEC010000085.1:0-19764 GCA_038240075.1 Acidimicrobiia bacterium
ATGCGAGCATCGCGTGCTCCGGGCCGACGCCGGGATAGTCGAGACCGGCGCTGATCGAAGACGCTTCGAGCACCTGACCGTCTTCGTCCTGCAGGAACAGCGAGCGCATGCCGTGCACGACGCCGGGCACGCCCCGGTTGACCGCCGCGCCGTGATGGCCCGACTCCAGACCCTGGCCGCCCGCTTCGACGCCGACGAGCGCGGCGTCGGTGTCGATGAAACCCGCGAACGTACCCATCGCGTTGGATCCGCCACCGACGCACGCGACGACGAGATCGGGGTCGGCGCCGCCGAGCAGCTCGCGGCATTGCCGGCGCGCCTCGTCGCCCACGACGCGCTGGAACTCGCGCACGATCCACGGGAACGGATGCGGGCCCATCACCGAACCGAGGCAGTAGTGGGTCGTCTCGACGCTTGCGACCCACTCTCGCATTGCGTCGTTGACCGCGTCCTTGAGCGTGGCGCTGCCGGAGTTGACCGGCACGACCTCCGCGCCGAGCAAGCGCATCCGCCACACGTTCAGCGCCTGCCGCTCGACATCGACCGCGCCCATGAACACCGTGCATTCGAAACCGAAGAGCGCGGCCGCGGTGGCCGTCGCGACTCCGTGCTGTCCGGCACCGGTCTCCGCGATCAGGCGTCGCTTGCCCATCCCGCGCGTGAGCAGCGCCTGACCGAGCACGTTGTTGATCTTGTGCGAACCAGTGTGTGTGAGGTCTTCGCGCTTGAGCAGGACGCGTACACCCAGCCGTTCGGAGAGCCGGCTGCACTCGGTGACCGGCGTCGGGCGTCCCGCGTACGAGCCCAGCAGTTGCGCGTACTCGTCCCGGAACTCGGGCGACGACCACGCGCGGCGGAACTCCGCTTCGAGCTCCTCGAGCGCCTGCACCAACGTCTCGGGCGCGTAGCGGCCGCCCCATTCACCGAACCGGCCCAGGCCCTCGGGCTCGGGCCCCGGAGGATCGAGTTGCACGGCGGTGCCGCGCCGCGGGACAGGCAGGTCGGGGGTCAGTGCGGGCTCCTGACGGCGGTGTCGGGACGGGCCGCTCATGTTACGAGACCGCTCCGACGCGGCCGCCCGAAATGGAACGCTCCTACGCGCGCGTCCGGTCGCGCGCGATCTGATGGTTGCCGACCCGGGCTTCGGCCGAAGCGCCAAAGAGCTCCGGGTGGATGAAGCGACCCTTGTCGGCGGCGCTCTTGTCGTGTTCGACCGGGATGCGGTTCGCGTTCGCCCATGCGTCCTTGCGGATGCCCGTGAGCTGCCAACTCACTTCCTGACCCGCCCGCGCGCCGGCAATCGGAACCTCCCGCCCTTCACCTTCTCGGCCACGTTGAGGTCGGGTGCGGGCCCGCCGATCGCGGTGAGCTGATAGCACCGGCGACGGTGGTGAGAAGGAGACCCTTCAACATGGGAAAACCTCCGGGTGCTCTCGGGGGACTAGCGACACCCGGAGCATCGGAGCGGTCCGCGCGATCCACGCGAGCCCCACGTCAGGTTCTCTCGAACCACCGTTGCCTCACACCCGGCTCACACGCCCTTGGTACTGCACCTATGTCGTATGCGTCATCAGCGCATGACCAAGGATCCGTTGGGGGTGGGCGATCAGGCGTCGAGCATCCAGTCGAAGGGGCGGGAGCGGCCGACGTCGTGCTCGACCGCGTTCAGATCGACCTCGTCGTAGCCCTCGTAGCCGTCATGGTTGTCGTGGTTGTCGTCGAGTCGTTCGCCCGCGGCGCGGGCCTGCTCGACGAACAGCCGGAGCTTGCGCGCGTCCTTGCGGCCCGGCGTCGACTCCACACCGCTCGACACATCCACACCCCACGGCCGGACCCGTGCGATCGCCTCGCCGACGTTGTCGTGGTTGAGGCCGCCCGCGAGGATCAGCTTCACGCCGCCCGGCGCGCCCTCGGCGAGGGTCCAGTCGAACACCCGGCCGGAGCCCGGGTTCGGTGAGTCGATCAGCACCGCGTCGGCCGGGCCGTTTGCAGCGGTGGCGAGCGCGGGATCGCCGGCGGTGAACGCCTGGATCACGAACGGGACCCGCTCCCGGATCCAGCGCACCTCGCTCAACGGCTCCTGCCCCGACAGCTGCACGCCGTGGAGGCCCACCTTCGCCACGATCGTGACGATGCGCTCGGGGCGCTCGTTGCGGAACACGCCCACGGTCGTCACGCCGTGCGGGAGCCGCCGGGCGATGTCGCGGACGTCGGCGGGCTGCACCTGCCGGACGCTCGGCGCGAACACGAAACCGAGAGCGTCGGCACCGACCGCGGTGGCCAGCAGGGCGTCGTGCGAGGTCGTGATCCCGCAGATCTTGACGAACACGGAGCCAACCTTACGGGCTGTGCCTCTCGGGCGCGACAGGAAGGGCGGCCATCGCGCCCACCAGTGCAGCCGGATCGCCCGCCCGGACGAAGGCCTCGCCGACCAACACCGCGTCGAACCCGACCTCGGCCATGCGCCGGGCATCTTCGACCGAGCGCACCGCGCTCTCGGCCACCCGGGTCACGTCCGCAGGCAGGAGCGCGGCGAGCCGCTCCGCGACGGCGAGGTCCTCGGCGAAGGTCTGGAGGCTCCGGCTGTTGACCCCGACGATGCGCGCACCCACGGCAACGGCCCGTTCGACCTCCCGTTCGTCGTGCGCCTCGACGAGCGCCGACAGACCCAGCTCGAGCGCCAGCGTGTGCAGGTCGGCGAGCACGATGTCGTCGCGGAACGCGGCCACGATGAGGAGCACCGCGTCGGCGCCGACGCCGCGCGACTCGAACACCTGGATGTCGTCGAGGACGAAGTCCTTGCGCAACGCAGGAAGCGCGGTGGTGTCGCGCGCGATCTGGAGATCGCTGATCGTGCCGCCGAAGAACAGCTTGTCGGTGAGCACCGACAACGCCGACGCGCCACCGGTCTCGTAGAGCCGGGCCGTCGTCTCGGGATCGAGATCGGGAGCGAGATCCCCCTTCGACGGTGAGCGGCGTTTGATCTCGGCGACGACCGCGAGCCGGCCGTCGGCGCGCCGCAGCGCGGCCCCGAAATCACGCGCAGGCGCGGCGTCGGTGGCGGCCTTCATGATCGCGGTGCGGGTCGCGGGCTGGTGGAGCACCGTGACCTCGTCGCGCTTCGTCGCGAGGATCTCGTCGAGGATGGCCATGCCCTGCGAGCATCGCACAGCCGTCGGCACGGTTCAGCGTCAACCGGAACTCACCAAAACCCGCCGGTAGTCTCCCCGGCCATGACGATCGACTTTCCACCCGGTTTCGTCTGGGGAACCTCGACGGCCGCCCACCAGACCGAGGGCGGCAACTGGAACAACGACTGGTGGGAGTTCGAGCATCGCGAGGGCAGCGGCTGCCGCGACGTCTCCGGCGACGCGGTCGACCACTTCCACCGCTACCCCGACGACATCCGGTTGCTGCGCGAGCTCGGGTTCGGCGCGTACCGGTTCTCGCTCGAGTGGTCGCGCATCGAGCCCGAGGACAACGAGTGGTCGACGGCCGCGCTCGACCACTACCGCCGGATGCTCGCGTGCTGCCTCGAGCACGACGTCACGCCGGTCGTCACCTTCCACCACTTCACGACGCCCCGGTGGCTCGCGACGCGGGGAAGCTGGGCCGAGCCCGCGATCGTCGATCACTTCGCGCGCTTCTGCGAACGTTCGGCCGCTGCGCTCGGCGACCTCATCGGAATGGGCTGCACGATCAACGAGCCCAACGTCGTGTCGGTGCTCGGTTACATCTCGGCCGAGTTCCCGCCGGGTGTGCGCGACTTCGCCGCGTTCGCGAAGGTGAACGAGAACATGATCGCCGCGCACCGCAAGGCGTACGACGCGATCAAGTCCGGGCCGGGCGACTTCCCGCTCGGCCTCACGCTTTCGATGAGCGACTGGTGGGCTCCGGAAGGCGCGGAGGATCGCCTCGAGCGCACGCGGTTCGGGCACGAAGGCCAGTTCTGCGAAGCCGCGCGCGGCGACGACTACTTCGGCGTGCAGGCCTACACGCGCATCCGGCTCGACGAGCAGGGCATGCCGACCGGGCCCGAGCCCGGCGTCGAGCTGCTCGACATGGGCTACGAGTACTGGCCCCAGGGACTCGAAGCCTCGATTCGCTTCGCGGCCGAGACGACGAAGGTTCCGCTGTACGTGACCGAGAACGGCATCGGGACCACCGACGACGCGTTGCGCATCCGCTACACGACCGACGCGCTCGAGGGGGTCGGTCGCTGCCTCGCCGACGGCCTCGACGTGCGCGGCTACTTCCACTGGTCGCTGATGGACAACTTCGAGTGGGCGCAGGGCTACATGCCCCAGTTCGGCCTCGTCGCGGTCGACCGGGAGACCCAGCGTCGCACGCCCAAGCCCAGCGCCGACTGGCTCGGCACCATCGCTCGCACGAACCGCCTCCCCTAGCCACGCTTTACACAACCCTCATGCGGGCATCACGCCTGCGTGGCCGTTCCTTCGCGACGATGTGATCCATGGAACAGGGAACGATCGTCGTCGCCGACGACGAGTCGAACATCGCCGATCTCGTCGAGCTGTACCTCGAGCGTGAGGGCTACCGGGTCGTGAAGGCCGCGAGCGGGCAGGCCGCACTCGACGCGGTTGAAGGGGCCCGGCCCCGGCTCGTGGTCCTCGACGTGGGGCTGCCCGACATCGACGGGCTCGAAGTGTGCCGTCGCCTGCGCAAGACGTCGTCGATCCCGGTGATCTTCCTCACGGCCCGCGACGGTGAAGTCGACCGCATCCTCGGGCTCGAGCTCGGTGCCGACGACTACATCACGAAGCCGTTCTCGCCCGCCGAGCTCGTGGCGCGCGTGAAGGCGGTGTTGCGACGCGTCGACGGCGGGCCCGCGGCCGAGGTCGTGCAGGCCGGAGGCGTCGCGATCGATCTGGGGCGGCGCGAGGTGCGCGTCGACGACGCCGTGATCGAGTTCACGACGAAAGAGTTCGAGCTGCTGCGTTTCCTCGCGGAACGGCCCGGTCTCGCCCTCTCGCGCCAACAGATCCTCGACGGCGTGTGGGGCTACGACTGGTTCGGCGACGCACGCACCGTTGATGTGCACGTCGCGCAGGTACGCAAGAAGATCGGCGACGCGGTGCCGATCACGACCGTCCGGGGTCTCGGTTACCGCCTCGACCGGCCGGCCAAGACGTGACGACGCGCGCGCGGCCGCGGCTGCGGACGCGCCTTCTCGCCAGCATGTTGTTCGTCGCCGTGGTGGTGCTTGCGATCGCGGGAGGGGTGACGTACGTCTTCGTTCAGGGCACCGCCGAGCGCGCCGCGGTGAGCGACCTGCGGTCGAACGCCCCGACCGTGCAGACGACGGTGACCCGGCTCGCGGGGTTGCTCCGCCGCGCTGCGAACAGCACCGCACCGACGCGGGCCGCGCAGACGGCCGCGGCCCTGCGCCAGGTGCGCAACACCCTTCGACTCTCCGACGCGCGGCTCGTGTTCTTCGACGAGAGCGGGGCGGTGATGAGCCTTTCCGAGCTCGGCGCCGTCGGCACGCTGCTGTCCAACCCGAACGCCGAGAACGCCGAGCTCTTCGCGCTCCCCGACCCGCTCGATGCCGCTGCGCTCCGCCCGCAGGAGCTGCAGGCCGGCGAGACCGTGACCGGCCGCAAGGAAGGAATCGCGTTCCTCGCGGAGCCGCTGCCCAAGCAGGTCGGCAAGGTGCAGCTGCCGGTGCTCGTCCTCACCGAACCGGTGCAGACCAATCTCCCCTCGCGCGCGGTACCCGCATTCCTTCTCGCCGCCGCGGCCGCGCTGGTGGCATGCGTGCTCCTCTCGCTCTGGTTGGCGCGGCGGTTGATCCGCCCGCTCGCCGCGGTCGAGACCACCGCACGGGTCCTCGCGAGCGGAGACCTCAGCGCGCGTGTCGCGCTGAGCGACCGCACCGAAGACGAGATCGCCGAGGTCGCGAACGCCCTCAACGTGATGGCCGCGCAACTCGAAAACGCTCGCGGTTCCGAGCGCGCGTTCCTGCTCAGCGTGTCGCACGATCTGCGCACACCGCTCACCTCGATCCGCGGCTACGCCGAGGCGCTGGCCGACGGCACGCTCGACGGCGAAGAGCCCCAAGCCCGCCGGCGCGCCGCCGACGTGATCATGTCGGAGTCGCGCCGACTCGAACGGCTCGTGCGCGATCTCCTCGACCTCTCGCGGCTCGACACCCATCAGTTCTCGCTGCATCCGCAGACGGTCGACGCCGCCAGCGTGGTGCGCGACGCGGTCGAAGCGTTCCGACCGCACGCCACCGAGCTCGGGCTCGCGCTCGCCGCGCGCGCCGATGCGCCGATCCCGGCCGATCTCGACCCCGAACGACTCGGGCAGATCGTGGCCAACCTCGTCGAGAACGCACTGAAGTACGCGCACAGTGCCGTCGATGTCGGGATCGCCGCGACACCCGGAGCCGTGACGATCACCGTCACCGACGACGGTCCCGGTATCCCTCCGGATGCCGCCGACCGGGTCTTCGAGCGCCTCTACACGGGTCGGGAGGGACCGGGCCGCTCGATCGGCACGGGCCTCGGTCTCGCGATCGTCCGCGAGCTCGCGGCCACGATGGGCGGCACGGCCCGGGTCGACCCGACCGCCACCGGCACCCGGTTCGTCGTAACCGTCCGCAACGGCGCCGTCGCCCCCTGACTCGCGACTCTGATGCCATTGGCTCCCCCTGAGAGGGAGTGAAGGGCAATAAAGCGACGGATTAGGTGAGCGGGAGCTCCTGGGCACGGGCCGGCGCGTTCGCGCCGTCGTCGAGGGCGACGGTGAGCTCGGCCGGCGGCTCGACCTCGCGGCGGAGCAACGCCAGGGCGACGATGCCGAGGCGCGGTGAGCGGGCGACCGTGGTGACGCGACCGACGACCTTCTCGCCCAGCTTGACCTCGGCACCGATCTCGGGCGCCGCGGTGCCCTCGATGACGACGCCGCGCAGCAGACGGTTCACGTGGCCGCGCGTGTCGATGCGGCAGACGAGCTCCTGGCCGAGGAAGCAACCCTTCGTGAACGACACCGCATCGCGCTCGAGGTACGCCTCCTGCGGGATCGTCGTGTCGTCGAGCTCGAATCCCTGACGCGGGATGCCGGCTTCGACGCGCAGCACTTCGAGTGCGAGCAGCCCGGCCGGCGCGACGCCCGCAGCCACCAACGCGTCGCGCGCGGCGTCGACATCGGCACGCGGGCCGACCACGTCGACACCGGGAAGCGCGGGCCAGTCGGCGCGAACCACACGCGCGCCCTTCCATCCGACGTGCGCGTGCTGGCGCGCGGGCACGTCGACGTTCAACGCGTCGGCGACGCGCGCCGCCGCATTCGGACCCTTCACCGCAATGCGCCCGTGCTCGGCCGCAGTGTCGACGACGTCGACCTTCACGCGAATCTTGAACCGGTTGAGCCCGGCCGCGAGCACCTCGCCGACACCGACGTCAGTGTCGAGCCACAGCTCCTCGGCTCCGATCTGCAACACCCGGAAGTCGGCCGTGAGCTTACCCTGGGGCTGAAGCAGCAGTGAATGCGCGCCGTCGCCGTCGGCGAGCACGGTGAGATCCTGCGACGCGAGGCTGTCGAGGAAGGAGCGCGCGTCGGGACCGCTGACGCGCACCGATCCCCAGTCACCGAGATCGACGAACGCTGCGTCGGTTCTCAACCGCTCGTACTCCGCGTCGCGATCGTCGTAATCGTCAGTCATCGTCGCCTTTGGTGTGGAACAGGTTGCGGGCGGCCTCGGCTGCGCTGAGGAGCGCTCCGGCCTTGTTGCGGCATTCGAGATCCTCTTCGGCCGCGACCGAGTCGGCCACGATGCCCGCGCCGGCCGAGATGCTCGCGTTGCCGTCGCGCCAGATCATCGTGCGGATCGCGATCGCGGTGTCGAGGTTCCCCGAGAAGTCGACGTAACCGACCACCCCGGCGTACGGGCCGCGCTTGCTCGGCTCGAGCTCGTCGATGATCTCCATCGCGCGCACCTTCGGGGCTCCGCTCACCGTTCCGGCGGGGAACGTCGCGCGCAGCACGTCGACCGGACCCTTTCCGGGAACGAGATCACCCGATACCTGGCTCGTGAGGTGCATCACGTGCGAGTAACACTCGAGCGTCATCAATTCATCCACGTGCTCCGAACCGAACGAGACCACACGCCCGACATCGTTGCGGGCGAGGTCGACGAGCATCACGTGCTCGGCGCGCTCCTTTGGGTGCTCGCTGAGCTCCGCCGCCATCCGCCGGTCGTGCTCCTCGGTGCGGCCGCGGCGGCGCGTGCCCGCGATCGGGCGGCTGATGACCCGCCCGTCGAGGAGCTGCACCATGGGCTCGGGTGACGACCCCACGATCGTCGCCTCGGGGTGGCGGAGGAAGTACATGTACGGCGACGGGTTGACCAACCGGAGCACGCGATAGGTCGCGAACGGGTCGTGCTCGCCGACCAGATCGAAACGTTGGGCGAGCACGACCTGGAAGATGTCGCCGGCGAAGATCAGCTCGCGCGCCGCTTCGACCGCGGCCGCGTACTGCGCGGGCGACGTGCGCCGGCGCACCTCGGGAACCGCCGAGAGATCGTCGCCCGGCGGGGGCGTCGGCAGGTACGGCAACGGCTGGGCCAGGTCGTCGACGGCCCCCGCGAGCCGCGTGCACGCGCGCTGGTAGTCGTCGGTGAGCTGCTCGCGCGACGCGCCCGGCGCGGGGTACACGTTCTCGATGAGGAACAGCCGCTGGCGGAAGTGGTCGAACGCGGCCACCTGGCCGGCGAGGCACAGCACCGCGTCGGGGAGGCCCTGGTCGTCGGGGGCCGCGTTCGGGAGGTGCTCGATCTCACGCACGGTGTCGTAGCCGAGCCAGCCGACGATGCCGCCGTGGAAGGGCGGGAGCTCCGGGATCACCGGTGCGCGGTAGCGCTGCAGCAGCGCCTCGAGCGCGGCGAGGCTGCCGGAGTCGGTCGGGATGCCGTCGGGCGCCGGCCCGTCGACGAACTCGACGCGGTTGCCGCGCACCACGAGCGTGAGCGCGGGATCGCGTCCGAGGAACGAGAAGCGGCCCCAGCGCTCGGCGTGCTCGACCGATTCGAGCAGGAACCCTTCGCGCTCGCCGACCAATTTCACGAAGGCCGAGAGCGGAGTCTCGAGGTCGGCGAGCACCTCGCGCCACACGGGCACGACGGAGTACTCCGCGCTCAACGCGATGAACTCGTCGAGCGACGGCCGGACCTGCGGAAGACCGCTCACACGGGACCGGGGACCGCGCCGCTGCCGAAGTCGCGGAAGAAGCACGAGCGCGCACCGGTGTGGCACGCGCCCTTGCCCTCCTGCTCGACGACGAAGAGCAACGCGTCCATGTCGCAGTCGTACGCGGCGCGGCGGACGTACTGCCGGTCACCGGAGGTCTCGCCCTTGCACCAGTACTCCTGGCGGCTCCGGCTCCAGAACCACGTACGGCCGGTCTCGAGCGTGCGCTGCAGCGCCTCCCGGTTCATCCAGCCGACCATGAGCACCTCACTCGTCGCCTGCTCCTGCACGATCGCGGCGACGAGGCCCGCGCCGTCGAACTTGACGGCGTCGAGCTCCGCTTCGGTGAAGGGAACCGGGGTCGTGACGGGGGCCGCGGCCATCGCGGCAGCGTACTCCCCTGCCGGTGGAACACGGCCGCCTATTGCGCGCGAGACTCCGCGACCATGCCGGAGACAAACGTCGCGCCGCGCGCGCCCCGCAACCCGAACATCCTGCGAGCGCACGGGGAGGAGCGCGTCGACGACTGGTTCTGGCTCCGTGAGCGCGCCAATCCCGAAGTGCGCGCGTACCTCGACGCCGAGAACGCGTACACCGACGCGAGCATGGCTCCGACGCAGCCGTTGCAGGCGCGGATCTACGACGAGATCGCGGCACGCGTCCAACAGACCGACACATCGGCCCCGGAACCCGACGGACCGTACGAGTACTACCACCGCACGGTCGAAGGCAGTCAGTACGCGATCCACTGCCGCCGCCTGCGTGCGCGCGACGGCGCGACCAGTACCGGCGCCGAGGAGATCGTGCTCGACGAGAACCCGCTCGCGGTCGGGCAGACGTTCCTCGAAGTCGGCGATCTCGAGCTCGATCCTGCGCACGCGATCGCCGCGTACACCGTCGACACCAGCGGTGGCGAGCGCTACGAGCTCCGCTTCCGCGATCTCACGACCGGCCGCGAGCTCGCCGACGTGGTGCCCGACGTCTATTACGGCCTCGCGTGGTCCGACGACTCGCAGACCATCTTCTACGTTCGGCCCGACACCGCGATGCGTCCCTACATGGTGTTGCGCCACAGGCTGGGCGCACCACCCGCCGATGATGTCGTCGTGTTCCGCGACGACGACGAACGGTTCGACGTCGCGATATCACGGAGCCGCAGCGGCCGTTACGTCCTCATCGATTCGGTGTCTCGCAGCACCGCCGAGGCGTGGTTCGTGCCGACCGCGGCTCCGGAGACCGACGCGCGTCTCGTTGCGGAACGCCGCGACGGGGTGGAGTACGCGGTCGAGCACTGGAGCAACGGCGCCGACGACCGCTTCTACATCGTCACCAACGCCGACGCTGCGGAGAACTTCAAGCTCGTCACGGCGCGCGTCGACGAGCCCGACGCCGCGCACTGGATCGACGTCATCGGCCACCGCGACGACGTGCGCATCGAACGGGCCGACGCCTTCGCGAACCATCTCGTGCTGTCCGAACGGGCCGACGGTGGCCAGCGCCTGCGCGTCCGGAGCCTCCCCGACGGCGTCGAGCACACCATCGAGCAGCCCGAGGAAGCGGCGAGCGTCTGGCTCGGCGCAAACCCCGAGTTCGATTCGGCAACCGTCCGTTTCGGGTACTCGTCGCTCGTCACTCCGACCTCCGCGTTCGACTACGACGTCGAGTCGCGCACGCGCACCCTCGTGAAGCAGCAACCGGTGCTCGGCGACTTCGATCCCACGCAGTACGTCTCACGGCGGTTGTGGGCCCGCGCCACCGACGGCACCAAGGTCCCGATGTCGATCGCCTACCGACGCGATCTCCAGCTCGACGGATCGGTCCCGGTTTTGCTCTACGGATACGGCGCCTACGAGGCGTCGATCGACCCGACGTTCCGCGAAACGCGCCTGCCGCTCCTCGACCGCGGCGTGATGTTCGCGATCGCGCACGTGCGCGGTGGCGGCGAGATGGGTCGCCAGTGGTACGAGAACGGCAAGCTCGAGCACAAGCCCAACACGTTCACCGACTTCATCGCGTGCGCCGAGTTCCTCATCGAGACGAACGTGACCGCGCCGAAGCGCATCGTCGCGCGGGGCCGTTCCGCCGGCGGTCTGCTCATGGGCGCGATCGCCAACCTCCGCCCTGATCTCTTCACCGGGGTCGTTGCCGAGGTTCCGTTCGTCGACGTCATCACGACCATGCAGGACGCGTCGATCCCGCTCACCGCGGGCGAGTGGGAAGAGTGGGGAAACCCGCAGAACGAGGACGAGTACGACGTGATGCGTTCGTACTCGCCGTACGACAACGTCGAGTCGAAGGTGTATCCCGACCTGCTCGTCACCGCCGGGTTCAACGACCCCCGCGTGCAGTACTGGGAACCGGCGAAGTGGGTCGCGAAGCTCCGCGACCGCGCCACCGGCGGCCGGATCCTGCTCCGCACCGATCTCGGTTCGGGCCACGGCGGACCGTCGGGTCGGTACGACGCGTGGCGCGAAGAGGCGTTCACCCTCGCCTTCGTGCTGTCGACCCTCGGCATCGACGGCTGAGCGCGCCTCCGCTCGTGTCCGACGCGATCGCGATCACGGCGGCCGACGGTGTCGCCCTCGAGGCCCAGCTCGAAGCACCGGCCGACGGCGCGCGACCGCGCGCGGGCATGGTGTTGTGCCACCCGCATCCGCAGTACGGCGGCTCGATGCGATCGCTCGTGATCAGCGCGCTGTTCGAAGCAATGCCGCGCGTCGGCGTCGAATGCGTCCGCTTCAACTTCCGCGGCGTCGAAGGCAGCGCCGGCGAATACGGGCACGGCGACACCGAACGGCTCGACGCGCGCGCGGCAGTCGACTTCCTCGCGGGGCGCCTCCCCGACGGCGTGCCGCTGATCCTTGCGGGCTGGTCGTTCGGCGCCGACGTCGCGCTCTCGTGTTCCGAGGCGGCGATCGCGGGCTGGCTGCTCATCGCGAGCCCGCTGCGCTACTGCCGCGACCCCGAGCTCGTGACCGGCGATCCGCGGCCGAAGTACGTCGTGCTCGCCGCGCACGACGAGTTCCGCCCGGCCGACCAGGTCGCGCGCGAGGTCGACGAGTGGCGCAACGCCACGGTGCACGTGGTCGGCGGCGCGAGCCACTTCTTCGTGGGCCGCACCGACAACGTGACCGCGCACGCACTCGCGTTCGTCGACTCGCTCACGGGCGGGTCGACGGAACCGACGGCTGCTTAGCCGAGTGCGCCGAGCGTCACGCTCGGAGCAAACAGGTTCGGCGGCGCGGGAACTCCGCTGCGCCCGAGATACGAGTGGCGACGCTCCAACGCGCCGTGCCACGCGGCGAGATCGAGCTCGAAATGCGCTCGGTCGCCGTCTTCGTAGGCATGCTCGAGCTCGTCGAACGCGCAATCCTCAGCGTCGAGCAGCTCTCGGTAGCGCCGGAAGAACTGCTCGCCGTAACCGTTGGTGTCGGGCATCGCACCCCCTCGCTCGTACGCCGTGCTCGCGGCGTTCGATCACGGTAGCGGACCGTTCTCATCTTCGCGTTCCCCGCGGCCCGTCCGCCTGAGGGCACGGCTCAGTTGATGGTCACATTCGTTGTGTACACACGGGTCCCGACCGCGTTCGCCGCGGCCGTGAACTCCTGATCCGGGTTCGCGGGACCAAGCGGAACGGTGACCCGCAGGCGCCCGTTGACATCGGCCGCAACGCTCACGGTCGAGGTCACGCTTCGGGTTCGCACGACGACGAGGTGGACGGAGCCGGCCGCGTAGACCGGCGGGGTGACGACGGTCGCCGTACCGCTTCCCGACACCGCGAAGCCGCCGGCCCCTGCGTGCTGGAGGGCGCTGAGCTCCGCCGCCGTCCTGCGCAGGTGCACGTGCCAGCCCCAGACGACGTAGTCGGCATCGGCACTGATGTACGTGAACTGGGTCGGCGCGGCGCGATGGGCGGCGAAATCGGCCATGAAGCGCGGCAGCACGTCGGCGAAGTCGCGCGTCCAGTAGGCCCCGGTATGGGTTCCGGGGCCGTAGTCGTCGAAGAAGCTCGGGATGCCCTGCGTGACCAGTTGATCGTGGAAGAGCACCGTCGCCTCGTGCGCGAGCACCTCGATCGCGTCGACCGTCGCCCCGGGCGGATCGAGGGGGCCGGGCTGCCCGTTGCCCGTGTACAGGTACAGCGCGGTCTGGCTCAGGTTCTGCGTGAGGCGCGCCGGGTCGTGCGACCGCCAGTTGAGCTCGTCGTCGGCGTGAGAGCCGAAGGTCGAGTCGGGCCCGCCGCCGTCGGCCGCCGCGCACGCGGCGACGACGACCGACGAGCTCGGTTCGGTCTGGGCGGCCGGGTACGTGAGGTCGGCGGCGCCGGAGAACGACGCGGCTTCGCCGAAGACGTCGGGATGCCGACCGGCGTAGCTCAGCGAGCCGAACCCGCCCATCGAGAGGCCGGCGATGGCCCGCTCCGAGGGATCCTTGATCGTGCGGAAGACGTCGTCGACCCACGGGACCAGCTGCTTCACATGGAAGGTCTCCCACATCGGCGGCCCGCCGGCCCCGCCGTTGACCCAGTCGGTGTAGAAGCCCCCGCCGCCGCCCTCCGGCATCACGACGATGGCCTCGGCGTTGGCCGTGATCTGCTCCGCTCCGAGCCCCGACCAGCCGAGGTACTCGAGGCCGCTCGACGGATGACCGGCGACGCAACCGTGCAGGAGATAGATCGACGGATAGTGCCGGCTCGGGTGGGCTGAGTAGTCGGCCGGCACGAGGATCCGCACATGGACGGGCGCGGGCAGCGCCGCGGTGGCGAGGGTGACGTCGACGAGGCGCGCATCGACCCGCGTGGCCGCCACCACGTGGATGCCCGCGTCGTCGGCGAGCTCGACGCGGCCGCCCGCGACCACGGGCGCGGCGTTCGCCACCGGGCCGGCGTTACCGAGGAGCAGGGCCGCGGCGGCGAGACACACCGCGCCGGTTCGTCCTGCGAGCCGTGCCCGCGAACGCGTCCCACTGTGGCCTCTGAGCCTCACGGCCCACCCCCTACCAACACCGATCATGGACGGACCGTGAGGCCCTTGGCTTCCAAGTATGACTTTGCCTCGCGGACACTGAACGTAGCGAAGTGGAAGATCGACGCCGCCAGCACCGCGTCGGCGCCGCCTTCGTGCACTGCCTCGTAGAGGTGGTCGAGCGTGCCGACGCCACCGCTCGCGATCACGGGTACCGGCACCGCGTCGCCGACGGCCCGCAGCAGATCGAGGTCGTAGCCGGCGTGGGTGCCGTCGCGGTCCATCGACGTGAGCAGGATCTCGCCCGCGCCCAGGCGGCAGACCTCGGCCGCCCACTCCACCGCTTCGAGCCCGGTCGGTGTGCGGCCTCCGTGCGTCACGACGTCCCACGCGTGGGTCGCGGAGCGCTGGCGGGCGTCGATCGCCACGACGATGCACTGCGCGCCGAACTCGTCAGAGGCCCGGCGGATGAGTTCGGGATCGGCAACCGCGGCGGTGTTGAGCGAGACCTTGTCGGCCCCGGCGCGCAACATCGCGCGCACGTCGTCGACCGTGCGGATCCCTCCGCCCACGGTGAACGGGATGAACACCTGCTCGGCGACCCGCTCGACCATGTGCACCGTTGTGTCGCGCGCATCCGACGACGCGGTGATGTCGAGGAACACGAGCTCGTCGGCACCCTCGGCGTCGTAGCGCGCCGCGAGCTCGACGGGATCTCCGGCGTCGCGGATCTCGACGAAGCGGACGCCCTTGACGACGCGTCCGGCGTCGACATCGAGGCACGGGATCACACGGGTTGCGAGCACGCGGCGATCGCCTCCTCGAGGTCGAGACGACCTTCGTACAGCGCACGCCCGACGATCACGCCTTCGAGCCCGCGGCCGTCGACGGCGATCGCACGCAGCGCGACCACGTCGGAGAGCCCGCCGACACCGCCGCTCGCGATCACGGGTGTTGTCGTCGCGCGCAGCACCTCGGCGAGCCCGTCGAGGTCGGGCCCCGCGAACATGCCGTCGCGCCCGATCTCGGTGACGACGAGCGCGGCAGCGGGCGACGCACGAAACTGCACCACGAGGTCGAGCAGGTCGAGACCGCTGCTCTCCTCCCAACCGCGCACCGCCACGTTGCGGCCGTGCGCATCGAGCCCGACGGCAACCTGGCCCGGATGCAGCGCGCCCAGCTCGTCGACCAGCTCGGGGCGCTCGACGGCCGCGGTGCCGATCACGACGCGCGCGACTCCCGCCGAGAGCCGCTCGCCCGCGTCGGCGACGCTGCGGACTCCCCCGCCGGTCTGCACCTTGCATCCGACGGCGGCACAGATCGCCTCGATCACACCGAGGTTCCCCGCGGAGCCCGTGCGGGCCGCGTCGAGATCGACGACGTGAATCCAGCGCGCCCCGGCGGCCTCGTAGCGGCGCGCGACCGTCAACGGATCGTCGTCGTAGATCGTCTCGCGCGCGTAGTCGCCTTGTTGGAGGCGCACGACGCGCCCGCCGCGCAGGTCGATCGACGGATACAGATCCATCACGCGTGGCTCTCGGCCGTGCACCGCTCCACGAAGTTCGTGAGCAGGCGCAATCCCACGTCGCCACTCTTCTCCGGGTGGAACTGCGTCGCCCACACGCTGCCCCGCTCGACCGCGGCGGGAAAGCGTCGCCCGTAGTCGCACCACGCCGCGACGAGGTCGTCGTCGGTCTCGGGCGCGTATGAGTGCACGAAGTAGAGCCACGCGGGATCGGTGAGGCCCGCGACGAGTGCGGAGCCCGAGACCCGTTCGAGGGTGTTCCATCCGATCTGCGGGAGCTTCACCGTCGACGGCAGCGCCGTCACGCGGCCGGGCAGTACGCCGAGACCGGCAACCCCGGGAGCCTCGTCGCTGCCTTCGAAGAGCATCTGCATGCCGATGCAGATGCCGAGGAACGGCCGCCCCGACGCGGCCGCGTCGACCGCAACGGCGTCGAGCTTCGCGGCGCGCAGCGCGGCCATGCACGCGCCGAAGTGCCCAACCCCGGGCAGGACGACGCCGATCGCGTCGCGCACGATCCCGGGGTCGGCCGTGAGCACCGCCGGAGCCCCGAGGTGCACGAGCGCCTTCTCGGCCGAACGCAGGTTGCCGATCCCGTAGTCGAGGACGGCGACGACCCGCTCCGGCGTGGTCCCTTCCGCCGGTTTCAGAGCACGCCCTTCGTCGACGGCACACCGATGCCTTCGACACGGACCGCGTCGCGCAGCGCGCGGGCGACACCCTTGAACGACGCCTCGATCACGTGATGGCCGTTGCGACCGGCGAGCGAGCGCATGTGCAGCGTGATACGAGCGCCGTCGACGAAACCCTTCCAGAACTCTTCCGCGAGCTGCGGATCGAACGTGCCGATCCACTCCGCGACGGGGTCGATGTCGTACGCGAGGAACGGCCGGCCCGACAGGTCGAGCGCGATCTGCACCAGCGCTTCATCGAGCGGGACGAGCGAGTTCGCGAAGCGGCGCACGCCGGCCTTGTCGCCGAGCGCGTTGCGCAACGCGGTCCCGAGCGTGATCCCGACGTCCTCGACGGTGTGGTGCAGGTCGACCTCGAGGTCACCCTGGGCCGACAGCCGCAGATCGAAGCCGCCGTGCTTCGCCAGCTGCGTGAGCATGTGGTCGAAGAACGGGATACCGGTCGCGATGTCGATCTGCCCGGTGCCGTCGACCGCGAGATCGACCGCGATCTGCGTCTCCGCGGTCGTGCGCTTCTCCTCGAACCGTCTCACGGTCACGGGGCTCCGACCTCCTGGAGGGTGCCGCGCAGCGCGGCGAGAAAGGCGTCGTTCTCCTCGGGCGTGCCGATCGTGACACGGAGGCACTCGTCGAGGCTGGGCCAGCGCGAGAAGTCGCGCACGAGCACACCTCGTGTCAGCAGCGACTTCCACACCGCACGCCCGTCGCCGTGCACGCGGAAGAGCAGGAAGTTGGCGCCCGAAGGGAACACGGTGATGCCTTCGAGGTCGGAGAGCGCGGCGAACACGCGGCCGCGCTCCTCGATGAGCGACGCGACCCGGCCCTGCATCTCGCGCTCGTGCGTGAGCGCGAGCCGGCCGGCGAGCTGCGTCGGCGCCGAGAGGTGGTACGGCAGCACGACCTTCTCGAGCTCGGCGACGAGCCATTCCGGGCCGACTCCGAAACCAAGGCGCACGGCCGCGAGCGACCAGACCTTCGAGTACGTGCGGACCACCACGAGCGGGGCCGAGTCGTCGACGAGGTCGAGCGCGCTCCACGGCGCGAACTCGCCGTACGCCTCGTCGACCACGAGCAGACCGCCGTAGCGCGCGACCTGCTGCAGCAGCGCCTCGACGATCTCGCGCGACTCGACGGTGCCCGTCGGGTTGTTCGGCGTGCAGACGAACACGATCGCGGGCCGGTTGCGTTCGATGAGGTCGGTCGCCTCGTCGAGATCGATCGCGAGGCTCTCGTCGCGATGTCCGGACACGACCTCCGTCGCGGTGATCCTCGCGAGATGCGCGTGCAACGCGTACGTCGGCTCGAAGACGAGTGCACTCCGACCGGTGCCCCCGTAAGTGAGGAGGATGGTCTGCAGTACCTCGTTGCTGCCGTTGGCCGGAAACACCCGCGCCGCCGGTTGGCCGAGACGCTGGGCAAGCGCGGCGCGCAGCTCGCCTGCGTCGCGATCGGGGTACCGGTTGTAGGAGGCGTCGGCGAGCGCCGCCAACCAGTCGGCCATGAACTCCGGAGGTGGCGGATACGGGCTCTCGTTCGTGTTGAGCCGGACCGGAACCTCGACCTGAGCCGAGTGGTAGCCCTCGAGCGCGCGGAGGTCGTCGCGCGGCTGCGGGCGCGGCGCGCTCACTGACGGCCTTCCCGCGCCCGGATCGACTGCGCGTGCGCGTCGAGGCCTTCGGCCTCCGCCAACACGGTGACGTAGGGACCGACCCGCCCGAGCGTCTCGCGATCGAGGGTCACGACGTGAACGTGCTTCTGGAAGTTCGAGACCCGCAACGCGCTCGCGAAGCGCGCGGTGCCCCCCGTGGGGAGGACGTGATTCACACCCGCGACGTAGTCGCCGATCACCGCGGGCGCGTAGGGCCCGCAGAAGACCGCGCCGGCGTGGCGCACCTCGGCCACGAGCATCTCGGGATCGGCGTTCATGAGCTGCAGGTGCTCGGGCGCGATCGCGTTGGCGACCGCGATCGCGTCGGCCGCGCTGTCGACGAGCACGAGCCGACCACCCGAGCGGAGGGTCGCTTCGGCTTCGGCGCGCCGGGTCGTGGTTGCGAGCCGCGTCGCGAGCGCGGCGTCGACGGCATCGGCAAACGACTCACTCCACGTGATCACGATCGCGGCGCCACCGGGCCCGTGCTCGGCCTGCGCGAGGAGGTCGGCCGCGACCCACTCGGGATTGGTCGTGTCGTCGCCGATCACCGCGAGCTCGGACTCGGCGGCGAACGACTCGATGCCCACCACGCCCTGAACCTCGCGCTTCGCGGCGGCGACGTAGCGGTTGCCCGGGCCGACGATCACGTCGACGGGCAGGATCGTGTCGGTGCCGTACGCCATGGCGGCGATCGCCTGCGCGCCACCGACGCGGTACACCTCGTCGACCCCGGCGAGCGCGGCGGCCGCGAGCGTGGCCGGGTGCGGCAGGCCCGTCGCCGCGTCGGGCGGAGTACAGAGCACGACCTCGGGGACTCCCGCGATGCGCGCCGGGATCGCGGTCATGAGCACCGTCGACGCCAAGGGGGCGAGACCGCCCGGAACGTAGAGGCCGGCGCGGTCGACGGGGATGACGAGCTCGCGTACGTGGATCCCTTGCCGTTCGTGCTTGGTGTCGGATTCGCGTTGCGACTCGTGATACGAGAGGATCTGATCGGACGCGAACTCCAGCCCGTCGCGCAGATCGGGGTCGAGGTGCTCGAGCGCATCGACGATCTCGCGGTGAGGAACCCGCAAGTCGTCGACGTCGCAGCCGTCGAAGCGTTCCGTGAGCTCGCGGAGCGTGGCATCGCCGCCGGCCCACACCGAGGCGATGATCTCGCGCACCGCGGTGATCACCGTCTCGTCGGGGCCCGACGGGCGCGGCAAGACGTCGGAGAGGTCGCCGTCGTAGGCCCGGAGATCGAGTCGAGTCAGCATGGGAAGCCTCAACCCTACCGAGGCGGAGATGCGCCAAACGACGGGCTTTCTGGCACGCTGTGCGAATGCCCGGGTCTGACACCGCACTCTTGTCGAGCATCGTCTCCCAGATCGAGGACCTCACGCACCGAGTCACCGAGCTCGCGGAGACCTACGGATCGACTCCCGACTCGGCCATTGCCTCGGAGATGTTCGCGGCCGAGCGTTCGCTCGTCGCGGCGCGTCGCGCACTCGACCGCGCCGCCCGATTCATGGGGCTGTAGCCCACGGGCAACGACAAACCCCGCACCGCGGCGCGCCCGGGTGCCGACCGCCTCGAGTCGCACGGTTCACCGGCATCCGGCTCGGGCCCCCCCCCCCCCCCGGCGTGGGTGGTGGCCCAATGTGGTTTGGGGGGAGGTGGGGGTGCAAAAGGGGGGTTTGTGGCGGGGGGGGTGGGGGGGGGCCGCCCGGGGGGG
>JBBSEC010000086.1:0-19265 GCA_038240075.1 Acidimicrobiia bacterium
CGGGAGGTGCTCCACCACACTGTTGGCATGAATCCGCACGCCGATCGCGTGCAACCGGGCCTCAAGCCGCTCGGTGAGCGCCGACCATCCCCCGATCGGGAAGCGCGCGGCAGACGGCACGGCGTACGCGCGCCGCAGCCGATCGGTGACGAACGACGCCGCCAGTGCACCGGGGTCGTGGCAGAAGGTCGCGACGCCGATCGCCGACGCCCAACGCCGCGCCGCCTCCTCACCGAATCGCGCCCCCGCCCATTCCCGGAACGAGACGTCGTCGGGTACCGCCCGGGCCCGCAGGATCGCGAGGGAACGCACCATCGACAGGGGTGGTGTGCGCATCGCCTCGCCGTCGCACCGGAAGCGCATACCGGTGAGTGCGGGTCGGGCGACCGGCGGGATCAGGTCGCGCTCGGCCAGCCAGGCCCAGAGTGGGCCGTCGCAGTAGAGCGCGTGCGGGCCCCAGTTCGCGCGCCACTGGCCCCCGAGCGTGTGGGCGCGCCCTCCGAGCCGGTCGTGCGCCTCGTGGAGATCGACGCCTGCGCCGTGCTCGCTCGCGGTGATGGCGGCGATCATGCCCGCGAGGCCCCCGCCGACCACGTTGACCTGCGTCTTGTCCTGCGTCCGGTTGTGCGTCATGCCCAAGAGAGGCGCGCCGCGGTGGCCTAGGTTCCAAAGTCGTTGGAACCTTTCGGTGGGCACCCGCCTCCTTCTCGTGTGAACGAGCTCGTTCGCGCCGCGCAGCGGGGGGATCCAACGGCGATGGACGCGCTCGTGCGCGCCCTCACCCCGTACGTCGGGCGCATCTGCGGATCGATCGCACTCGAGCGAGGAGACGACGCGATGCAGGAGACCTTCATCGCGGTGTTGCGCAACCTGCGCGCGCTCCGAGAGCCCGCGGCGTTGCACGGTTGGGTGCGCAGCATCGCGGTGCGGGAGTCGATTCGTCAGGCGCGCGCCGGCGACCTCGCCGCTGAGGTCGTCGACGGGCCCGCGCCCGACGTCGATCTCGCGAACGTGCTCGACGTACGCGCGGTGCTTGCCGAGCTCACACCAGAACACCGCGCGGTGCTCGTGCTCCGCGACATGGACGGGTTGGCCGAAGCCGAGGTCGCGGCGCTGCTCCAGGTTCCGCAGGGAACCGTGAAGTCGCGTCTGCATCGCGCACGGACCGAGTTCGCAGGACGGTGGCAACGATGAGCGATGTCCGGTGGCCCACCGCCACCCTCGACCCGATCCGCCGCGCGCGCGTCATGGCGGCCGCGATCCCGGGCGGCTTCGCCGAGGTCGTGCTCGACCTTCCCTACGAGCGGGCCTGGCTCTGGCTCAGTGATCTCGAGCGCTCGGTGCCCGCGTTCGACGCGCAGGTCGGCAAGCTGCGCATCACCGGCCGCCGCCCCGACCCCGACGGTGTGGGCCAGCACATCTCGTTCATTGCGACCAACCACCACCTGTCGCTCCCGTTCACGGCCCGAATGGAAGACGGCTGGTGCGTGATGCAATCGCGCTTCGGGCTGTTCGTCGTCGTGATGGCGGCCATGCCCGAGGGCCCGAACCGAACCCGCTATGCACAGCTCGAAGCCGTCCCGCAGCCGGGTGGCCACCTCCTGGCCCGGCGGTTCACGCGCGACGTGCGCCGCGACGTCGAAGGCATCCGCAGGCTCCTGGAGCCGTGAACCCGAAACTCTCGTAACGTGCGGCGCACACGAACCAGGGGGACCGACCATGACCTACGACGTCGCAACCGATGCACGACTCGACCCACGGATCGCGGCGCTGCTCGCGTTCATTCCTCCGCTCGCCGCCGCCGACGTCGACAGCCGCGAGGCGTTGCTGGCCGAGGCGAACTCCGACGAGGCGCGCGCGGCCACCGAGCTCTTCACGTCGCTCATGGATCTCTGCGACACCGAGGAGGCCGCGCCGTCGGCGGGGCTGCGCGTCCACACCGAGAAGTTCGTCTCCGCACCCGACGGCAACACGATCAACCTCCAGGTGATCCGGCCCGACACCGACGAGACCGTCGCGTGCGTCTATTACATCCACGGCGGCGGCATGGCGATGATGTCGTGCTTCGACGGCATGTACCGCGGCTGGGGAAAGATCATCGCGGCCAACGGTGTCGCGGTGGTGATGGTCGACTTCCGCAACTGCGTCAGCCCATCTTCGGCTCCCGAGGTCGCGCCGTTCCCCGCCGGGCTCAACGACTGCGTTTCCGGGCTCAAGTGGGTCGTCGCCAACGCCGCACAGCTGAACATCGACCCGGCGCGCATCGTCGTCGCCGGTGAGAGCGGCGGCGGCAACCTCACGCTCGCAACCGGGCTCAAGCTCAAGCAGGACGGCGACCTCGGCCTCGTCAAGGGCCTCTACGCGCTGTGTCCCTACATCGCGGGCCAGTGGCCGCTGCCGGAGAATCCGTCGTCGACCGAGAACGAGGGCATCCTCCTCAACCTGCACAACAACCGCGGCGCAGTGGGCTACGGAATCGAAGCCTTCAACGCGCGCAATCCGCTCGCGTGGCCGTCGTTCGCCGGCGTCGAGGATGTCGAAGGCTTCCCGCCCACGGTGATCAACGTCAACGAGTGCGACCCGCTCCGCGACGAGGGCATCGGCTTCTACCGCCTGCTCCTGCGCGCCGGAGTCGCGGCACGGTGCCGCCAGATGATGGGCACCATGCACGGAACCGAGATCTTCACGATCGCGTGCCCCGACATCAGCCGCGACACCGCCCGCGACATCGCCGCGTTCACGCGCGGCTAGGCCTGCCGCAGTCGAGAGCGATCTCTGGGTTCGCTGGCAAATTCTGCCGGTTCGGGCCATGATCTCGCCGGGTGTCCGGGTCGGGGACGTGCGGGGAGGCGACAACGGTGCGGGTTTCGTCGCTGGCAAGCAGGTGTGTGGCGTTCGCGCTCGTCGGGCTGCTTCTCGGTGCGTGTGGTGCAACCCGACACAACGGCGCGGGTTCACGGTCCCCGACGTCGCAACCGACCTTGGCGGGCACGCGCTCGCGTCCGGTGACCAAGAGCGAGACCGTTGCTGCGATCAACGCCGCGTGCGCGGAGTTCTACCGGTTCGAGCCACGTGACCCCGGGGCCGACGCGACGGTTGCCGAAATGGAGCAGTACGCCCGCGAGCGCATTCGGTCGCTCGATGCCGGTCTTCGGGGCGCGGCTCGGGCGCCGCTGAGCGCGAGTGGTCGATCGGTCGCCGAGCTCGTCCACGACAACTTCTCGAGTGCGAAGTCGATCTATCAGCAAGTTGCGGCCCTTCCACCGCGCGCGCCGCGGGCTTCGACCGCGCTGCTGATGGAATCGGCCCAGCGACTGGTCATCCTGGCCGCGGTCGCGCTGATCGACTACGGCGCGACCAGCTGCGTGCCCACCGCGGGCGCGGCGGCCGCTCCTCCAGGGGCCGGAGCGGGCCCGCTGCTCGCCATCGCGCCGGATGCGGTTGTCAAGGTCGCGGATCCGCTCCTCGACAACAAATCGATCGTCGCGGATGATCGGGCGATCTGGGTCGCGGTGGCGCGGGCACCGAGCGTCGTCCGCATCGATCCGAAGACCGACGCGGTCGTCGCGCGTGTCGCGTTGTCGAGCCAGGTCACGCAACCGATTCAGCTCATCGACGGTGAAATATGGGTTGAAACGTTGTCGGACCTCGTGCGGGTGAACGAGAAGACGAACCGGGTCGACTGGCAGATCGCGCTCGAGGGACTGACTGTTACCGACTCGCCCTTCACGGTCGTCGGGGACGTGCTGTGGGTGTGCGATCGGGACGTGCTGCACCGCGTTCATGTCACGGACCGGAGCCGGGAAGGCGATCTGCCGCTCGGCGGAGGGTGTGAAACGTTGGTCGCTTCGGCCGGTCGCGTCACGGCCAGCTCGTTTCTCAGCGGCACGCATCCGAGCACACTCATCGCTTCCCTGGACGCGAGAACCGGCCGGCAATTGGCCGAGATGATGCTTCCCGCGCTTTCGACGTGGGGCATCCTGGCAACGCCCGACGGACGGCTGTTTCTCGACTCCGGCGGGCTCCTCCGCGTGCTCGATGTTCAGACCGCCAGCACTGAGCATCGCGCGATTCGTGCCGGCACCGCGGGAAATCAGGTGGTGGTCGCGGCCGGCGCGCTCTGGGTCACGCGGCAGGACGAGCAGCGCGTGGTGCGGTACGACCTGTCGTCTGGACGGCTGACGGAGGTGCGGGCGGGTGCCGGAGTCAACGGGATCGCGGTTGCCGGCGACTCGCTCTGGGTCACGAACTCAGACGCCGGGACCGTGATGCGCTTCTCGATCAAGAAATTGTCCACGGCGGGTTAGGCGCGTTCTTCGGTGCCCCGAGAACCTCGTTCACGAAAGCGTTTCGATCCGCTCCTCTTCCACCGACACGACGTTGACGGGGAGAGAGAAGGCGAGGTGAACAGCGCATTCACGGCACTCGACAACGTGACCGTCCCGGATCACTGGCCCGAGATCGTCGAGCGCGCGGCGCAGGACGTCACGATCGTTGCGCTCGCGCCGAGCCGCTCGGCGCCTCCACGCCTGCCGTTACTGCGCGCAGTCGCGGCGGTCGCTGCCGCGGTGGCTCTCGTCGGCGCCGGTGTCGTCTACGGCCGGGCAACCGTGCGGAAGCAGAACGTGGGCACCGTCGATCCGGCAACGCACGGGTGGACCGTCGGCGCCGCCATACCGGTGCCCGCTCCTGATGTCTCCGCCGTGCCATTGATCGCGAACTCCGGGCGCGACATCTATGCCGCGTTCCGAGGTGACCGCGCCCTGGTCGAGGCCGATCAGGGCGGCTTCGTCCGCACGACGCGGTTCAGCGACGCCATCGTCGCGATCGCGGCCGGGCGTGACCAGTCGAACGCGGCTTACGCGGTGGTACTGACGAGCGACGGCACCGTGACCCGAGTCGACGCAGATGCTCACCAGGTCACCCTGGCGCACCTCGGGGTGCGCCGCCCACTGCCGTCCATGGTGGTCGCGGGCACCACGGTGTTCGTCGCCGGGAGCGCGCGGGGCGGACTCGCGACGGTGGCTCTCGACGGCTCGGGCGCAACTGGAGTTGTCGCCGCGCTCACGCCGACCCTTCTTGCCGCAGAGGGCGATGCGGTATGGGCAGTGGACCAGAAGAACGGGACGCTGTCGAGAATTCTGGTGCCGTCGTTGCGCGTCGCGAACACAGCCCATGTCAACGACGTCGTCGCCGTTGCCGCTCACGGCGGCGATCTCTACCTCGCCCGTCCCGGCGCGGCCGTCCTCAGCCGCGTCGACGCGACTTTCTCGATCTCCGACGTCGCCCAGATCGACCCGCAGACTGAAGCAATATCGGTGGGCAGCCGCGAGATATGGACGGCGGCGCTCGGCGTGCTGACTGCGTACGCACCAAACGACGGCCGCGTGATCGGCGCCGTAGCCCGGCCGAATCGTGACCCGATCGCGCTCACGTTCGATGGCACCACCACTCGGGTGCTCACAGCGACCGACGGTCTACGACAACTCCTGAGGACGAACTGAATGCACCGGCCGGGAGCGGGGACTCCGGAAGCCCTTGCGATCGTCACCGATCCCGTGCTGCCGCCGGAAGGCGATGCCGGAGTTCGCGACTTCCGTGCCGAGGTCGAGTTGCTCTACCGGTCCGACGGCGACCGCTTGTGGCGTTCCGTCTTCGCCTACTCCGCGAGCGCGGCCGTCGCGGACGACGCCGTCGCGGAGACATTCGCGCAGCTGCTGCGACGGGGCACATCGGTGCAAGATCCCAAAGCGTGGACGTGGCGAACGGCGTTTCGTATCGCGGCCGGCGATCTGCAACGGCAACGTCGAGTGGCGAACGAACTGGTCGTCGACATCACGAGCGACACGGTCGACACCGCCGACGACATCCTCGACCTCGTGCGAGCGCTTCGCGATCTCAGCGACATGCAGCGAAAGGCCGTGCTGCTGCACGACTACGCCGGTCACCGTGCCGCCGCGGTCGCCGCGATCATCGGATCGACCGAAGCCGCCGTTCGCGTCCACCTGATGCGCGGCCGCCGACGCTTGCGCGTGCTCCTCGCCTGACAGATCCCTGGATTCGCTCGCGAACGTCGACCGCACAGATCTTGTGGCGCGATGTTCTTGTTCACGTTCTGCGCCGATCTCGGCCCTAAGTGGCGACATCGACAAATCGCGGGGATAGCAGTTCTCCCTGAGTAACAGCCGGGACAGCGGGACGTTGGAGGCGGGGCATGTTGAGAAATTCATCAGGCCAGCGCGGTGCTCGAAGCTTGGGCGCCGCGGCGGGGAACCAGTCGGCGCGCATCATCGCGGCCGTCGGGGTCGTGGCAGCGTTGACCGCGACGGCGTGGGTGGTAGCACCTTCGGGCTCGGGTCATCGTTCGAGCCCTCGGCGCGTTTCGTCTGCGGTCGCTGAGAAGGGCAAGAAGGCGGATAGTGGCGGGGCCACTGAGGGTGACTTTCTTGGGGAGCGGGCGTACCCGCACGGGCCGATTTCCGCGACCGCGTTGTTGAACGCTGAGGACCAGCTGCATCAGGTGTCGCCGTTCGACGTCACGAACTTGTCCTTTAGGCCGATCGGTCCGCATCCGATCGCCACGAGTCCGCCGCCAAACAACCTGGAGGCACCGGTCTCTGGGCGGGTAAGTCGGATCGCTCCCGATCCGAAGAATGCGAACATCGCCTACGCCGGTTCCGCGAACGGCGGGGTGTGGAAGACGATCGACGCAGGTAAGAACTGGACACCCATCTTCGACGGCGAGCCGAGTCTGTCGATCGGCGCAGTTACGGTCGACACGACGAACTCGGCGGTCGTCTACGTAGGAACCGGCGAAGGCGACAAAGCGGAGTCGGACTTCGGTGCAGGGGTGTTCAAGTCGACCAATGCTGGTGCGACCTGGACGAAGATGGGTGGCACCGTGTTCGACAACTGTAGTTTCTCCGACCTCGCGACGAAGCCGGGCGCGACGGCCACCGTGTACGCCGCGGTGAACTTTTGCGATGCCGGTGCTGGCCCGGCTGGTCTGTACCGGTCGACCAACGCAGGCCTGAGCTGGTTCCCCACGAAGGGTTTCCAGGCTGAGGACATCTCGATTGATCCGCTTGTTCCCGGGAACGTGTGGGTGGCGGGGGTTGGGGCTGTTTACAAGTCGGTCGACAGTGGCGCGAACTGGTCGAAGACATTACTTCCCGCGTTCCCCGGACGGTCCGCGATTGCGTCCGCTCCGTCGGACGCGAATCGCGTGTACGCCATCCTGGGCGACACCACGCAGGGCGGCGGCAACCTGCAGGGCATCTACACGTCGTCGAACGGTGGGGCGTCGTGGACGCAGATCACGAACGTCCCCGCCCCGCAAAGCGTCTTCTGCTACAACCAGTGCACCTACGACATGGCGCTCGTGGTTGATCCCCTCTCGCCGGGGACCTTCTACGCCGGAGGGATTTACCTCCTTCGGTACACGGGCTACGGCGCGAGCTACTCGCAGATCGCAACGACCATCCAGAACGGCGTGTTAGTACGGACGGCCCACCCCGACTTCCACTCGTTGGCCTTTTCGGGTACGCGCCTATGGGTGGGGAATGACGGTGGCGTGAACTGGGCCAACTCACCTGGACAGGGTCTCTTCCCATTCTTCGTGAATGCCAACGCGGATCTCGAACTCACGCAGTTCTATCGAATTTCGGGCCGTGGTGGTCCGGGCGGTCCGATTGTTGGCGGGACGCAGGACAACGGGAACGTTCGCTACGGCGGTTCGGCGGCTTGGAACGAGCCCCTCTACGGCGACGGCGGATACACGGCGACGGATGCCACGAATCCGCTGATCATGTATTCGAACTATCTCTACTTTGACAGCTTTCAACGCAGCGATGACGGTGGTCTGACGTGGCACAACGTCAACGCTGGAAATCAGCTCTGCCCGGCGCACGACTGCTTGAGCACCGCACCGATCGCCGCGCACCCGACGCTAGGCAACGTCCTCTATGCCGGAGATCGGTTCGTGCGGCGTTCCGTTAATGGCGGCGTGACCTGGACGAACATGGGAGCCGGGTCCTCGAGCCAGATCTCCGCGATCGGCGTCGGCGCACCCGGCATCGACACCGTGTACGCCGGCATCAGGTCCGGAGGGATTTCCAGCACTTTCAACGGCGGCAAGGACTGGACATTCAGCGCGGTTGCGGGCGCCAGCATTGTGACCGACATTGTCGTGAACCCGCAGAACGCACGAGAAGCGTACGCAACGGTCTCCGATCACGGAACCGGACACCTCTGGCAAACAATTAATGGTGGAGTTTCTTGGACGAACAGGTCTGGCAATTTACCTGACGTTCCGACATTTGCTGTCGCGAAGAGTTGGTTTACCAACACCCTTTATGTCGCTACCTGGGTGGGCTTGATGCGTTCCACGGACGGCGGTAACAACTGGATGAAACTCGCTAGCGGGATCCCGAACGTGCCCGTCACTGATCTCCTCCTGGACCCGGTCGCGAACACGCTGACAGCTGCGACGTACGGTAGAGGCGCATTTCAGGCCAGTATCGTGTCGAGCCAGACATTCGGTCTCCACGTCACGTACCCGGGCTTCGATGGTCAGGTGACCTCGAAAGGAACCCCAGTCGCCAACCCCATCAGCTGTGGCGGGTTCGGGATCTTTTGCGATGCCGTTTTTCCTGGCGAGAGTGGTGTGCAGCTCACCGCGACGGCGGGCGCCGGCAAGACATTCGTCGGTTGGACCGGCGCGTGTACCGGAACGAGCCCGACATGTCTTGTCACAATGAACGCCTCGAAGAGCGTCACGGCAGTGTTCTCGCCGAATAAGACATTGTTCTGGTATCAACCGAATACTGGTACCGCGTTCACGAGCACGTTGAAGAAGGGCGTGTACACGCCCGGAAAGACGCTGCAGTTCCGCACGGGCTGGACCAACATCGCAATCAGCCGCGACACCGCGATGTTTTACAACGCGACCGAGGGACGACTTGATACCGGTGTGATGCTCGACGGCACCTTCAAGCAGACGTCCGACGCGTTCACCGGCACCGGCTTCACGAACCTTGCCGCGACCTGCGATTCGGCGGTCCTTTTCCAGAAGGGCGGGCTCGGCTTCTACGCTTACCCACTCCACAACGGCACGGCCGCGGCCCGCAAGTTCTTCCTATTGACCGGTGCCGTCTACGACACCGTCGTCGCCAGTTGCGACAGTGTCCTCTTCTACAACAGCCAATACGGCTTCGGCGTCACGGGCACGCTGAAGAACGGCGTCTGGACCCAGGTCGCCGCGGTCACCTTGTCGGCCGGATGGAACCGGGTCGTCGCGAGTGACGACTCGATCTTCTTCATGAACACCGCGAACGAGCACCAGGCGTACGGGACATTTGCCGGCGGCCGCTTCGTTCAGACCGGTCACGCAACGAGCGCGCCCGCCTGCGCCGATGACCGTTTCGCCGCCACAGGAGACTCGCTCCTTGACATGCGGGTCTGCAGCAGCGGCACCACCGCCCTGACCGGGGCCTTCGTCAACGGACAGTTCGTCCTCAACCCGAAGGTGCTCTTCCCGAATCCTGCGTTCACGATCCTCGCCGGAGGAAGGTGATTGCCGGTGAGCTCCTCGTCCGTCGCAGCATGACGCCGACAACTCGATCATCCGACATGCCAATGACCACAACGAATGCAGGGGGTATCTGACGTGTTTCGTACTTCGTCCACGGGTTCCGACGCCGACACTTCCCAACTCGTCCGCAAGCGCGGTCTCGGACCGTTCACGGGCGGCCAGCTCACATCGATCATCATCGCCGTGCTCGTCGCGCTCGCGCTTCCCGTCGGAGCGTGGGCGGTCGTCAACTCGAACGTCGCGATCACCGACCCCGGCGGAGTCAACCGGGCCAAGGTCAACACCGCCGGTCAGCTGCAGACCACCGCCGCGGTCACCGGCTCGGTCACGGCGACCCGCGCGCTTCCCGGATCGATGTTTGCGGTCGCGAGCCGGGGGTTCATCGAGGACGGTTTCGATTCCCAAGCCCTGCTGCTCAGCGCGCCGGCAGGAAAGGCCTACGTCATCACCTCGGTGACGCTCGCCCTCGGAAGCGCGCCGGCCACCCCCCAGATCGAGCTGGTCCTGCGCACCGCGCACACGGGCAGCTGCACGACGACCCCAAAGGACATCGGTGTCACCGACATCATCAGCGGCCACAACCAGGCGACGCTGACGTACGACACCGGAGTCCCGATCGCGAACGGTCGTGGTCTCTGTCTCGTCGGAGCCAACTTCGGTGCGTCGTTCCAGGAATTCGTCGACTTCACGATCAACGGCTACTACGTCCCGTCGGCGCAATGTGTGTCACCGAACGTCTGTTACTGACGAGGCGCGCAGAAGCCGCTCGCTCGCTTCGTCCGCAGGAAAGAACAGCTCGACTGCGAGCTCGTCGAGGGTGACGTCACGCGGCGTGCCGAAGCTCGTCAGGGTCGTGAACATGGAGACCGCGCGGCCCGCGATCTCGACGCGGAACGGGATGAGCAGCTGCGGATCGTCGGTCTCGGGTTGGGGCCCGAGACCGACGATGTTCGGATAGCGCGACACCTCGGCCAGCAGCTGATCGAGCTCCGGATCCGCCGTGAGCGCGACCGCACGTCGGAGCTGACCCAGCAGGTACTGCGCCCACTCGTCGAGGTTCAGCGTGTGGCGGGCGAGCCCGTCGGGGTGAAGGCACGCGCGGTACACATTGACCGGCGGGCCCGCCAGCTCCGCAGGCAACGTCGCCGTGAGCGCACCCGCGGCTTGGTTGGCGAGCACGACGTTCCAGTGGCGGTCGATGACGACGCCGGGATACGGGTCGTGCGCGTCGAGCATGCGTTGCAGCGACGCGCGGATGTGACGCAACGCGAGGTCGTCGAGCGACTGGTGGGTGTACCGGGGTGCGTACCCGGCCGCCAGCAGCAACGCGTTGCGCTCACGCAAGGGAACCTCCAACCGGTCCGCGATCGCGAGGACGAGCTCGGGACTCGGACGCGACCGCCCGGTCTCCACGAAGCTGAGGTGGCGCGGCGACACGCCCACCTCGTTCGCGAGGTCCATCTGGCTGCGACGGCGACGCTTCCGCCAGTCGCGTACGAGTATCCCGACTCCCGATCGTGCCATGGCGTCAACGTACGGCAGCGCGGCCGCGTACGCCGTCGGTGACCATCCGTTCGGTGATCACGCGCTCGGGGCTGCGAGATCGCCGAAGAACCCGACGACCCGGCGCAGGCGCGCGTCGTGCAGCTCGGCGACGTCCATGCCGCTGACGGCAACGGTTCCGTCGGCACTCACGAGGTCCCATCCGTACCGCGCGAAACCGTGATGCGCGTCGACGTCGCTGGTGCGGCGGAAGTGGTGCCCGGGGAACTGGCCCTGCACCGCGGCGGCCATGTTGCTGATCGCGTCGTGGCCGGCCGCGTCGAGCGGGGGGTCGATCAGCTCGCCGTCGGCCACCCAGACCCGGTCGATCAGCTCGATCCGGCGGACGGGGTCAGTCTCGCCGTAGGCCTCGAGGTAGATGTCGATCGTGGTGGTGATGTCGCTCATGTGAGTGCTCCTTGTTGCGAGGGAACTTCCGGCCTCTGCAGTGTCGGGGCTCGCGGGGCGAGGAGCGATTACCCGTCAGGTAGTGGAATAGGTATGTCTGCCACCGGATCTGAGGCGCCGTACCGATGCGCCGGCCTCCGCCGCGGCCCATCGTGGCGACGAGAACCCAACCGAGGCACAGGAGAGCCGGTGAACGCGGAGCTATGCGACACTTACGGCGTGCGCGAACGCCTGTCGAGTCCCGCTTTCGCGGGCCGCGACGCCGAGCTCGACCAGCTGCGAGGCGCCCTCGGCTCGCTCGACACGACCGGCGCCCGCACGATCCTCGTGGGTGGTGACGCCGGCGTCGGCAAGACCCGCCTGGTCGAGGAGTTCTGTGCACGCGCCCGCGCGGCCGGGTCGCTCGTCGCCGCGGGCGTGTGCACCCCCGCCGAAGGTGGCGGCCTTCCGTACGGACCCATCGTCGGCGTGCTGCGCGATCTCTCGCGCCAGCTCGACGAACGCAGCGGAGCCGCGCTCCTCACGCCGGCGCGCGCCGCGCTCGGCCTCTCCGACCGCCCCGCGGTGCCGGTGATCGGATCCACAACCGCGCAGGAGATGGGGAAGACCCATCTGTTCGAAGCCTTGCTCGCCGGCTTCGCCGCTCTGGGCGAACGTTCCCGCGTGGTGGTCGTGTTCGAAGACCTGCACTGGGCCGATTCCGCGAGCCTCGAAGTCATCGACTTCCTCGCGCGTAATCTCGGCGACAGTCCCGTGCTGCTGCTCGCGACGTACCGCGCCGAAGAGCTCGACCACGCGCAAATGCTGCGCCGCATGCTCGCCGAGTTCGGCCGGCACCGCGCGGTCTCCCACCTCGAGCTCAGCGGCTTCGACCGCGACGCGACGGCGCTCCTGATGGGAGCGATCCTCGGGCACCAACCCGACTGGGCGCTCCTCGACGCAGTGCAGGCCCGGAGTGAAGGCAACCCCTTCTTCGCAGAGGAGCTCACCGCGGCAAGCGGCACGCCCTCGCTTCCCACCGCGTTGCGCAACGTGATCATGCTGCGCGTCGAGCGACTCGGTCTTCCTGCCCGCCACGTCGCGGCCATCGTCGCCGCTGCGGGCGGGTCGATCGATCACGCCGTGCTCTCGATGGTGACGGATCTCGATGCCGACGCGCTCGAAGCCGCGATCGCGGAGACAGTGGAGCAGCACGTGCTCACCTTCGATGACCGCTCGCGGTTCCGTTTCCGCCACGCGCTCCAAGGTGAGGCGGTGTACGGCACCCTGCTCCCGCCGGAGCGTGCCCGCCTGCACCGCGGGTTGGCCGTCGCGCTCACCGCGCATCCGGAGTACGGCGCGAGCGGACCCGGGCACGGCGCCGTCGAGCTGGCCGGCCACTGGTGGGAGGCGGGCGACGCGGCCGAAGCGCTCCCGGCCGCGCTGCGCGCCGCCGACGCGATGGCGGCACTGCCCGCGATGCCGGAGGCGTACGCACAGTACGAACGGGCCGTCGCCGCCTACGAGCGGCTGCCGGAAGCACCGCGAACCGTCGACCCCGTCGACCTACGCCTGAAGGCTGCCGACGCGGCCTATCTCACCGGGCATCCCCAGCGCTGCGTCGAGCTGGTGAACACCGCGCTGGCCGACCTCGACGTCACATCCGACCCACGCCGCGCGGCAAACGCGTTCACGATGCTCGGCCGGAACGCGTGGTCGATCGGCGACACCGACGGCGCGTTCGCGGCGTTGCACCGCGCGGTGCAGCTCTTGCCGGTGGACCCCCCGTCGGTCGAGCTGGCCGGCGTGATGGCCGAAGAAGCCCGCAGCCTGATGCTGATCTCACACTTCGCGGAAGCCGAGGCTCGCTGTCGCGAAGCGCTCGCGATCGCCCGCGCCGCGGGCGCACGCGCCGAAGAAGGGCACGCGCTCTGCACCCTGGGCTGTTGCGTCGCCGACCGGGGCGAGTACGACGAGGGAATTGCGCACATTCGGGAGGCGCTCGCGATCGCGGAGGAGTCGGGGCGTCCCGACCATCTCAACCGTGCGTACGCGAACCTCGCGGAGGTGCTCGCCGTTGCCGGTCGCCTCGCCGAAGCCGCAAGTGTCATCGACGACGACGAGACAACGCCCGAACGCTTCGTCGACCTCCGGCTCTCGGCGGCCGGCGAGAACTGCGGCATCGCGCTGATCCGTCTCGGGCGCTGGAGCGACGCCGCCGACCTGCTGCACCGCATGGAGGATCGCGGCGTCGGCAGCTGCATCTTCGGGCCCTACGCGGTGCGGGCAACCCTCGACATCCGCCGCGGACAGTTCACGCGCGCGGCCGAGCGCCTCGACGAAGGCGACGCGCTGTCGGAGGGCATCGAGACCGTGCAGGTGCGCGGCTGGCTGCACATGCTCCGCGCCGAGCTGGCGCTCGAGGAGGGCCGGCCCTCGCGCGCGCACGACGAGATCGACCGTGCCCTGAGCTTCGCGGCGGGCACCGACGAGCGCGGCTACCGGCCGGAGATGTACGCGCTCGGCCTGCGCGCGCTCGCCGACGAGCACGACGCGGCGCGCGCAAGGGGTCGCCGCATCGACACCGACAAGTTTCACCGGCTCGCTGCGCAGCTCGTGGAACAAGCGGATCTCTGTGTCGCTCGGCCCGACAGTGACAATGTCGCCGCACCCCACCAGGCGGCGATGCTGGCGCAGTGCCGCGCGGAGGAAACGCGCCTGCACTCAGCCGACGCCGATCAGTGGCAGCTCGCCGCGACGCGGTGGGACGACGCGTCGGAGCCGCACCGCGCCGCGTACTGCCGTTGGCGCGAAGCCGAGGCCGTGCTCGGGAGCCGGGGTGGGCGCCCGCGGGCCACCGACGCGGCGCAGGCGGCGTGGCGCACCGCGGTCGCGCTCGGCGCCGCACCGCTGCAGGAGCGAATCGAGCGCCTTGCGCAACGCGCGCGCATCACCCTCGTCGCCGACAACGGCACGGATGCCGATACCGCCGAGAGCACGCGCACGACCGTCGCCGCCGATCTCGGTCTGACGCCGCGCGAAGTCGAAGTGCTCGCGCAGCTCGCCCTCGGCAAGACCGACCGGCAGATCGCCGACGAGCTCTTCATCAGCAAGAAGACCGCGAGCGTCCATGTGTCCAACCTTCTGCGCAAGCTCGACGCGTCCAACCGCATCGAAGCCGCCGAGATCGGTCAACAGGCCGGCCTCAGCGCGCCGACGCGCCGCGATCCGACGAGCGAAGGCGTGTGGACTCCGCCCAGCACTCGCTAGGATCCTCCCGGTACTCGACGACGAAAGGCTTCGTCATGGAGCACGTTCGGTCGGGGTGGGCGACACACAAAGCATCGTTGTTCGCAGCCGTCGTGCTCGCGATCGTGACCCTCGCCGCAGCGGGTACGGCAGCGCAGGCGTCGAGCTCGGGGCGCGGCGCGGCCACGAAGAAACCACGCGTGCTCCTCGTCGGCACATTTGCCGGGCACTTGGGGCAGTACGCGACGATTCAAGCCGCCGTGGATGCCGCACGCTCGGGCGACTGGATCCTCGTCGCGCCCGGCGACTACCACGAGACCGACGACACGACCGGTCCTCCGTCGGAGGACGCGTCGTCGGGCGGGTTCGGCGGGGTGTACATCGAGAAGTCGAACATTCACGTGCGCGGCATGGACCGCAACTCCGTGATCGTCGACGGCACGAAGGCCGGCGCGAGCGCGTGCAGCGCGAACCCGAGTGATCAGAACTACGGCCGCGCCGAAGCCGGCGGCACCGTAGACGGTCGCAACGGCATCGTCGTGTGGAAAGCCAATCGCGTCAGCATCGACAACCTCACCGTGTGCAACTTCCTGGCCGGATCGGATCCTTCGGGCAACGAGATCTGGTGGAACGGCGGCGCCGAGTCGGGAACGGTCGGGCTGCACCAGTACTCGGCGAGCTACCTCACCGCGACCACGACGTTCTCCGGCACCGACAGCAACCATGCGCAGTACGGGATCTTCTCGTCGAACGCCAGCGGCCCGGCCACATGGACGCACACCTACGCGAGCAACTTCAGCGACTCGGGCATGTACGTGGGCGCGTGCCTGCGGGTGTGCGGCATCACCATCGACGACGCGTGGATGGAATACAACGCGCTCGGCTACTCGGGCACGAATTCCGGCGGCGCGATCGTGATCAAGAACTCGCAGTTCGACAACAACCAGGACGGGCTCGACACCAACACCCAGATCGCCGGCGACCCACCAGCGCCCCAGGACGGCGCGTGCCCCAAGAACGCGGTCAGCCCGATCACGCACACCCATTCGTGCTGGGTGTTCGAGCACAACTACGTGCACGACAACAACAACCCGAATACTCCTGCCGCCGGGAGCGCGGCCGCCGGTCCGGTCGGCACCGGCATGACGCTCTCCGGCGGGCGCAACGACACGGTGAAGGACAACATCTTCGCCGACAACGGTGCATGGGGCGTCCTGTTCGTCCCCTACCCCGACAGCGGCACCCCGAGCCTCGGTCAGACGTGCGCGGGCACCGGCGGCGTTCAGCTCGGCAACCTCGGCTGCGTGTACGACCCCGAGGGCAACGCGCTGTTGCACAACACGTTCAGTCACAACGGGTTCTTCGGCAATCCCGACAACGTCGACTTCGGGCAGATCACGCTCTCGGCCAACCAACCGCAGAACTGCTACTCGGGAAACATCGCTCCCGACGGCAGCGCGCCCGCCGACCTGCAGACGACGCAGGCGAAGTGCGGCCCGCTGACCGCCGCGGCGAACACGGGTGGCGCGCTGCTCGGCCAGGTTCTCTGCGACACGGGGTTCGGCGCCTGCCCGCCCGGCGCGCATTATCCGCAGAGCACGGGCGTCGTCATACACCCGCTCCCGCAGGACCTGCCGTCGATGCCGAACCCGTGTGCGCACGTGCCCGCCAACGCGTGGTGTGTCGGCGGCAAGCCGGTCTGAGCATCCCCCATCGGCTCGCACGCGGCGCCCGTGGCGCGCGCCGCGACCGCCCGCTACGTTGGACCCGATCGCAGGACTGGGCTGATGGGGAGGTCTGCGATGATGGAAGGCATGAGCCGGCGTCGATTCCTGGGGCTGGCCGCCGGATCGGCGGCGCTGGCAACGACGGGAGTCACGCGCTTCGACCTGCTGGCGGGCGCGCAGCAGCCGACCGGAGCCGTCCCGCTCGAGTGGCTGTTCGCGTCGATCCCGGAGCTCCAGTCGCGCATGGCGGCGGGTCGGCTCACCAGCGCCGCGCTGACACAGGGCTATCTCGATCGCATCGCGCACCTCAACGGCGTGCTGCATGCGGTGCTCGAGGTCAACCCCGACGCGCCCGCGATCGCGCGGCGGCTCGATCGGGAGCGTCGCAACGGGCACGTGCGCGGCCCGTTGCACGGCATCCCGGTGCTCTTGAAGGACAACATCGCCACCGCCGACTCGACGCAGACGACGGCGGGTTCGCTGGCGCTCGTCGGGAGCCGGGTGCCGGCCGATGCGCCGATCGTCGATCACCTCCGAGCCGCCGGCGCGGTGCTCCTCGGCAAGGCGAACCTGTCGGAGTGGGCGAACTTCCGTGGGTTCGCGCCGTTCAACGGCTGGTCGGGGCGCGGCGGTTTCACACGCGACCCGTACCTGCTCCAGACCGACCCGTGTGGCTCGAGCTCCGGCTCCGCGGTTGCGGTCGCGGCCGGGCTGTGCGCCGCCGCGGTCGGCACCGAGACCGACGGGTCAGTCGTGTGCCCGTCGGGCAACAACGGCATCGTCGGACTGAAGCCGGGCCGCGGAGTGCTGTCGCAGGACGGCATCATCCCGATCGCACACAGCCAGGACACGGCCGGTCCGATGGGCCGGCATGTCGTCGACGTCGCGATCATGCTCGACGCCATGCGCGGCGGGTCGGGCGCGTCGGCCGACGTGCGCACCGGCGGACTCGACGGCGCGCGCATCGGCGTCGACCGCCGGTACTTCGATCACCGTTTCGGTGGTGAGCCGCGCATCGTGGCCGTCGTCGAGCAAGGCCTCGACCTGATGCGAGGGCTCGGCGCAACCCTGATCGACACCGACACGGGCAATCCGAATGCCTACGGCGACGACGAGCTCACCGTGCTGCTCTTCGAGTTCAAGGTGCAGATCGCGGAGTACCTCGCCGCCCTCGAGAACACCCACATGCGCACCCTCGCCGACCTGATCAACTTCGACGCCCATCACTGCGGGGCCGAGATGCGCTTCTTCGGCCAGGAGATCTTCGAGATGGCCGAGGAGACCAGTGGCGATCTCACCGACCCGGTCTACACACGCGCCCGGTCCAAGTGTGTACGGCTCGCGCGCGACGAAGGCATCGACGCCGCGCTTGCTCGCGACGACCTCGACGCGATCGTCGCGCCGAGCTACAGCTTCGCTTCGTCGCCCCCGGCCGTCGCCGGCTATCCCGACCTCGCGATCCCGCTCGGTCTCACCAGCTTTGGTGTCCCCGCGGGAGTGTGGATGTACGGAACCGCAGGCACCGAGGCGCGGCTGTTGCGGTTCGCGGCCGACATCGAGGCCGCGCGCGGCGCGTTCCCGAGGCCGCACCTGAGCGGCTTCGTGCCTCCCGATCCACCCGATGCGGGCATCTGCGCGCACGGCGCATCGTCGGCGCGAGCGACCGATCGCACGCGCGCCCTGCTCGCGCGCCACTCCTGGTAGCGGCGCGAGCGACCGATCGCACGCGCGCCCTGCTCGCGCGCCACTCCTGGTAGCGGCTCGACCGACGATCAGCGGCGGCGCAGCTTGCGGCCGCGGCGCGACCACCGGCGGGACCCGATCCGGACGAAGGTATCGCGGACGCGGTCGGGGAGATGGGAGACGACGTACGCGATCAGCTTCGCGTCGGGACCGACGACGTATCGGGCCTTCGGGCGCTTCGCCGTCAGCGCGTGCTCGACCGCGTCGGCGACCGCCGACGCGGGCACGCCCTTCTCACGACCCTCCGACAAGAACCCGCGCGCCTGGTCGAGCAGCCACTGGTAGCGCTCCTTGGCGACGGCGTCGTAGGCGCGCTCGAGCTCGTCGACGGTGGCGTCACCCTTGTCCCAGATCGCGGTCTTCACCTCACCCGGCTCGATCAACGCGACCCGGATCGGCGTCTTCGACCGCGCGAACTCGTGCCGCTGCGTCTCGGCCAGCGCCTCGATCGCGTGCTTCGAAGCGCTGTAGGGCCCGAGTCCCGGCGACGCGATCCGACCGCCGATCGAGCCGACGTGCACGATGCGGCCGCGACCGGCGCGCAGCAGCGGGATCGCGGCCTGTGTCAACGCGACGACGCCGAAGAAGTTCACGTCGAACACCCAACGCCAATCGGCTTCGGCCACATACTCGACCGGCCCGCCGACGCCCACGCCCGCGTTGTTCACGAGCGCCTGCAACCCGCTTCCACGCGCGTCGCGCTCGATGTCGCTGATCACGCGGCGCGTGTGCTCGCGATTGCTCACGTCGAGGATCACCGGCCGTACGTCTCCGGTGATCTGCGCCTTCAGGCGATCACCGTCCTCGGTGCGGCGAACGCCGGCGTACACGGTCCATCCGAGCCCGGCGAGACGGGTGACGCACGCCTCCCCGATCCCCGTCGATGTTCCGGTCACGAGTGCGTTCGGCATTTCGATCGTCCCTTCGTCGATTCAATGACTCGTCGTTTCAGCAGCTCGTCCTTTTCAGCTACGAACTGCGAACCGGTTCGTCGCGGCCAGGATCGCTTCCGTCGTCGACGGGAA
>JBBSEC010000087.1:0-18955 GCA_038240075.1 Acidimicrobiia bacterium
GCTGGTGGTCACGGCTCCACTGATCTGGCCACCGAGCGCGAGTTGCATGTCGACATTCGAGACATCGGAATCGGCCACGATGATGTCGGTCGCGGTCGCGCGGGTGGAGGCGCTGATGTACCACTTCGTGAAGAAGTTGCCTCCGTTCGGGCCCACGACTTCGATGTCGTAGGTACCGGGCGACACCTGGATCGTGTACGTGCCGTCGGCCGCCGTCGTCCCCGAGAACGAGGGCGTCGACGTGTCGGTCGAGCTGAACGCCTTCACCGACGCACCCGCAACCGGGTTGCTGTCCGGATCGGTGACCGTCCCGCTGATCGTCGACGGCGCAACCGCGACCGTCACGGAATCGGCGAGCGAGGTGTTCCCGTTCGGTCCGTTCCCGGTGATGCCGCTCTGCGTGTCGGTCACGACCAACGAGAACGTGAGGACGGTGGCGGAGCTCGGAGCCGTGAACGTGGGCTCGGCCGCGGTCGGGTCCGACAACGTCACGGCCGTCCCGCCGGTCTGGGTCCAGGCGTAGCTCACGGTGTGGCCGTTCGCCTGCGTCCCGGTTCCGTGCAGTGTCACCTCTTCCAGCGCGTTCACGGCCTGGTCGCCACCCGCACCCGCGACCGGCTGGTCCGGCAGCGTTGCCGAGTACGGAGCCAGGCTCGCCGACTGCGCCGACGCGGCACCGGTGTTGGTCTTGGTGACCGTCACCGCGTACGTCGGGCAGTTCGCCGACGACGGATCGACCGGGTCGGTCCCGCTCGTGCATGCCGCCGCGTCGCCCGAGCCCTCGCCACTCGGGGGAAGGATGAAGGTCGGTTGTGCGGCGGTCGCGTCCGACAATGCGGTCGTGCGGCCACCCGTCTGCACCCATGCGTAGGTGTAGTCGGCCGCGCTGTTCCCGTCGGGGTTCGTGATCGACGTCGACAAGGTGACGACGTCACCCGTGCAGAAGTCGGCACACGTCCCACCCGATCGGGACATCGTCGGCGCCGCGGCCAACGGGGTCGACGGAACCGAGGTGATCGTCACGGGCGTCGCGTCCGTGTCGGTGTCGCCCGGGTTCGCCCCACCGTTCGTCGCCGTCACCGTGAAGGTGAACGTGTCACCGGTCGGGCTTGTCACCGCCGGCACCGTGAACGTCGGGCTCACCGTGTTCCCACCGGTCACTGCGACCGACGGGCCCGAGAGCTGCATCCACGTGTACGAGAGCGGCAGCGCGCTCAGGTCCGACGAGCCCGCGGCACTCAGGGTGACCGTGTCACCGGCGTGGGTTCCCAACTGATCGGGACCCGCGTCAGCAGTCACCTGATCCGGATTGACCGTGATGTTCACCGTCGACGCCACCGACGTGTTCCCGTTCGTGCCGCTTCCGACGATGCCGCTCTGCGTGTCGGTGACGACCAACGAGAACGTCAGCAGGTCGGCGTTCGGCGGGGCCGTGAACGTCGGGGCCGCGACCGTCGACGACGACAACGTCACCGTTGCGCCGGCCGTCTGGGTCCACGCGTAGCTCACGACATGACCGTTCGTCTGCGTCCCCACGCCGGCCAGGGCCACGGACGTCGAGGTGAACACCGACTGCGCCGGTCCTGCGTTCGCGACCGGGCGGGCCGGCAGCGTGCTGCCGTAGGCGGCGAGCGTCGCCGACTGCGCCGATGTCTTGTTGGTGTTGGTCTTCGTGACCGTCACCTTGTACGTCGGGCAGTTTGCGTTCGTCGGGCTCACCGCAGTCGTGCCGCTCGTGCACACCGACGTGTTCCCCGGTGCAACACCGCTCGGCGGCAGGATGTACGTCGGGTGGGCAGCGGTCGCGTCCGACAACGCCGTCGTGCGGCCGCCGGTCTGCACCCATGCGAAGATGTAATCGGCCGCGTTGGTGCCATCGGGGTTCGTGATCGCGTCGGAGAGAGTGACGACGTCACCGATGCAGAAGTTGCTGCAGGTCCCGCCGGAGCGGGCCTTGGTCGGCGCCGCGACGGTCGGGGTCGACGGAACCGCGGTGATCGTCACCGGCGTCGCGTCGGTGTTGGTGTTTTGTGCACCGGGGTTGCCGTTGGTCGCGGTCACCGCGAACGTCCACGTGTAACCGGTCGGGTTGTCGACCGGGGGCACAACGGACGTCGGGCTCACCACGTTGGCGTTCGGCAACAACGTCACCACCGGACCGGTCAGTTGCTGCCATGTGTACGTCAAGGGCAATCCGTCGGGGTCGGTCGATCCCGCGGCAGTGAGCGTGACCGTGTTGCCCGCGACCTTTCCGCTCTGGTCGGGACCGGAGTCGGCGATCACCTGATCGGCCGACACCGTCACGTTGGTCGTCACGGCCAACGACGTGTTCCCGTTCGTGCCGCTCCCGACGATCGGAGACTGCGTGTCCGTCACGATCAACGAGAACGTCAAGGTCTGCGGTGTTGCGGGCGTCGTGAATGTCGGCGACGCAACCGTCGTCGACGACAGGGTCACCGGGTCACCGGCGGTTTGCGACCACAGGTAGCTGATCGTGTGGCCGTTGGCCTGCGTCGAGGCCGCGCCGTTCAGCGTCGTCGGCCGGTTGGGACCACGCGTCTGGTTGGCACCCGGGTTCGCGACCGGTCGGGTCTGCAGGGTCGACGCGTAGACGGCGAGGTTCGCCTGCGCCGACGACTTGGCCGTGTTGGTCTTCGTGACCGTCACGCTGTAGGTCGGGCAGTTCGCCGAACCGGCCGTCGGCGTCGTGAGTGCGCCGCCGCTGGTGCACACCGCGGTCGTCGGGGCGGCACCGCTCGAGGGCAGGCTGTAGGTCGGGTTCGACACGGTCGTCGACGACAACGGCGTGATGCGACCGCCGGTCTGCGACCACGCGTAGGTGTAGTCGGCCGAGCTGTTGCCGTCGGGGTTGGTGATCGTCGCCGCCAACGTGACGACGTCGCCGGTGCAGAAGTTGCTGCAGGTTCCGCCGGAGCGGGATTTCGCAACCGCCACCGTCGGGGTCGATGCGACGGCAGCGACTCCGACCTGGTCGTCCGTCGAGCCGCCGAACGCATCGCTCGAGTTCAGGTTGAACTGGAAGTTGTAGCCGCCCGGGTTGTCGACGGGCGGAACCGTGAACGTCGGCCGCAGCGCGTGCACATCGGAGAGCGTCACCGTCGGCGCGCCGTTATGGTCGCGTCGCTGCGCGGCGTGCTCAACGGCGAGCCCGCGTTGTCGCCGGGCCTGGCGATGCGCATCCTCGACGAGCTCCGCGGCAACGGGTCGCGGCGCGTGCTCGTGCCCGACCGCGGCAACGTCGCGCTCTCGGTGCGCGAAGCCGAGGTGCTCGAGCTGCTCCGCCACGGCCTGACGACGGCCGCGATCGCCCGCCGGCTCTTCGTCTCGCCGGTCACGGTCCGCAGTAACGTTGCGTCGGTGTTGAAGAAGCTCAAGGTCGCGAACCGTCAAGCCGCCGTGGGATTGTTCGAGACCGGTCGCGGCACGTGCTGACGGTCGGGGTGGTCGCGCTCGGAGTCACCGATGTGCCGCGCGCCGCGGAGTTCTGGCGCAACGCGCTCGGGTACGACGTGCGCACCGACGGGTTCGGCGGATGGTCGACGGTGCTCATCCCTCCGGGTGGCGGCTCCGGAACCAAGATCGCGCTCCAACGCAGCGAGACGCCCCCGGACGCCCATCCGCGTCTCCACCTCGACCTGCACGTGGCCGACGTTGCGGAACAGGCGGCCGAGGCGGAACGCCTCGTGGCGCTTGGCGCCGAGCGGGTCGACTGGGACAGCTATCCCGCCGATCCGGACTTCGTCGTGCTCGCCGATCCCGACGGGAACCGTTTCTGCATCGTCGACCTCGGCCACGAACCGGCCGACTGACACCTGACCAGAGCCGGGCTCAGGGCGGCCCCTGAAGGGCCGACAACCTGTTCACGGATGTGCAGCTCGACCCCGCGTCACCTGCGACTCCTCCCGAAACCGCCGGCTCGCGCCGCGTTCGCGAACTGCTCGACCAACATCCGGGCGCGGCCGTTGCACGACCGACGCGTTGACGGGGTGTCTCAATTGGGCCGGGACCATCGAGTGCCTGCAGCACGCGCTGGCAGCCGCCTCGCCGGGCGCGGGAGTCGGATTGCTGTTCATCGACCTCGACGGCTTCAAGGGGCGGACCGCGCGATGTACCTGGCGAAATGCGCGCATTCGGCGCCGGACCTCGTTCGCGGCGGTCCGACCCGCGTCGTCCCGTCTCGTTCCTAGCGGCCGCGGGCTCCTCCTTCGTCGGCAGAAAGGGTCTTTGTGCCCTGGGTCGCGCGCGGCGTCGTGTCGACAACCGCCGTATGAAGAGCCGGGGTGCAACGCGTGTGAACGCTCGACCGAAGCGTCGACGTCGTGGGCTGAAGGTCCGGGGTTGGACGTTTGCTTCGGGCGCGGGCGCCGGGCTCGCCATCGTCGCCGCGGCGCTGGTGGTACTGAACCCGTTGCTCGCGGCGCGCAGCGATCTGGGCCAGATCGCCACCGACGGCGTCCCGCTCCAAGCGCAACTGGTTGCGCTCCGTACGACGGTCGTGCAGTGGCAGTTCTTCATCGAGCCTCACCTCGACACGCTCGAGCCGGGCATCGCGCCCAATCCAACCGTGCTGATCGAGGGCGGACAGCTCGTCACGAAGCAGACCGCCGAAGCCACCGCCATGTCGCGAAGCCTCCGGCGCGTCGGGTTCGCCGGCGACGCCCAACGTCTCGACTCGGCGATGCGCGCATTCACCAAGGCGCTCACGACTCTGACTCCGGCCGCGACCGGGGCCGACGTCGGTGCCGCCACGATGACCAGGCTGGTCGCCACAGAACGCGCGGCACTCGGGCAGGTATGGAACCTCACGACGCAGATCGGGCAGCACCTCTCACAGGACATGACCGCGCGCGAGGACCGCGAGGCAACGCGGCACATTGCGCTCGGATTGTGGTTCTTCCTGATCGGTGCGGGGATCGCCGTGCTCTTCGTGTCGGCGGCCGCGGTCACGTTCGGGCGGCGCGCCGGGCAGCGCGACCGCGACCAACACCGGGTCACGCGCCGGCACGAATACGAAGCTCGGGTGCAAGAGGCCCTGGAGATGACGAGGACCGAGCCCGAGGTGTACACGATCATCGGCGAGGCACTGCACGAGTCGGTTCCGCAGTTGAAGGTCGAGATGCTGATCGCGGACTCGAGTCGCGCGCACTTTCGTCGGGCACTGACCAACGGCGACGACTTCGAAGGCTGCGGTGTCGTCTCGCCACTCGACTGCCCGGCCGCGACCGTCGGTCACTCCCTGGTCTTTCCGAGCAGCCGCTCGCTCAACGCCTGCCCGTACCTCAAGGGCCGTCCGTCGGGCGACTGCTCCGCCGCCTGCCTCCCGGTCAGCATTGCGGGGCGCACGGTTGGCATCACCCACGCCGTCGGGCCCGATGGCGTCCTGCCGGCGGAGCACGATGTCGAGACACTGAACTTCACGTCTCGCCGCGGATCAGAGCGCATCGCAATGATCCGCGCGTTTGCCACGTCGGAGACGCAGGCGAAGACCGACCCACTGACGGGGTTGTTGAATCGACGCAGCCTCGAGAATGTCGTTCGCGATCTTCGCGATGCCGGTGTCGCGTACGCACTCGCGTACGGCGATCTCGACCACTTCAAGATCCTGAACGACACCCAGGGCCACGACGCCGGCGACCAGGCGCTCCGCCTCTTCGCCCGCGTTCTCGGCGATTCGTTGCGCCCCGACGACATCGCCGCGCGCTACGGCGGCGAGGAGTTCGTGATCGTCCTGCCCGATTGCAACACCGAGGGCGCGACGACCGTCCTCGAACGCGTCCGTGAGAGCCTGGCCCTCGCCCTGAGCGCCGGGCGCGTGCCTCCGTTCACCGTCACGTTCGGCGTCGCGTCCTCGGCGTACGCAGCCGACTTCGACGAGATCGTCGCCATCGCCGACCGCGCGCTCCTGGGCGCGAAGGCCGCGGGCCGCAATCGCGTGTGCGTCGCCGACCTCCCGACGGAAGACCCGCACGTCGTCGCGCGCGTCTGACGGGACTGATCCCGCTACTGGTCAGCCGGCGGGGTCAACCGGCGGCGGTCAATCGTGACTGGCCGGCCGGCGCGCGATCAGCTTGCGCGGCAGCGCCGCGAGCGCGGCGGGAGCGTCGTCCCAGTCGACGACGACCGAGGTCACCGGCGACGGATCGAACCCGCGGGCCACGAGCTCGAGCACGGCCGGGATCGCGGGCCGGGCGTGTGCGCGTCCGGTGTGGAAGGTGCAGCACCGTGAGTACATCGCGAACAGCGGGAGCACCGGATCTTCGAGGAAGACCGACACGCTGGTGCACGTGCCGTCGAACGCCGTGCTGTTGAGCGCGGACTGGATCCCGTCCTGCGTGCCGCTCGCGTCGACGGTGACCGGGAACGAACCCACCTTCTTCCCCGACGGTCGGGCCTCGATCACATCGGCGCCGAGCGCACGCGCGACCTCGAGCCGGCTCTCGTCGTGATCGAGATAGGCAACCCTGCCCCCGCCGAGCGCGACCGCGAGCCCGGCCGCGTACAGACCGATGGAGTTCGGCCCGGCGTCGCCGGCGACGATCAGCACGTCGGCACCGGGGAACGCCGCGAGTTGCGGGCCGACCGCGCGCCACGCGTCGGGCAGGTTGTCGCTCGCGCTCGCGACGACGACCGGGTCGATCCCGTCGGGGAGCGGAACCAGCATGGCGTCCGCGTGGGGAACCGCCGCGAGATCGGCGAACAACCCGCCCCACTCGAGACCGCCCATCGAACCGAGGCCGTACGTCGACATGCGCGGATGGCTCGCGCAGTTGCCCGTGTGCCCGCGTCGGCACGGTTCGCACGCTCCGCACGAGATCTGAAACGGCACGACGACGACGTCACCCGGAGCCACGCGCCGGACGTCGTCGCCGACGGCGATCACCTCGGCCACGGCTTCGTGCCCGAACGGATACGGCCCGGGCAGCGGGAACCGTCCGGCCAGCACTCCGATGTCGAGATCGCAGGTCGCGACGGCGAGCGGCCGGACCACGGCGGCGGCGGCCGACGTGAGCCCGGGGTCGCCGACCTCGGCCCACTCCATCGCTCCCGGCCCCACGAGCACGAGCTGGCGCATCTCCGCCTCCTATTCGTCCGCGAAGCCTTCGGGATTGTCGAGCTCGAGCCCGAGCTCGTTCAGCTCCTTGCGGTCGATCAGGAGCTGCTCGTCGGAATCGACCTCGTCGTCGTCGATCGCGTCGTCGGGAAACTCCGCCTCGTTGCCGATCTCGTTCGGGCCACCGTCGGTGCTCACAGGCATCTCCTCGGTATCAGCCGAAATACGTCACGCGGAAAATAGGACGCCTGATAGGGCATCGTGCCGATGTCGACTCCTACCTCAGAGGTCCAGCATCGTCGTATGGACAACGTCTACCAAACCCAACAGCTGATCATCGACCTCCGGCGCTCGAAGGAAGCCGACGCCCACCGGTACCGTGTGGTTCGGAGCAATCGCACCCCCGCGAGCGTCTCCGCAACGCCGCACGCGCGGCACCACGGGATCGCGTTCTTGGCCCGCCAAACGCCGGTTCACGCCTGATCCGATCGCCTTACTCTTGCGGGATGCTCTTCGGGCGTCCCGGCCTCTCTCCCCGCATGGTCGGTCGGGCCGACGAGCTCGACCGCCTCGCACACCTGGTCGAGTCCGGACACTCTCCCGCGATCGCGCTGGTCGGAGGCGAAGCAGGGGTCGGGAAGACCCGCCTCGTGCGTGAGCTCATCGACCGGTTGCCCCCGGGCATGGTCGTGTTCGCGGGTCAGGCCGACCCGGGGTCGTTCGGTCGGCCGTTCGAGCTGTTGTTCGACGCGCTCGACGACGGCAACGCGAAGGACGACCCGCGGCTCGCGCTCCTCGCCGACAGCACCCGGCCCGCCGACGAGCGGGTCCGGCTCGGCCTCGAGATCGTGCGCGACCTCACCCTGCGGACACCGAGCGCCGTTGTGTTCGACGACCTCCACTGGGCCGACTCCGAGAGCGTGGCCCTCTTCGAGCGGCTGGCCGAGCAGGGCAGCGGGCCGCAACTGCTCGTCGGCACGTACCGTCCCGATGCGCTGCACCGTCGCCACCCCACCGCCGAGATGCTCCCGCGGCTCGAGCGTCGTCACGCGGTGACGCACCTCCATCTCGACCGCCTGTCGACGCTCGACGTCGGTTCGTTCCTCGCCGGGGTCTACGGGCGTGAGCCCTCGTACCGCATCATCGACGCGTTGCACTCGCGCACCGGCGGCAACCCGTACTTCCTCGAGGAGCTCCTCGCGGCCGCGGGTCAGGACGATCCCGACGAGCTGCTGAGCCAGGAGCTGCCGTGGAGCCTCTCGGAGCTGGTGCGCCGGCAGCTCGACGACCTGAGCGCGCAGCAGCGGGTGGTGCTCGAGACCGCCGCGGTGCTCGGCGTGACGCGCGTCGACTTCGACGTGCTGGCCGCGGTCTCGGGAAACACCGAGCGCGAGCTCATCCCGATCCTGCGCGATCTCGTCGACCGCGGCCTGCTGATCGAAGGCGAGACCGACGTCTTCTCGTTCCGGCACGCGCTCGCCCGCGAGGCGATCGAGTCGGATCTCCTCGGGCGCGAACGCCGGCGCCTGCACCACGCCGCGCTCGACGCGTTGCGCGACGGCCACAGCGACGACTTCGCAGCCATCGCACACCACGCGCGGGGAGCCGGGCAGTTCGACGACATGGTCAGTGCGGCTCGTGAAGGTGCGCTCCGCTTCTTGCACTCCGGCTCGACCTATCAGGCGCTGCAACTCGCCGAGCTCGGCCTGAGCGAGGCCGCCGACGACCCGGAGCTGCTCGACATCGCGAGCCGGGCCGCGTGGTTGAGCGGGCTCCTGCCCGACGCTCGCAGTCTCACGACGCGCAGCATCGAGCTCGCCCGCCGCGCCCGCGACATCGAGGCGGAATCGGCCGCACTCCGTCTGCTGTGCCGGCTCGACCACGACCTCAGCGACGCCGTCGGCGCGCGTGAAAGTACGGCGCGGCTCACTGCCCTCGTCGAGCAGCTCGACGAAGGGCCGGAGCAGGGCCGCGCGTTCGCCGTTCTCGCCGAGATGTGCATGCTGCGCGACGACCTCGACGCCACCGTGGCGTGGGCCGACCGCGCCGCCGATCTGGCCGACCGCCTCGATCTGCCCGAAGTGCGCGCGCACGCGCAGATCGAGCGAGCCTCGGCGTACATGAACGAGCCCGCGCTCGTCGCGGAAGGCGCGGTGCTCCTCGCCAAGTGGGTCGACGAAGCCGCGGCGCTCGGAATGTGGGTGATCGTCGCGCGCGGCCTCAACAACCTCGTCCGCGGCGACTACTACCGGCCCGACGCCGACGAGGCGCGGTCACTGCTGAAGCGCATGCGCGACGCGACCGAACGGGCCGGCTTCGATCTCCTGGCCGGAAGCTACTGGGCCGGGCTCGCCGACCTCGCCGAATGGGAGGGCGACCTCGGTGCCGCGCTCACCCAGATCGACGAGGCGCTCCGAGCCCAGCGCTACTCGTCGGGCAGCAAGCCCGCGTTCTGGATTCGCGCGCACGCAGCCGGGCTCGCGCTCGAAGCCGGTGAAGTCGATCGCGCCGAAGCGATCTTCGATCAGTTCGAGACGACGATCAACGCGAAGGGGATGTGGTGGTACGGGCTCGGGCTCCACGTCGGGGCCCTCCGCCACGATCTCGACGCGGTGCGTCGTCACGCCGCGGCACTCGTCGACAACGCCGCGAAACGCGGCGGTGTCGATCCGCAGCTCGTGCACGATCTCGTCCGCGCGATGTTGCTCGGGGGACTTCCCCCCGACGAGACCCAGGCCGTGCTCGACCGGCTCCCGCTCGGGTTCGGCCATCACGAGATGGACCACGACCCGTACCGGATGCTCGCTCGCGCGCAGCTGCTCGAGGCCTTCGGCAACCACGAAGCCGCACTCTCCGACTACACGGCGGCGATCGCCCGTGCCGGCGACCAGGTACGTCCGGCCGCACTCGGTACCGCACACGTCGGCGCCGGCCGCAGCCTCGTTGCCCTCAAACGCCTCGACGAGGCGCGCACACACGCCGCCGCCGCGGCGCTGCTGCTCGAGCGCTGGGGCGGCACGCGTGTGAAAGAGCTCGCGGCGTTGCAACGCCGGCTCGGTGGCGGCGCGACGATCGACGGTCCGGCCGAGCTCACACCGCGCGAACGTGAGGTCGCCGCGCTGCTGGCCGAGGGCCTGACCAACGGCGAGCTCGCGACGCGCCTGTTCATCTCACCGAAGACCGCGTCGGTGCACGTGTCGAACATCCTCGCCAAGCTGTCGATGACCAGCCGCGCCGAGATCGCGGTCTACGCGGTGCGCTCGGGCCTCGCCTCGGCGTGAAGCGGCGTCAGGCCGTCGCGGCGCGCAACACGCTGTCGAGCAGACCGGGAAAGCGCGCGTCGAGATCCGCGCGGCGCAGCGAGTGGAAGCGCCGCGTGCCTTCGTAGCGACCGTCGAGCACGCCCGCTGCGCGCAGCACCTTGAAGTGATGGCTTGCGGTCGACTTGCTCACCGTCATCGGAAACTCACCGCACGCAACCTCGGCGTCGGCCGCGTCGAGAACGACGACGATCTGCCGCCGAACCGGGTCGGAGAGCGCGTGCAGCACCTCTCCCAGCTCGATCTCGTCGCGCTCGGGACCGGGTGCGTCGATCGCGTCGTGATGCGAGATCATGCGGCAACGTTATCGAGCGCGACCGAGTCGTCGATCTCCACAACGGCCTGCGGCCGCAGCACCCTCGAGATCAACGCGGCGGCCAGCAGCGCGACGCCCACCGCGACGAGCATCGTGATGTCGAACGCGTGCACGTACGCGACGCGGGCGGCGTGCGCGAGCGCGACACCGGCCGGACCGGGCACCTTCGCAGCCGCGTCGATTCCGGCACCGAGCGACGTGCTCGCGGCGTGCGCGGACGCCGGCAGATCACCGCGGTACAGCGACGCGAGGAGACTCCCCATCACCGCGACGCCGAGTGCGCCACCGAGCTCGCGGGTGGTGTCGTTGACAGCCGAGCCGACGCCCGCTTTGTTGAGAGGAAGCGAGACGATGATCGCGCCCGTCGACGGGGCCGTGACCATGCCCATCCCCGCCGCACTCACGACGAGTGACAGCGCGAGCAACGGGTAGTTCGCGTGCAGCCCGCTGAGCGCCAACAGCCCGAGGCCGGCGGCGACGACCACGAGCCCCCACGAAACGACCATGCGTTGGCCGAACCGTTCGACGAAGCGCGCCGACCGGCGCGTCGAGAGCATGTACACGACCGCCCACGGCAGCATGCGCACACCCGCGCCGAGCGGGCTGTACCCGAGCACGAGCTGCAGGTACTGCGTCAGCACGAAGATCATGCCGAACATCACGAAGAACACGAGCGTGATGCTGCTCGCCGCCGCCGCGAACTGCGGGTTGCGGAAGAAGCGGAGGTCGAGCATGGGCTCGGCGACGTGCAACTCCCATCGCGCGAACGCGTAGAGAAGCGCCGCCGCGATCAGGAACGCGGCGAGCGTCGGCGTCGACAGCCAACCGCGACCGGGCGCTTCGATGATCGCGTAGACGAGCGAACCGAGCCCGACGATCGAGAGCAACGCGCCGACGAGGTCGAGTGAGGGCTCGTGATCCTCGTTCGCGGACGGGATGAGGATCGCGCCCGCGATCAGTGCGACCGCAACGACGGCAACGTTGGTGAGGAAGATCGAGCCCCACCAGAAGTGCTGCAGCAACCAGCCACTGGACACACCACCGAGCGCCGCACCCACACCGGCGAAGCCGGCCCAGATGGCGATCGCCTGGCGGCGCTCCGCGGGCGGGAACACGTGCGCCAGGATCGACAGGGTCGCCGGCATCACGAGCGCGGCACCCACGCCCATGACGGCGCGGGCCGCGATCAGCTGGCTCGACGAGTTGGCGAAGGCCGCGAGGCCCGAGGCCCCACCGAAGATGAGCAGCCCGCCGTTGAGGGCGAGGCGCCGTCCGTACCGGTCACCGAGCGATCCGGCGGTGAGGAGCAGCCCGGCGAAGACGAGGCTGTACGCGTCGACGATCCACTGGAGTGAGCTGGAGCCTGCGTGCAGGTCCTTGACCAGGGTCGGGAGCGCGACGTTGAGCGATGCATTGGCAACCACGATCATCACGAGGCTGACGCAGAGCACACCCAGCGTCCACCAGCGACGGTCGTAGTCCCGCGAGTTCATTTGTTCGACAGTCATCGAACGATCTCAACTCGGCCCGGTACCGTGGTATTCCAACGGCTCAGTATTCCGATGCCGGCGGTTTCAGGGTTTGACGAAGCGCTGAACGAAGGCGAGCGAGGTGTCGGCGACTTCCCGCCAGCCGTGGTCGATCGTCAGCGAGTGACCTCGGCCGGCGACCTTCACGATCTCGGTGACGCCCGCGCTGCGTCTCTGCTTCTTGAACGAGGCGTTGGCGATCGCCCACGGCACCGTGTGGTCGAGCTCGCCGTCGAGGATGAGGAGCGGCCCGCGGTCGGGGTTCTTCGACTTCACCTTCGCTTCGGTCCACGGGTTCAGGTTCGCGGTCGCAGCCTGGGGAAGCGCGGTGCGCCCGATCCCGGCACGGCGTAGGTGTTGTACAGCTCCTTCGCCTCGTCCTCGCTCACCGCGTTCGCGAACGCGTAGCGGAATTGCTCGTAGGTGAGCGGAACCGCGCGGCCGTGATTGGCGGGGTTGCCGAGCACGGGCGACGCCGACTTGGGCGCCGAGATCGGCAACGGCAGCAGACCGCGGAACGGAGCCGGGTCGATGGCCACCGTCGCGTCGGACAGACCACGGTCCGCAAGGATCTGCACGAGCAGCCCGCCGAACGAGTGCCCAACGATCGCGGGTCGCTGCGCGAGCTTGCCGATCACGTACTCGAAGTGATCCGCGATCTGACCGACGGTCTTGTGCGCGAAGACCTCGGGGTGACGGTTCGCTTCTTCGACCGTGTTGGGATCGTCGGGCCAGCCGGGCGACAGGGTCGCGTAGCCGGCGGCTTCGAACACCGTGCGCCAACGGTCCCAACTCGACGGGAGCAACCAGAGGCCGTGGACGAACACCACGGCGCGGTGTCCTGATGCGTTCGCCTTGCTGATCTGATCGGCATCGTACGCGCGGCGCCCGACGGGACGCGCGGTCGCGTCGTCACTTACGGCTCGATGACGACGGTGCTCCCGTCCGCGATGCCGAGGAACCGGAAGACGTCGGCGGCATCGTTCCGCAACGCCGCGACGGTTGCTGCGTTCACGTTCTCGAGCAGCGCGATCGTCAAGGTCGCCGCCGCGAGCCCCCACGTCGCGACGATGCGGCCGCCGACCAACGCAACGGGGCGGACGATGCCGTTCGTGGTCGCGACGCGATGATCCCCGACAACCGGCTCGCGCGACACCCAACCCAGCAGCAGCGGATCGAAGGGTCCGAGCAGGCGGGGTTTCGGCGCTGCCGCGCGCGCGTTCGTGCGGCGCGAGCTGCGATCGGCGAGATCCACCAGGCCGTCGACGACGGTGACCTCGTCGGCGATGGAATCGAGTCCGGAGCGCGCGGCGGTGAGGGTCACGCCGGCCCACTTCGCGAGGTCGCGTGCGTCGGCGGGACCGTGGCCGGCGAGATACCGGCGGGCCAGACGCGCGAGCGCGTCGGAACGCTCGAGCGCCGGCGGTGCGGTGCCCAACCAGTCGGAGACGGGAACGAAGGCGTGCTCGGTGCCGCGCATCGGGCCGCGTACGATCGCGCCGCGAATCGAAGCGGCGAAGAGCACGTGCACGAGGGCCTGGCCCGCCGTCGGCACGCTCGCGGCGTCGAGGCGGCGCCGCAACTCGGTGCGCGTCTGCGGCCCGCGCGACACCGCGTCGGCGACGACGCCGACACCACGGTCGGCCTGCGCGTCGTCGACACCCTCCTGCCCGAGCCGGCGCCGGTTGGCGACCTCCAACTGCGGCGTGGTGAGCGCGTGCAGCCACCAGTAGTCGTCGGGGGTGACGAGGTGCAGCGTGCCGCGGTTCAGCCACGTGACGAGCAACGAGCCCGCATCGAGCGCGGCGTCGACGTCGGCGGCGCGCACACCCCGGGACCGGCTCCGGACCGCGAGCCGCGCGCCCCGTGGATCCTGGGCCTGGACAGCAAGAAGCCTCGTCACGACCGCCGAAGGTGTCCGCGCCGGCGGCCCACTCAGGAGCTGAGCCTCGAACCGCCGCGCCAGCATTCCCGCATCTTGTTCGAAGAAATCTGCCGCGGGGTGTCCTCTCGGCGGAAACCGTTCGTCGGTAGGGGTGAGGGCCGGCACCGGGCCGGCCACCACGAAAAGGGGCACCCTGATGACCACCACCAGCGCGTTCACCGCTCCGGCAACGACCACCGGTCAGACGGAGCCGACCACCGTCACCGCGAAGCAGCTCTGGAAGACCGGCACTGTCGCCGGTATCGGAGCCGGCATGGCGACCTCCGCCACCGCGGCCATCGCACACGCGTCCGGTGTCTCCCTGAAGGTCTCCGGCAAGGCAATCCCGGTGATCGGCTTCGCCGAGCTCACGATCTTCGCGGCGATCGTCGGTACCGTCCTGGCCCTGGTGCTCTCGCGCCGGGCGGTCCGGCCGCACCGCACGTTCCTGACGACGACGATCGCGCTGACCGCGCTGACACTCGTTCCTGACGGGCTCGCCGACGCGCACACCTCGACGCGGTTCACCCTCGCGCTCACCCACGTCGTGGCCGCCGCGATCGTGATCCCGGCCCTCGCTTCCCGTCTCGGCCACTCCAACTGATCCCACTCCGTGACACCCCTGCAGCTCGCAGGCGAGACTTCGCCCGCACAACCGAAAGGACTTCCCATGACCCAGTACCTCCTCTCCGTGTGGCACAGCGACCGCAACCCGATCCCCGACGACCCGGCCGTGATGCAACGGGCGTACAAGCAGGTCGACGCGTTCAACGCCGACCTCCAGGCCAAGGGACAGTGGGTCTTCGGCGGCGGTCTGCACGCACCCGAATCGGCGACCGTCGTGAGCGCTTCGGATGGCGGCGACCCCGTGATGACCGACGGGCCGTTCGCCGAGACGAAGGAGCAGATCGGTGGCTTCTGGGTCATCGAGGCGCCGGACCTCGACGCCGCGCTCGCGTTGGCGACCCGCGCGTCGGCCGCGTGCATGGGGCCCGTCGAGGTGCGCCCGTTCCAGGACGAGCCCCCGCAGGCCTGACGAGACGTGCCCACCGAGCCGCCGGCCGTCGACACCGGCGACCTCGAACGGATCTTCCGTGAGGAATCCGGTCGGGTCGTCGCCACCCTGGTCCGTCTCTTCGGCGACATCGACCTCGCCGAAGAGGCGGTCCAGGAGGCGTTCCTCGTGGCGAGCGAGCGGTGGCCCACGACCGGATTGCCGCCGAACCCCGGCGGTTGGATCACCACCACCGCCCGGAACCGCGCCATCGACCGGCTGCGGCGAGAGGCATCCCGCAATGACCGCCACGCCCAGGCCGCGCTCCTCCACGAGCGCGCCGAAGCCTCCGAGTCAGGCGACGGCGTGAGCAGCGACGTGCAGGACGACCGCCTCCGGTTGATCTTCACGTGCTGCCACCCGGCGCTCGCCCCGAGCGCGCAGATCGCGCTCACACTGCGACTGCTCGGCGGGCTCGAGACGCCCGACATCGCCCGCGCGTTCGTCGTTCCCGAGGCGACCATGGCCAAGCGCCTCGTGCGCGCGAAGCAGAAGATCCGCGACGCGAAGATCCCCTACCGCGTGCCCGCCGATGCGGAACTTCCGAACCGGCTGCGCCCGGTGCTCGCGGTGATCTACCTCGTGTTCAACGAGGGGTACACCGCGACCGCGGGAGCCGATCTCGTTCGCGACGACCTCTGCGCCGAAGCCATCCGGCTCGCGCGCATCCTCGCCCACCTCATGCCCGACGAGCCCGAGGTCCTCGGGCTGCTGGCGCTCCTGCTGTTGACCGAGTCGCGCCGAGCGGCGAGCACCGCGGCCGACGGGAGCATCGTGTTGCTTCCCGACCAGGACCGTTCGCTCTGGGACCGCAACCTCATCACGGAAGGGCAGACGCTCGTGCGCCAGTGTCTGCGCCGCAACCGGCCCGGTCCGTACCAAATCCAGTCCGCAATCAACGCGGTGCACAGCGACACGCGCCGCGCGCAGGACACCGACTGGCGCCAGATCGTCGCGCTCTACGACCAGCTCCTCGCGATCACTCCGAACGCGATCGTCGCGCTCAACCGCGCGGTTGCGATCGCGGAGACCGACGGCCCGGAGCCGGCGCTCGCCATCGTCGACGCGCTCGACCTCGACACGTACCACCTGTTCCACGCCGCTCGCGCGGATCTGTTGTCACGTGTCGGCCGCTATGACGACGCACGCGACGCGTACGACCGTGCGCTCGCACTCGCGGAGAACGCCGCAGAACATGCGCTCCTCGAGCGCAAGCGCACGGCACTGCCCAATGTCTCGTAGCAATCGGGCGCGGGCTCAGTCGTCGTTGGTGATGATGCCGAATCCAAGCCCATAGAGCCCACCGATTGCCGCGTTGGTCGGGTTCCTGAACGACACGACGATGTATTCGTCGGGTTCGGTGAGCACATCACCGTTGACGTTGATCGTCACCGTCTGCGAAACCTCGCCCGGCGCGAAGGTGACCGTGCCGCTCGCGGGTGTGTAGTCGGTCGCGGGGTCGGCTTGCGCTCCGCTTCCGTTGGGCGCGACGACGGTCGTCCAATCCGCGGTGACGGTCTGCGTCGACGGGATCGACAGCGAGACCGGCACGTGCAGCGCGGTCGTTCCGGAGTTTCCTTCGACGACCGCCGCGTGACCGGGCACGACCGCGCGAGGCCCGAGGACGATCCGCCCGATGCTGCTGCCCTCCTCATTCGTGAACCACATCGCGCCGTCGGGGCCTTTCACGATGTCGCTCGGGAAGACGATGCCGGTACCGGTGTAGTTGGTGACGACCCGACCGGCCGTGGTGATCCGCCCGATCGAGTTGTTCCCCGTGTTCGTGAACCAGAGCGCGCCATCACCACCCGACGTGATCCCGTACGCCTTCCGAATGGTCGGATCGGTTTTGATGCTGATCGCGCCGGCCGTCGTGATTCGGCCGATGAAGCTGTTGAGCGCGGTGGTGAACCAGAGGGCGCCGTCGGGTCCGGCGGTGATCTGCTGGGGATGACCGTGGCTGATCAGGGGACTGGTGAACGTGGTCACTGCTCCTGCCGACGTGATGCGCCCGATCGGCCCACCGGATCCGGCGTTGACGAACCACACGGCACCGTCGGGCCCGGCCGTCAGGTCTGCAGGGGCGAGAATCCCGGGATCGGTGAACTTCGTGACCACCCCGGCGGTGGTGATACGACCGATCGACGGTGGTGTGAACGTACCGTCGGGCAGACCCTGACTGGTGTTGGTGAACCACAGCGCGCCGTCGGGCCCTGCCGTGATGTGCTGCGGGAACTCGATTCCGGGGTCGGTGAAGATGGTGATGGTCCCGCTCGTGGTGATGCGGCCGATGGCGCCGCTGAGGCCTCCGAAGTTCACGAACCAGAGTGCGCCGTCGGGCCCCGCGGTGATCTCTTCCGGTTCGCTCATGCCCGAGCTGGAAAAGTTGGTGATCACTCCGCTCGTCGTGATGCGACCGATCGAGTTGCTTCCGAGGTTCGTGAACCACAGCGCCCCGTCGGACCCCACCGCGATCCCGAGCGGGGCGTTCACCGCGCCCGTGAAGTTGCTCACGGTTGCGTCGCCCGCGGCGGTCGCCGGCTGCGTGGCGAGCGTCACGCTCACCACAGGAGCGGCGACGAGCACCGCCGCGACGAGCGCACAACGGGGAGCAAATCGGGGAGCAAAGCGGCGCCTCGCGACCTGACCCGAACCTGCTCCGAGCACTCGCGTCATCTGCCGTCTCCCCCGATGCGGCGCACAGCCCACCTGAACGCAACGCGACGGTAGCGCTCCGTCGCAAGAGACGACCTGGCCGTTGAGCTCAGGCAGCCGCGTGACCACCGCGATCTTCGATGCGGAGCGGCACACCCGCGTCGGCCAGTTCGAGCGCGGCCGCAACCGAGATTCGGAAGGTTTGCGGGCAGCGGTGACCCACCCCGGTGACCTCCGCGACCGGCCGGCCCGCGCCCAGGATCAACCGGACGTGCTCGATGCGCCGCAACGCGCGCGCGTAGCCCGACGGGAGGGGAGGCACGGGATTGGTGCGGGTGACCGCGTGCATGCGCACGTCCGGAGATCAGAGGGAACCTCGAACTATTGTAAGGCTAACCTAAGTGAGCAGGCAAGGACACCGCCCTCTTCTTCGGCCCGGATACATCGGCGGGGCGACATATGTCGGAGATCCGATGTAACGTCGGCCGGTGGCCCGTACCCAGGAAGAACGACGCGCCGAGACGCGGGCGCAACTGCTCGCGGCCGCCGCCGACCTGTTTGCCCACAAGGGCTTCCATGCCACCTCGGCCGAAGCGGTCGCCGACGCCGCCAACCGCACAACTGGGGCGCTCTACGACCACTTCGGCGGCAAGCAGGGTCTGCTCGTCGCCCTCCTCGAGCTCTGGGTCGGGCAGACGATCGTCGACCTCGGGACCCGCGTCGAAGCGGCGTCGGATCTCGACGGCCGCCTCCGAGAGGTGTGGCGCGGGCTCATCCGTCACGACGACGAGAGCGGCGGCGCGTGGCTGCTGCTCGAGTTCGAGCTCTGGCTGCACGCGGCGCGCGACCCTGAGCTCGGTGTCGTCGGCGCCGCCCGGCTCGGGGCGATGCGCGACGGATTGGCGACGGGGCTCGCGCAGTGGTCGACCGACCTCGGCTTCGATCTGCCCGCCCCCGCGCCGCAGCTCGCGGTGCAGCTGATCGCGCTGCTGCTCGGCGCGGCGTTCCAGTACCGACTCGAACCCGCGACGGTGACGCCGGCGATCGTGCTCGACGGACTCCGTCGACTCCTCGGTCTTCCGGCC
>JBBSEC010000088.1:0-18902 GCA_038240075.1 Acidimicrobiia bacterium
CACCGAGCTCATCCGCGAGCTCTTCCAGGCCGTCGATCTGCAGCCGATCGGCGAGCTCGAGGGCTTGTGGCACTCGCCGCACAAGCCGCGGCCGCCCGGCCCGGTGCACAACTGCGATGTCTTCGCGGTGCGCCGTCCCGATTCGCCCTGACCATGGCCGAACCCGAGAAGCCGTCGCGCATCACCCGCGACGAAGAGCGCCGGCTCGAGGCCCTGAGCCCGTTCGAGCTCAAGAGCCACCTGATCGAGATGGCGACCGCGGCGCGCCTCGAGCACCGCACGCCCCTGCTCGACGCCGGGCGCGGCAACCCCAACTGGATCGCGACCCAGCCGCGCGAGGCGTTCTTCGCGCTCGGTACGTTCGCGTTGGGAGAGGCGCGGCGCACCTGGGACGCGCCTGGACTCGCCGGCATGCCCGAGGAGCACGGCATCAGTGAGCGCTTCCGAGTGTGGGTCGACGCGGCCGCATCGCATCCGGGTGTCGCCCCGCTCGTCAGCATCGTCGACTACGGCATCGCGCGCGGCTTCGACGCCGACGCGTGGGTCTACGAGCTCGTCGACGGCATCATCGGCGACCACTACCCCGGCCCCGACCGCATGCTCGTGCACGCGGAGCTCGTCGTGCGCGAGTACCTCACCGCGGAGATGTGCGCGCGCGTTGCACCGGGTGTTCCGTTCGACCTGTTCGCGGTCGAAGGCGGCACCGCGGCGATGTGCTACATCTTCGACAGCGTCGCGGCCAACCACCTCCTCGAGCCCGGCGACACGGTCGCGTTGATGGTCCCCGCGTTCACGCCCTACCTCGAGATCCCGAGGCTCGACCGCTACGGCTACGAGATCGTCGAGCTCTACGCCAACGCGCACAGCGACGACGGCAGCCCCACATGGCAGTTCCCCGACCGCGAGATCGACAAGCTCGCCGACCCGAAGGTGCGGGCGCTGTTCGTCGTCAACCCGTCGAACCCGCCGTCGGTGATGCTCGCCCCGGCGACGAGCGCGCGGATCGCGGCGATCGTCGCGACGACCAACCCCGGGCTCATGGTCGTGACCGACGACGTCTACGGCACGTTCGTCGAAGGCTTCTGCTCGTTGATGGCGACGATTCCGCGCAACGTCGTGGCCGTCTACTCGTTCTCGAAGTACTTCGGCGCGACCGGCTGGCGCCTCGGTGTGATCGCGGTCTCCCAAGACAACGTGTTCGACACGACGCTCGCCGCACTCCCGGAGCCGGTGAAGCAGAAGCTCGACCACCGCTACGAGACCCTGTCCGTCGAGCCGCGCCGCATTCGCTTCATCGACCGCATGGTCGCCGACAGTCGGCAAGTCGCGCTCAACCACACCGCGGGGCTCTCGCTCCCCCAACAGGTGCAGATGACGTTGTTCGCGGCATCGGCCCTCATCGACCACGACGACCGCTACAAGCTCGCGACCCGCGCCATCATCGGCCGCCGGCTCACGCACCTCTACGAAGGGATGGGGATCGCGCTCGGCGTCGATCCGCTGCGCGCGGGTTACTACGCCGAGATCGACCTGCAGATCTGGGCCCGCCAGCGGTACGGCACCGCCTTCGCCGACTGGCTCGCGGCGAACTACGAACCCGTCGACCCGCTCTTCCGCCTCGCACAGGAGACGTGCATCGTGCTGCTGCCGGGCGCGGGGTTCGACGGGCCCGCGTGGAGTGTGCGCGTGTCGCTCGCCAACCTCGACGACGACGCGTACTTCACGATCGGCGAGCAGCTCGTCGCCATCTTCGACGGCTACGTCGACGAATGGCGCGCGTCCCAGCCGTCCTAACGCGCCCCTCCGCCTCCCTGGTACTGCACCTATGTCGTATGCGTAGAAAGTGCAGTACCAAGGACGGGTCCGGCGCGTGACGCGAGCCGGCGTGGGTCAGGGGGTGGGGGGCGCGCCTTGTTCCTCGGGGGTGGCGCGGCGGACGACGATGCGGGTCCAGGCGCCGATGTAGATGCGCTCGGAGTCGGTGAGCTCGTGACGCTCACCCGCGGTCAACACCGTTGGCGGCATCGAGGTGGGCGTGCCGACGAACGTGCCGTTGGTCGACCCGAGATCTTCGAGATACCAGCGATCGTGATCGAGCGTCAGCTTGGCGTGACGGTGCGAGGTGGCCGTGTCGCCCGAGCAGTCGATCTCGATCGTGGTCCGCGCCGACTTCGAACGACGACCGATCACCGCTTCGCTGCCGTGCAGCGGGACGACGGTGGGCGCGCCACCGGTCGGGCACACGCCCGCGGCCTGCTGCGCCGCGAAGAAATCGGGATCGATCCAGATCTCCGCGACCCAGTCGGCATGCGCGAGCGAAGCGGGCGCCGCGACCGCCGGCGGCGCCGAAGGGGCCAACGTGGTGATGTCACCGGGCGCGGCCGGCGGGAGCTGGCCGGTCGTGAAGTCGTAGCCGCAGGCCTCGCAGAACAGCGCGTCGGCGACGTTCTCGACCTGGCAGTTCGGGCACGCCTTGTGCACCACGGCGGCCGGCGGGGCCGCCGCGGCGGGAGGCGGTGGTGGAGGCGCGGCCGCGGTCGAGCCGGCCGCGGCGATCGGCGCGCCGCACGTGTCGCAGAAGTCGTCGGTCGCGGATTGATGGCCGTTCGGGCAGGTGCTCAAGGCTTCACCCGCGTTGTCTTCGTCGACGACGTGTCGAGCGCCATCTCGTCGAGCTTGTCGACCTCGCGCTTCAACCGCACGGTGCCGGTCTCCGCGTCCTGGATGTCGACGACCTTCTGCAGCTTCGCGGTGGCTTCGTCGTTGCCGGTCTCGGCCGCGAGCTGCGCGGCCCGTCCGAGCTTCACCGTTGCGGTCGCATCGTCGCCGGACGCCTTCGCCGCGAGACCGTCCTGAATTGCGGAGGCCAGCTCGGCTTGGCCTGTGTAGTGCGCGACGGCGGGATTGATGCGCGTGGTCAGCGTCGAGTCGTCCGACCAGGTCGCGCGCACGAGACCCGATGCCTGCACCTCGTCGCCGACCACGAGCTGCACGCGGGCGGCAAGCTGCTCCGAGCCGACCGGTTTCGGCGCGACGCGCACGGCGACGTGATAGTCGCGCGACTCGTTTCCCCACGCGCCCGTCGGATAGTCGCCGACGAGCTCGGAGACGGTCGTGCGTTTGGCGGTCAGGTCTTCGATGGCCGGCGCGACCTGGCGCACGAACATCACCTTCGCCCCCTGCGGTGACCAGACCCGGAGCGACGCCGACGCGACGCCGCGCCCCATCGACGCCGCCATCATCGACGCGAAATCGTCGGCCATGTGATCGGGATCGGCGATCAGGTCGACCGAGCCGAGCAGCGCGGACGCGACCCGCCGCAGCTGCTTCACGTCCCAATCGACTCCCACGCCTCGGCAGTCGCACTGGAACCGCCCGGCGACATTTTGCATGTACACCTCGAAGTCGCGGTCTTCTTCACCGTTCTTGCCGTCGGTGAGCAGGATCGCGTGGCGCTTCGCTGCGCCCGAGCTCTCGAACAGCCCGTCGGCACACTCCAGCCACGCGCCGATCGCGGTGCCGCCGTTCGCTTCGTGGCGCATGACCGCGTCCTTCGCAGCCTTCCGGCTCCGCGCGTCGGCGCGCGCCATCTCGCCGTTGGTGGGAAACAAGACATCGGGTGTCGACGCGCCGGCGATCACCGCGAAGAAGGTGCCGTCGGCAATGGCGTCGATCGCGACGGCCGCGGCCTTGCGCGCGTTGGTGATCTTCGAGCGGGGCTCGCGCATCGAGCCCGACGTGTCGATGATGACGATCTCGGCCGCGTCGCCACCTGATGAGCCGGCGTCACCGGCGCCCGCGCACGCGACCGTCACTACCGCGTGCACGTCGGTCGCACCGTCGGCGAGGTACTCGTTCTCGAAGACGGTGGCGGTCCAGTTGGCCATCATGAGCTCCTTGTATCGGCGGGCTCGGTATCGGCGGGCTCGGTATCCGCGGGCTCGGTATCGGCAGTGCGCTCGACTCGGGCCAGCGCGGCGGTGATGTTGTCATGGCCGCCGTGCTCGTTCGCCCAGTCGACGAGATCACCGGCGAGCCGGGTGGGGTCGAGGGTGTCGTACTTCTTCACCAACGCCACCAGGTCGGCCGCGCCGGAGCAGTAGTTCCACAGGCCGTCGGAGCACACCAGCACCCACCCCGCACCGGGGGCGGCGAGCGATCCGCACGACGGGGTCGGGTCGGCGGCGTCGGCACCCATCCATCGGGTGATCGAGTGAGCCTGGGGGTCGGCTTCCGCGACCGCCCGGGGCATCCCGTGCTCGACCTGCTCCGTCGCCCACGAGTCGTCGACCGACAACTGGAGCGCCGTGCCGTCGTCGCCCAGCCAGTAGACGCGGCTGTCGCCGATCCACGCGGCAACGACGAGGTCGCCGTCGACGACGGCCGCCGCGAACGTGCACGACGGCGGGTTCTGACCACCAACATGCTGCGCGATCAACGCCGCCTCCGCATTGGCGGCGTGGGCCGCCTGCGACCAGAGGTCGCTGTAGTACTCGACCTGGGTCGCCGGGCTCGCGGCGTCGGGCGCCGACGGGGCGGCCGTCATCACGTCGCGCGCGGTGTCGGCCGCGGCAACGGCCGCGAGGTCGGAATCGGTCGCCGAGCTCACGCCGTCGCACACCACGAGCACCGAACGCGCGCCGACGAGCGACAGCGCGAACGCATCTTCGTTGCGGGGGTGATGACGGCCCTTGTCGGAGACACCCGCGAGCTGCGGCGAAAGCGTGACCACCAGGTGGTCACGCGCGCTGGGCGCGCGTTGACCGCAACGGTCGCACCATCCGTCGGCATCGAAGGTGCCGCCGCACGTGCACTGCCCGGCCGGCGGCGGGACGACCGTCGCCATCGTCGCGGCGGAATCGGTCGGCACGGCCCGCTCAGCTGTCGCGGGCGCGTCGGCCGGAGCCACGGGGCTCGTGGCCGCGACCGCTTCCGGCTCGCGCAGGGCCTGCCCGCACGCTTCGCAGAACTGGTCGGCCTCGGCGACCTCGGCGCCGCACGCGGGACACGCGCTCACCGCAGGGTCCGCGGCCGGATCCGGTTGGCGGCGTCGACGAGACGGACCCGCTCGGCCGCGGGCTCGCTCAACGACGCCAATTGCCGGTAGGCCGACTCGGTCGCGAGCCGCAGGTCGTGCTCGGTGGCCGTGAAGCCCCCGATCTTCACCGCGGCCTTGTCGCCGCTCGCGAGCACGGTGTCGAGCGCGAGCTCGAGCACGCGCACCAGGTAGGTCTGACGCTCGCGCGCGTCGAGCGAGACCGCATCGACACTCGTGACCGCGTCGGCAAGGTCGGAGAGGCTGCGCCCCGGCTGCGACAACAGGTCGGCTCGGGCGCAGCGCGCCGACACGTACGCGCTCGACACCGGCCCGACAAGATCGAGCGCGGCCAGCGCGCCGACGATGTCGTTGCGCCTCGACCGCACCCGCGCCAACCCGAAGGCGGCCGGCGCAACGTAGGAGGCGTCGACCATCGTGCACGCGGCGTACAGCTGCTCGGCGAGATCGTCGTCACCGGCACGTTCGCACGCGAGGGCCAGCGCCAACTTCGGCGCGAGCTCACCCGGCACCTGGCCGACGACGGTGTTGAACGCGGTCGTCGCGGCGTGCGCGTCGCCGGCGACCAGCGCGGCCAGGCCCGACATCCACACCGCCCGCCACTCCCACGGATTGTCGGCGAGCACCGCATCGATCACCTTGGTGGCATCGGGCAGCTTGACCGACTCGATGTACGCGCGGATCTCGGCCAGCTGCACTTCGACGGTCCGGTTCGGCGCCTTCTTCAGCGCCGTGAGGCGCGCGGACGGATCGGAGACCGACACCGCGGCCAACCAGGTCGCAGCTGCGTCGGTCGGATCCACCCGCAACGCGGGCAGCTCGTCCCACGAGAGCTCGGCATCGGTTGCGATCGGGCTCTCGAACAACGGCGACGCGGCCGACGCCGTCGCCGGCCGGCCGTTCGCGGTCGCCACGGTCTCGCGCAGCAGCCCGATCAACTGGTCGCGCAGCTCGTCGACACTCTGGAACCGATCGTCGGGATCCTTGGCCGTCGCCTTCAGCAACACGCGGTAGAGCGAGTCGTGCTGCTGGAACAGCGGGATGTCGGCCACGTCGGGCAACGTGGTGACGTACGTCGACTGGTACCCGCGCAGCTCGGTGGCGAGCACCGCGAGCGTGCGCCCGATCGTGAAGATGTCGGAGGCGATCGACGGTCCGACCTCGGCGATCTCCGGCGCCTGGAAACCGACCGTGCCGTAGATCGCGCCGGCGGTGTCGTCGATGCGGCGCACGCCACCGAGGTCGATCAGCTTCAGGTTGTCGCCGGCCTGCACGACGTTGTCGGGTTTGAAGTCGCAGTACAGGAGCCCTTGACCGTGCAGGTACGAGAACGCGGGCAGGATCTCGACGATGTACGCGATGGCCTGATCGACGGGGAAGGCGTCGTAGTGCCCGCCGTTCGCGGCCTGGCGGTCCTTCAGAATCTGCTTCAGGCTCCGGCCGCCGACGTACTCCATGACGATGTATCCGGAACCTTCGTGCTGCGTGAAGTTGTAGATCTCGACGACCAGCGGGTGCTGGACCGACGCGAGGAACTGGCGCTCGGCGACGGCCGCGTCGTACGCGTCCTTGTCGCCGGTGTTCAGCAGTCCCTTGAGCACGACGTAACGGTCCGACACGTTGTGGTCGCGGGCGAGATAGATCCACCCGAGCCCGCCGTGCGCGACACAACCGACGGTCTCGTACTGCCCGCCGACCAGGTCGCCGGGCTTGAGCTTCGGAGCGAAGCTGTACGCCGTTCGGCACTTCGGGCAGAAGCCGCTCGTGCGCCCGGGCTCACCGTCGTGGCCGCGACCGACGGGAGCGCCGCACGCGGAGCAGAAGCGCTTCTCCTCCGCGACTTCGGGATGGATGAGCACGACACTGCGCGGGTCGGGCACCGGAGCGGCCGGTACCGACGTGATGCCGGCACCGAGGTGCTGCGTGCGCGTCCGGGTGCTGCCGAGGCGGCGCGTCGGGTGCGACGCACCGGTGCGGGCCGAGCCGATTGGCGTCGACCCCAGCCGTGACGACACGGCGGTGCGACTGGTGCCCGACGCACCTCCGGCGCCCGGCGCCGACGTCACCGTCGCCGACTGGTGCGCGCGCTCCGGCGCGCCACAGACGTTGCAGTAGCCGTCTTCGATGGAGCCCGTGCAGCCGGGTTGTGTGCACGCGGTCACCGTTCCTCCTTCAAGTGGGGGGTCGCGGCGCCCGCGGTCGCGGTCAGCACCGCACGTTGGTACGTGGCGAAGAGCTTCTCCGCCGCCGCGATGTCGCACGGGGCCGTGTACAGCACATCGTGGGCCGCGGTGTATTCCGCCACGAGCGCGCCGTCCTCCGCGAGGCCCGACCGCTCCGCTCGGTTGCGGTACGCGCCGAGCAGCCCTCGGAGGTCGGCGCGGCGGGCCAAGCCGGCTCCGTAGCGCTCGCCCGCCTCCTTCAACGCCGCGTCGACCTGTGCCAGCCGGGTCAGATAGCCGTCGAGCACCGTCCGTGCCGCACTCCAGTCGCCCGGCTCGGCATCGACGTCACCCGTCGGCACCGCGGGCGGCTCGCCCACGGTCGCGACGCTCGGGATCGCGAGCACCGGCACCGCGCTCATCTTCTCGCGGGCGTCGGCCGCGAGGGCCCGGACGGCCGCTTCGTCGGCCTCGAGCCGGCTGCGGGTGGCGGCGGCCATCGCCGCGTCGCGCGTCACCGCGGCGCGCAATGCGATCTCCTTCACGAGGAGCGCTTCGAGCGCGAACGCGGCCTCCGCGATCTCGGCGACGCCGGGAGCGATGTCGGCCTGAGTTCCCGCGCTCAGCAGCTGGTCGAGCCGGGCCGAGAGCGCGGCGACGTCGCCCTGCCTGCGGTGCAGGGTCTTGGCGGACAGCGCGGCGCGCGTCAAGGTGTCGCGCAGCACGGCGATCGCGTCGGTGGCGCCGCTTCCGGCGAGCACGTCGGTCGACAGCTGCGCGTCGAGCCGCGAGAACAACGCGGACACGAGCGTGCACGCCTCCGCGAGCGAGAACGCGGTCGGGTTCCCCAACGCGTCGGGCAACCGGCCCCAGATGAGCTGCGCGGCGCGTGCGAGCTCGCTGCTGCCGACGCGGCCCGAGTCCCAGACCAACACGAGATCGCCGGCGCGCGCGTCGAGCGACGCGCGCAGCGCCATCGCGAGGCTCACGTCGTTGGAGTAGACGTCGGGTGTGCGCGAGCGCTGTGCGCGCTGGTCGAGCGCGTCGAGGTCGCGATCGAGTGCGCCCCGCCACGCGTCGAGACCCTCGAGATAGCGGCGCAGCTGGTCGATGGTCGGCGGCTTGGTGAGGCTGGCCGGCGCCGGCGGTGCCGCGTCGAGCGTGGTGGTCACGGGCGTCGTCCGTAAATCGCGGCCGGCGGCTTCGGAACCGCGCCCGCCGGCTTCAACCACTTCCGGTACATCGCGGCCCACGTACCGTCGACGCGCATGCGCTCGATGATCGCGTTCACGTACTGGACGAAGTCGGTGTTGTGTTGCTTGATGCCCAACCCGTACGGCTCGATCGTGAACGCCGCCCCGACCACCTTCGCGTACGGATCCTGCGCAACGAATCCGGCGAGCACCGTGTCGTCACCGGTGACCGCGTCGACCGATCCCTGTTGGAACAGCACCATGCAGTCGGAGATGTCGGGCACGGGCACCGTGCGCACCTTCGGGTACGACTTCAGCTTGTCGATGTTGGTCGAACCCTCGGCCGCGCACACGCGCTTGCCGTTCAGGTCGGAAATGCCTTTCGCCCTCGATGCCGTGCTAACGAGCACGCGCTGCCCTGCCTGCAAGTACTCGGAGCTGAAATCGATCGCCTCCCAACGCAGGCAGTTGATCGTCATGACGTCGGCGACGATGTCGACCGCGCCACTCTGCAACGCGGGGATACGCTGCGCGTAGGTGAGCACCTTGTAGGAGATCTTGTTCGCGTGACCGAAGATCTCCTTCGCGATCGTGCGCACCATGTCGATGTCGAAACCTTCGAGCCCGCCCGTGAACGGGTTGCGAAACCCGAACAGCAGTGTGTCGGCCGAGACGCCCGCGATGAGATGGCCGCGCTGCTGGATCCTCGCCATGGTGCTGCCGGCCGGGAAGACGCTTCCGGGTACCAGGTTCGTCGTGTTCGGCGCGAACGAGGCAACCGGGTTCGTGCTCGTGTCGGTGCAGGACCCTGCGGGCGCGGGCACCGTCGTGGTTGTCGCTGCGTTCGCCGCGGTCGGCTTCGGCGTCGCCGAGCTCGTGCACGCCGACAACGCAATCGCAGCGCCAAGACCGAGCGCGAGTGCCGCGTGGCGAGCGTTCATCGGTACTCCCGCAGTCGTGCCGCGATGCCTCGCCACGCGAGCACCGCCGCCGCGATGCCTGCCAACGCCATGAGCACGGCGACACCACTGAGCGGTCGTTGCGACGAGTTCAAGCCGTCTGCGGCCTGAGACGCCTGGCGCGTGAGCGCGGAACGCGATCTCAAGTCGAAGGCCGTGAACGCGACCTTCGTCCCCGTGGAGTTGCTGCTCGTGGCCAGGTTCACAGCCCCGTCCCAGTTCCCGTCGTCGTCCTCCGCCCGCACGGCCAGGTGCGCAGTGTCGTACTCGGTGAGCAACAGGCGCAGCTCGGGATTGACCGCCGTCTGCAGGGACTCGTTCGCGTCGGTCATGACCCGCTGATACTGCGCTTCGAACGCCTGACCACTGCCGCGGTTGATGAGCGTGAGGCTCTCGTCGCTCTTGGCGGTGAAGGCGTCGGTGCGCGCGGTTGCGAGCAGGTCGGTGCGGGCGAGCGCGCCGTGGCGGACGTCGGCCGCCCTGTGCTGCGCATACGCCATCGCGAGCTCGCCGACGAGCGCCCCCGCGACGACGACCACCGTCGCGGCCGCGAGACCCATGTTCAACGTGCGGCGGGTCTTTGCCGAGAGCCAGATCTGGATGAGCAGCAGCGCAACGACCGCGAGCACCAGCGACACTGTGAGCGCGTCGTTGGCGATCGCGGCGTCGTTGTACGCGCTCGCGACCCTCACCTGTTCCGTCGTCACAAGGCGCGCCAGCGGCGGCAGCATCTGGAGCCGCATGAGGTTCGACGCCTGGCGCAGGTATGCGGAGCCGATCGGGAAGCCCTGCCGGTTGTTCGCCCGCGCGCTCTCGATGAGCCCGGCGTACTGAGCGAGGAGTTGGTTCGTCTTCGCGAGCACGGTCGCGTCGGCATCCGAACCCGACGAAGCGGCGGCGATCGCCGCGGTCGCGCCCGCGATCCCGGCGTCGTAGCTCGCGCGTTGGTCGGTGGGCTCGAGACCACCGACGAGGAACGCGTTCGTCGAGGCGGCGTCGGCCTGCGTGAGATTCGAGCGGATGTCCTGGATGCGGACGAGCTGCGCCGCGTGGTTGCGCGCGTTGGTGATCGCGTCGGAGCGATTGATCAGCCCACCCGTCGCGCCGAGGCCGAACACGAGGCACGCCACCACCGCGGCCACACCGGCGATGCGCAGGCGGCCGGGTGTACCAACGAAGACCGCGCGCGGGCGGCGCGGCGTCGGCGGCGGAGGGGGCGGCGGAAGCTGGCTCATACGGCGCCGTCGAGGTCATCGGGTTCGAGCACGCGCAGCTGATCCTCCGTCGGGTCGGCGACCTCGGCAATGCGGCTCGACAGGCTGACGGCCGCAGCTTCGAACGCGTTGCGGACGTAGCGGCCGTTGCCGAAGCCGTGCACGCGCGGCTCGGTCGCGAGCCGGGCCCGGAACCGGTCGATGACAGCTTGCGAGACCGCGTAGTCGCTCTGCTTCGCCATCTGGCAGAAGATCGCGACCAGCTCGTCGTCGGTGTAGTCGTCGAACACGATCGTGAGCGGGAAGCGGCTCTTCAGCCCGGGGTTCGCGGAGATGAAGTCGTCCATCTCGACGGGATACCCGGCGACGATGACAACGAGATCGTCGCGGTGGTCCTCCATCAGCTTGACGAGCGTGTCGATCGCTTCGTGCCCGAAGGCGTCGTCGCTGTTGCGCAACAGGGAATAGGCCTCGTCGATGAACAGCCCGCCCCCGAGGGCGGAGGTCGCGACCGCGGTCGTCTTGATCGCGGTCTGACCCTCGTACCCGGCGACCAGGGCCGCCCGATCCGTCTCGACCAATTGGCCCTTCTCGAGGATGCCGAGCGCGCGGTAGATCTGGATGATCAACCGCGCCACCGTGCTCTTGCCGGTGCCGGGATTGCCGGTGAACACGAGGTGCTGCGCGACATCGAGGGTGCGCAGCCCCTTCGCGACGCGGAGCCGGTTGGCGCGCAGCATGTTCGTCTGCCTGCGCACCTGCACCTTCACGCGCTCGAGCCCCGTGAGCGCTTCGAGCTCGGCGAGCAGCTCGGCGAGCGCCTTCGCGGGCGGCATCGCGGGCACGGCCGGTGTCACCGCGGGCGGCGCCGATCCGGCGATCACAGCCACCGGGTGCGCGTCGAGCGCGGCGTCGAGGTGCACGTCGGCAGCCTGAGTGGGGCTCGCGACCCCGGCGGCGCGCAGCTGCGTGGCCGCCGCGAGCGCGGCGCGCGAGATCACGTCGAGGTTCGGCTCACCGAGTGAGCAGGCTGCGCTCGCCACATCGGCGAGTGCGTGCGCGTACGCGGCCGCGCTGCCGTTGGCGGTCGCGACCACCCGCGTCAACGTCGGCGTGGGACGCGACAAGAAGTCGCTGCCTTCCTTCGCGGCCCGGTCGAACGTGAGCGCCGAGCCCGGGAACGCCTGCTTCCAATCGGCGCCGGCACCGGGAACATCGCGCGCGATCGCAGCCGCGAGCTCCGCGGCCTCACGGCGGGCGTCGCTCGACGCGTCGGGTGTCTGCGCGGCGACCGCGTCGACGACGCGATCGGTCGCGGCCCGCAAGAGCGCGACCGCGGTCACGGGGTGACCTGGGGCGCGACCGACAAGCTGCTCGGACCGAACTTCTCGACGAGGAACTGTCCGTGCGCGATCAACGCGTCGGCATCCGCGCGACAGACCGCGTCGAAGACTTCGTCCATCTTGGCGGCCAGCAGGTCGAGCTGGTCGCACAGCACAACGAGCGAGGTCTTGCCGTTCTGCACCGGCCGGTTGTCGGCAAACTCGCGCGGCAGCCGCAGGTAACCGGCAACCGCCTCGGGCAGATAGCTCGTCGCGGTGCGGAGCACGGCGTGGGCCTGCGCGTTCATCGGGCCCAGCTGGGAGAGACGCGGGATGCAGTCGCTGACCCGGCTCGCAACCCGCGCCACGCGCGCCTCCACCGCCGAGGGGACGCGCCCTTTGATCTGCTGCTGGAATCGCGCGAGGGCGGCGAGGATCTGGGCGTCGTCGTCGACGGGATAGACCGGCGCGTGATCGGTGCGCCGGCTCAGCATCCATCCGACGGCGTGACCGATCGCGTACCCCGGCACGGCGACCGCGCCGACAACGAGCGCGGGGAGGCCGACGACGGCGGCCGCCGCGACTCCGCCGGCCGCGGCCACTGCGCCGGCGGCGACCGAGGTCGCCACGCGCCGATTGGTCATCCCCACTTGCGCCCGTTCACGTGTCGAAGCCCGTTCACGCCTTATCGAGGTCGAGCGTTCCGGCCGCGGTGTCGTCCGAGCTTCTCGCGTCGGCCGCCCGCACCCGGTTGAGATAGGTCTGCGCGCCGTCGATCTCGGTCTTCAACGCGGTCACGGTCTGCGCCATCGAGTCGAGTGCCTGCACCTTGAACGCGTCGATCGCGTCCATCGACTGGTACACGTTCTCGAACGCGACCTTCAGCGCGTCGAGGCTCACGGTCGACGACGCGGCCTGCTTGTTGATCTCGACGCTCTGCGTCGCGAGCAGCTTCGATGTCGATTCGATCAGCGACGACGTGGTCGAGTTCAACGCGTCGATCTGGTCGAGCACGAGCTTCTGGTTCGAGAGCGCCTGCGCGACGATCACCGCGGTGCGCAGCGCCGCGATCGTCGTGGTCGTCGCGCGGTCGACACCCTTGATGAGCTCGACGTTGTTGCGCTTGACCAGATCGATCGCGAGGTAGCCCTGGATCGAGACGGCGAGCTGCGTCAGGAGGTCCTGGTGCTTCTGGCGCGCGTAGAACAGCACGTCTTCGCGCAGGGTCTTGGCCTTGTCGGGGTCGGTGGCCTCGATCTCGGCGATCTTCGCGACAAGGGCGGCATCGAGATGCTCCGCGACGTATGCGTACTGCGTGAGCCGCTGCATCGTCTCCCAGAGGTGCAGCTTCTCCTGCTCGAGCGCGGCGTTGTCCTTGCGCAGCTCGTCCTGGCCGTCGTAGAGCGCCTTCACGATGGCGTCGAGGTGCTTCTGTGCCGACTCGTAGCGGTGGAAGTAGTCGCGGAGCTTGTCGCCGAACGGGATCAGGCCCAGCAGCTTGTGGGCGCCCGTCGCCTCCTTCGGGTCGAGCTCCTCGATCGTGCGGCGCAGGTCCATGAGCGTCGAGGCGACCTTCGCGCCCTGGGTCAGGGGCCCCTTCTGCATCGCCCGGACCGGTGACGACAGCAGGCGGTTCGAGGTGTCGGCCGACGCCTTGATGTCGGCGTCGCCCATCTGGCGCACGTCGGCCGCCTTCTGGGAGAACGCCGGGCTGTGTACGTCGAGGGCCACGATGCTCTCGACGTACTCGGCGACCTTCTGATCGAGCGCCGGCAGGGCGGCGGCGTCGATCGGCACCATGCCGGCGGCCTTCTGCGGTGCGACGGCGGCGACCGGCTCGGGCGCCGCGAGCGTGAGCTCGGCGTTGGGTGGCGTCAGGGCTTGGGCGTCAGCGCTCATCCACGGCTCCTCGGCGGTCCTCGCCACGTGATCAGGACCGGAATCCTAAGAGACGCAGAGTGGCTCCGAGTACCCCCCGGGCGGCCCGGGATGTCGAGCTACGGCCGCCGGCCGCTCAGGGCGATGAGGCGGTCGATGGTGGGCGCGCCGCCGGGCACGGAGACGACCGTTTCGAACGCCACGCCGTCGCGTGGCACGTTCGCCAGCAGCTGCTCGGCGAAGGGGAACAGCGTGTCGACGACCGCGGCGGGCATCGCCGGGTCCTGGCCCGTCGCCCGGGCGAGGTCCCAACCGTGCACGACCTGCTCGAAGCACGCGATGCCGGGCACCATCCCCGCCGGCACGGTGCCGAAGGGCAGCTCGGCCATGCGGTCGGCGAGGCCGGGGTCGGCGAACGCGGCCGCGGCCGCGGCGGATGCCTCCCGCTGCGCACCGGCGCCGTCGCCGCCCGCAAAATCGGGGGACGGGGCCGAGAGGTCGGGCAACGGAGCCCCCGACGCGGCGCCCGCGAACATGTACTGCCCGCCGACGATGTGGTTGATCAACGCCCGCGCCGTCCAGGTCTTGCACGGCGTCGACGACTCGAGCTGGTCGGCACCGGTCGCCGCGATCAGCTCACCGGTGCGGGCCGCTGCAGCGGCGTATGCCTCGACGAGATCCATGGGTTCCTCCGTTGTCGGTTGCGGCCGGGCTTCGGCCATCACCCCGCAACGAACGGGACGCCCCGATTTCGACGGCGGCCCCGCTCGCGGAAACCCGGCCGCCGCGCGCCTCAGGGCTTCGAGAGCTTCGCCTCCTCGAGAATCGGCTCGAACAGCTCGACCGGGTTGCCCGACGGGTCGTCGACGAGGATCTGCTTCCCGCCGACACCGGTGACGATCTCGTTCCGGAAGCGCGCGCCCGCGGCACGCAGAGCGCCGACGATCGCCTCGAGGTCGTCGACCTCGATCATGAAGCGGTTCCAGCCGCCGGGTGCGGGGATCGTGCCGTCGGGCATCGCCTGTCCCCCACCACCGGCCCCGCTCGATGCGCTGAGCGCGAGCCGCAGATCACCGCGCACCAGCATCGCGAACGTCGGTGCAGGGTGCATGACCTCGTTGAAGCCCAGCTGGTTGCAGTAGAACGCGATCGACGCGTCGACATCGTCGACGATGTAGCGAACACTCACCGTTGCCACCACGACCTCCTCGCCTCGTACGCGCAACCTAGACCTCGAGCCGGCCGCCCGTACACTGCGCGGACTGACCGCAGACCGTCGTCTCCCTGGAGACGACCTCGAATCGCCGCCGCGCGTATGGGTCTACGGCGTCGTCGCCGCAGGCATCGTCGTGGCCGCCCTGTTGAAGCTGCTGCCGCGGTGGCCGGGACTGGCCCACGAGGTTGCGCTGCCGCCGCTCGATCTGTTCGCCGACGTGCGCGTCGTGATGGCCCGCGCGTCGTCGCTCCCGCTCTTCGTGCTCGGCGTCGTCGCCGCGGTCGTCGTGCGCGCCGCGCTGCTCGCCGCGGTGCTCGGGTTCACCCGGCGCCGGTTCACGTTCGCGCTCCGCTTCTACTGCGCCGCACTCGTGCCCGCGCTCCTCGCGTCGGGCCTCGACTTCTCGGGCCGCGCCGTCCTCTACGAGTACCTGATCTGGGGCGGCCTGATCGTTGCGCTCTTGGCGTTCATCGTGCTGGGTGCGGCACCCTGGGCGGCCCGCGAATCGCTCCGCGGCGCGTTGGGTACTGCGATCCGCCGCCGCTTCCGCTTCGGAGCGCTCGCCGTCTACCTGATCGCACTCGCAATCGTCGGCGACGGGTGGCGACGGCCCGGCAGTGCAACTCAGGTGATCGTCGTACCGCTTTCGGCGCTGTTGACCGCGTTCGCGGTGCGGCGCCTCGCGGCCCCTCCGATCCGTCCGACGCTTCGTAGCGCCTCGATCGCGGCCGCGGTGATTGTCGTGGTGATCGCGTTCGCCGTCGCGGGTCTTCACCACGGCGCCGATCACGCGACGACAACCGCCGCGACGCGACGCGGCTCGCTGCTGCTCGTGCCCGGCGTCGACACGAGCACCGGCCACGGAGCCATGTTCAAGCTCGATCCGACCGCGCTCGGCTTCTCGTGCGCGCAGACCTTCTACTACTCGTACCGCGGCCCCGGAAGCGGAGGGCCGCAAGGCGACGCGCGCTGCCCGATCCGCAGCGGCACCCCCTACGGGCGGTCCGACACGACGCGTCCACTCACACAGCTCGCCGGAGCGTTGCGCGCGCAGATCGCAGACCTCCCGGCTCCGGTGGTCGTCGTCACGCACTCGCAGGGCGCGTGGATCGCGTGGTCGGCGATCGCCGTCGACGGCGACACCGACGCCGGCACCCTCGTGATGCTCGCGCCGTTCGACCAGGGACTCGCTCCGTACCCGCCGCCCAACGTGAACCGCACCGGCGCGGCCGGCGGTGTCGCGGTCCGGGTGATGACCAACCTGGGTCGCAGGTTCGGCATCAGCAGGTTCGATCCCGACGCGCCGCTCGCACGTGAGCTGCAGGGCACACCCGGTGCCGTCGAGCGACTCGTCGCGCACAAGCTGCCGCGGACGGTGCGCGGCGCCGCAGTGATCGCGCGCGGCGACCTCCCGCTCGAACCGAAGTCGTGGCCCAACGGAGTGCCGGAAGCGTGCCCGGGCTGGCTCATGCACGCGGCCCTCCCGACCTCCGCGGTGGCGACGCACACGGTGGCCCTGTTCCTCGACGGCAAGGCGCTGCCAACATGCTCGCGTTGGGTCACCACGATCGGCCACGCGACCGACGCGTTCGGCGCGCCGCCACCCGGCGCGTCGAACTAGCGCGTGCAGGCTCCGGGCGCGTTCCCTTCGGGGTTGAATCCGACCGCTCCGTTCGGACTGATGAAACCGAGGCCACCGCTGGGGTCGAGGCGCATCCAGACGTCCATGTCGGGAACGCTCGTCGGCGGCGGCAGCTCGGAGATCCAACGGCGGCCGCCGAAGACGATCACTCCGTCGCAGCGACCCGGCAGCGTGAACGCGTAGTACTTGCCGGGGACGACGCCCGCCGCGCAGGGCACGGTGGTCTCGCGTCCGGTGCACTCGCCGTTCGGGCCGAGCCCGTTGCCCGCAGGCGGAACTGGTCCGCAGTACTGACCGCTCGCCATCGACGGCTCCGGGCTCGGCACGGGACACGGTTGCGGTTCGGGCGCCGGCCCACCACGACCGCTGATCGTGATCGCCACCGGCGCAGGGATCGCCACGTGCTCGATGGCACCGTCGACGACGAACCACGCCCGCGCCGCGCCCGCGGGCAGCAGCGCCGGGCAGTCGAGCGCAGTGTTCGGGCACGATGCGACCTGTTGGCGCGTGATCGCGACGAACGGGACGCGCGTGATGCCGGGCGCGAGGTCGAGACGGTTCGCGGCGGGCGCGGAGTCGAGCCAACCGACGACCGGCTCGACGGCACCGCTGCCGATCGCGACCTGCCAGGCCGCGGCGTGCACCGAGTCCGGCAGCGCCACACGTACGGAGCGGTGATTGTCGAACACGACCGTGCCAGTGACGTTCTGGCCTTCGTTGACGACCGCGTCGTCGACCTCGACCTGCACCGTCACCCACACCGACGGATCCAAGGTCGACGAAGTGGTCACGGCCTCGGTGGTCGAGGATCCACCGACGGTCACGACCCGCTCCCCTGGCTGGTTGCGACCAACGAGCGCGAGACCGGTCGAGCCGAGGACCAACGCGATCACCGCGGCCGAGGTCACCATTCTCAGCGTGACGCGTCGCCGACGGGCGATCGCGTGTGATCGGCTCCGAACTCGCTCCCATCGGTCGTCGTCGAGCGACGGGGGTTGCGGATCGTCGAGGTGTTCGAACGAGCTCATGTGGTCTCCGACCATCCTCTGATGTCGAGGCCTGCGCGCAGGCTGCTCAGTCCGCGCGACGCATGCTGTTTGACCGTGCCGACCGAGCACCCGAGTTGCTGCGCGACCTCGGCCTCACCGATGTCGGCGACGTAGCGCAACACGACGACGTCGCGCTGCCGGCGCGGCAACCGTTCGAGCGCGGCGACGAGCTCGATCCGCTCGCCGACGAACGCGTCGGCCGCGACGCGATCGTGCCGCTCGCCGGTCGACCGCCGCTCGCGCCGTCGGCGCCGGATCACATCGATCGCCATGTTCGCACTCACTCTCGCCACCCAGGCATGGGGGTACTCGCGCACCTTCGTCCAGCGCACGAGGGCACGCGCCACCGTCTCCTGCGCCACGTCCTCGGCGTCGGCCCGCGAGCCGAGCATCCGGAACCCGACCCGGTACGCCAGCGCGAAGAGCTCGCCGGCCAGGGCCTGATCGATGGTCTCACCCTCGCTGCGGCCCACGACGACTGTCTAACGCCCGCACCCCCGTCCGCGTTGACAACCTCGCGGCATTAGTTTCCGCCCATGGACGACGCCGCGGCCTTCGCCCCCGCCCACGAGCTCGCACGGTCGATCCGCGAGCGCGAGATCTCGAGTCGCGAGCTTCTCGATACGTACACGGGTCGCGTGGAGCGACTGAACGGTCCCATCAACGCCGTCGTCACCCTCGACCTGGATCGGGCACGCGCCGCGGCGGCGCGCGCCGACGAGGCGATCGCGCGACGCGACCGCGTCGGGCCGCTGCACGGTCTGCCGATCACGATCAAGGACGCGCTCGAGACCGAGGGCATCCGCTCGACGGGCGGCGCAGTCGAGCTCACCGATCACATCCCCGCGACCGACGCCGTCGCGGTTGCGCGCCTGAAGGCGGCCGGCGCGATCGTCTTCGGCAAGACCAACGTGCCACGGTGGTCGGGAGATCTGCAGACCTACAACGAGATCTTCGGCACGACGAACAATCCTTGGTCGCTCGACCGCGTCCCCGGCGGCTCGTCGGGCGGCGCGGCCGCGGCGGTCGCGTCGGGGTTCACGAGCTTCGAGGTCGGCACCGACATCGGTGGGTCGGTGCGCATCCCGTCGCACTGCTGCGGAGTGTTCGGGCTCAAGCCGAGCTTTGGCGTGGTGCCGCAACGCGGCTATCTCGATCACGTCGGCGGTGGGACGACCGACGCCGACATCAACGTGTTCGGCCCGATCGCG
>JBBSEC010000089.1:0-18771 GCA_038240075.1 Acidimicrobiia bacterium
CGTCGCAGGCGAGAAGGCTGCGAGGCGCGCCGCTGGTCGCGGTCGCGGTGGCCGTCGCACGCCTGGTCGCGTTCGCGCTGAGTCGCGGCCCGGGTGTGCCGACGCTGCACGGTTTGTTCAAAGAACAGGGTCTCGAGACGACGCCGAGTTACTTCTTTGGACTCGGTTCGTCCGTGACAGTGCTCATAGCAGAAGCGTTCGCTGCGGTTCTTTGCGTCGGCCTTCTTGTCGACCAACGGCTCAGCCTTCCGAGACGCGCACCAACTCTATGACGTGAGGTAGCGATGGACCTCGCTCTCGGCGATTTCGGGCGCCGCGAGACCGAGTGCCTGCGTGATCGGGCCGATGCTCTCGACGACGAGCCGGTCCGCGGCCTCACGCGACTCGTACACGTCCACTGCGCGCATGCCGTCGTCGGTTTGTGCGGCCCAGTGGAACAGCACACCTGGCGCCGAGCGCCCGGGCTGCAATCCGAGTTGGCGCACGAGCCGGCTCATGACCTCGTCGTACTCGTCGCAGGTCCAACCCTTCGCCTCGAACGTTCGCACAATTGCCATCGTGACCCACTCCTTCGCGTGATACTCCAAGTCGGACTATCACAGTAATACTCCAAGTCGGAGTATTGTCAAGGTATGGCGAAGCGAACCGCGACCACGGCCAACGCGATCCTTGGGTTGCTCGCGCTCCGCGAGGAGTGGTCGACGTGGGAGCTCACGACGCAACTGCGGCGAAACTTGCGGTTCTTCTGGCCGAGGGCCGAAAGCCAGATCTACGCCGAGGTCAAAGCGCTGGTCGTCCGAGGCGTAGCGCGCGATCGTCAGACGTTCGTCGGTCGGCGAGCCCGTACGAGCTACACCATCACGGCCGCCGGACGCCGCGCGTTGACAGCGTGGCTGGCGACACCGCCGAAGGCCACGACCCTCGAATGCGAGCCCCTGCTCCGCGTGTTCCTCGCCGACTTCAACACAAGGGAACAACTCGGCGCCGCCCTCCAGCAAGTACGCGCCGACGCAGACGCGATCCTCGACGTCGGACGCATCGTAGGAACCGAATACCTCGCGGGCACGGCTCCCTTCCAAGACCAGATCCACGTGCGCGCCCTCGTGTTCGATTTCTTGTCGGCCCACGCGCTCATGCTTCGCGCCTGGGCCGATCGCACCGAAAAGGCTCTCGACGCGTGGGAAGGCGCCGCACCACGCACACGCGAGCGCGCAGCTCGGACCTCGATCCGACGAACGTTCGAGGCCTATCCATCCGCTCCGAGCTAGGCCGCGGTTCGATGGTGACGGCAATGCCCGACGAGTAGCGTCCCGCGCACGACGAATGTGGAGGGATGAGATGCCGGAGTTTCCAACGATCACACATGTCGCGCTGACGGTCAGCGATCTCGATCGCAGCGTCCCGTGGTATGAGCAGTTGTTCGGGGCCAAGCCGGTACTCGACGAAGACACGGGGCCGTTCCGCCACGTTGTCTGGGCCGTCGGGGGCACTCTCGTCGGCTTGCACCAGTTTCCCGACCCCGCGGCGGGAACCTTTGATGAGCGCCGGGTGGGACTCGATCACCTCGCGTTTGCCTGCACGAATCGTGCCGAGCTGGAGCATTGGGAATCGAGACTCAGCCAGCTTGGACTGACTCACGGTGGCATCGTCGACGCCCCGTACGGGTCGGGCCTGTCATTCCGTGATCCCGACGGCATCGCGTTGGAGTTCTTCGCACCGCCGGGCTAGCCGCGCACCTCGAGGTTGGCGGCCGATTCGCCGACCAGCTCCGCCTCCAGAAGCGCGAGCTCGTAGTCGTTGTCCGTCGGATCGCTTTGGCGGCTGCCTCGCGGGCCGACGTGCGGAATCAGGAACGACAGACCGAAGCCGACGTACAGCACCGCCGTCGCGAAGATCAGCGGTGCGTGCGCGGCGTCGATCACGCCGTTGCGGCTCGTCTGCGTGCTCAGCATCGAGAAATCGGCAGCGGGTGTTCGACGTCGCTCGCGAGCTCTTCGCAACGCCCGAGAGTGATCCGTCGATGGAACAAATCGCCCGCGCGGCCGGAGTCGGCGTCGGCACCATGTACCGGAACTGGCCCAGTCGTTCGGCGCTCGTCGAGGCCATTTACCGCGAGGACCTTGCCGGTCTCACGGCCCGCGCCACGCAACACCACGCCGAGCAGGAACCGTGGGAAGCCGTCGTGCTCTGGCTCCGCGACTACGTGAGTCATGCGCAGGCCAAACGGGGCATGCTGACCGAGCTCGCCGCGGCGTTCGACGCGCGGCCCGAGCTCCTCTCCGAGTCGCGCCGCCAGGTGCTCGAGGCGACGGCCGTCGTGCTCGAGCCCGCGCAGCGCGCGGGCGTCGTGCGCGCGGACCTGGCGGCGGCCGATCTCGTGCAACTCGTGCGGGGAATTGTTCTCTCGGCGATCGTTCCGCCCGATCGCTACGCGTTGCTGCTCGACGTCGTGCTCGACGGCATCCGCGCGTGAAGCGTGCGCGGTCTGTGACAACGGTGGGCGACGCCGGCGCAACCAAGTGGTCGAGCCGGCGTCGCCCTTGAAAGTCGCGTCAGCTGCGTCCGACCTCGCATTCCTTCGGGTCGATGTGACCCAGGTTCTTCACCACGTTGAAGGTGCCACCCTCGGACCGGGCGATGTACATGTTCATCCGCACGTGGTGTTGGCCCGGCACCATCTCGGCGGGACCTCCCGGACCTTGCGCGATCCGGGCGTGATCCAAGGCCGTGACGACGTCGTCCTGGTTGAGTGAGCCGGCTTCGTTGACGGCCGCTTCCCAGAGCTTGAGCGCCCGGTAGGTCCCCGTGCACGCACTCCCCGCCGTGAACATCGCGCTCCCGGGGTACAGCCGTTCGTACCGGTTGAGAAGCTCCATGCTGAACGGATCGTCGACCGCCCGGTAGTAGTCGAGACAGCCGTACAGGCCCTCGACGTGGTCGGCGGGGACGAGGTTCAGGAAGTTCTCGTCGAAGTAGGTGCACACGACGATCCCACCCCGACGCGTGAAGCCCGCGCCGTGCAGCTGCTCGAGGAACGGCGTCAGGCCGGGCGGGACGATCGTGTTGAACACGACCTCTGCCCCCGTCGACATGATGTCGTCGACGATCCGCTCGTAGTCGGTGTGATCGAGCGGGAAGTACTCCTCGCCGACGATCTCGCCGCCTTCTGCGGTGACGACCTCACGCACCTTCTTGTTGAGCGTGTGCGGCCAGATGTAGTCGGCCGACGGCATGTAGAAGGTGCGCGCCCCCGTCTCGCGCATCAACCAGGGGAAGAACGGCTCGATCTGCTGCGCGGGCACGGGGCCGGTGCAGAAGATGAGCGGGTGACACTCTTGGCCTTCGTACTGCTCGGGGTAGATGTAGAGCTTTTCGGCGCCGTCGACGACCGGCCCCTTGATGGCCTGTCGCGTGGAGCTGTAGATGCCGCCGATGACGACATCGACTTCGCGCTCGACGAGCCGTGCCGCGGCCGCTTCCGCCACCGTGTCATCGGTTGCACTGTCTTCGACGAACAACTCGATCGGCCGGCCGAGCAGACCGCCTCGCGCGTTGATGTCGTCGATCACCATCTTCGCGAGGTTGACGTTGGCGATACCCATGAACGAGAGCGCGCCGGTCTGGTCCGTGATGAGACCGACCCGGGCCGGGCGATTGATCGAAGTGGCCATGTCGCTCACGCCCCGTACGTGGCGAGGAACAGGGCGGCTTCGGGCTTGCCCTGGTGTCCGGCCTCTTTGAGGATCGGCGGGACCTCGGGGTCGGAGACGAACTTCGCCCATCCGGCCTCGTCCCAGTCGAACAACGCCCACACCCGGTTCGCTTCGGTGGGATCGCGGAACACGGTCGAGCCCTTGGAGCCGTGGAGCGCGCGCTTGTCGGCGCCCTTGGTGCCGAACACCTCGAGGAATCGGTCGACGTTCTCGACCGTCGTCGTTGCCAGGATCATGAATGTCCCTTTCGCAGGGGATCGCTGCGGATCCCGCCTCCCGCCGACCGGGTTCGGACGGCGCAGGGTCATTCTCCGGACGGGCGGCGGTACCGGCATCGGTAGACCTACCCATTTCCGCGCGCAGGGTTCCGCGCGGCGGCGTCGTGCGGCTCAGCGGGTCGCGACGACCTGGTGCTTCACGGCCCAGCGGGTCGCCGCGACCCGGCTCGACACGCCGATCTTCGTATAGATGTTCTGGATGTGGTGCTCGGCGGTACGCGACGAGATGAAGAGCTGCGTTGCGATCTCGCCGGCGGTCTTGCTCTCGGCCAGCAGGCGCAGCACCTCGATCTCGCGCCGGCTCAGACCACCCGGCCTCGCCGGTCGTGCTTTCGGCGTCGGATCGCGCCGCGCGACATCGATCTGTTGGCGCGCGTACACGGCCGCGTCGCCGAGATCGAGTGCCGCACCCGCCGCGATCAGTTCTTCCGCGCGCGTCGTGCCCAGACCGCGGCGAATGCGTTCGCCGAGGTCGCCGAGCTCGGGGACGTGGTGGTAGCTCGACGGTTCACGAGACAGCGCACCCAGGAGCATCGCCGCGGGTGCGAGGCGATCGAGCCGCTCGAACAACGCCGGCACACTCGCCAGCGTGATGATCAACTGCGGCACGTTGCCCGCTTTGTGGAAGGCGCCGATCGCGTCGGCGAACAAGACCAACGCCGACTCGGGCTCGCCGTCGGATGTGTGCAGGCGTGCCGCGTCGCGAGCAAGAAAGCCTTCGAAGAACTCGACGCGGTGCTCACGCACGAAGCTGACGCCTTCGTCCCAAGCTGCGAACGCGCGAGGCACGTCCGCTTTCGAGAACGCGAGCCCCGCGATCCAGAGCGCGTACGCGATCCAGTACGGATTGCCGAGCGACCGCGCGGCGGCCACTGATTCCTCGGCGTATCCGAGTGCCTCTTCGATGCGGCCGCACGACTGGAGGCCGTCGACGTACGACGCGAGGCCGTACCCTCGATCACTTCCGTAGCGCTCCGCCACGAGGCCGGTGAGCTCGACGTAGCGATCGAGATCGCCGCAATACACATTGCACAACGCCTCGATGAAGGCGGCGTATCCGGGCTCGCACGCGTCGTACCGCGGGTCGACCTCCAACTCCGTTGCCCGGTGCGCGCTCGCGCGAGCGGCTTCCGCCCTGCCCGCGAAGCATGCGTAACCGGCCGCCGTGTAGAGGCGGGGGAGACGGTTGACGTCGGCTGCGGCCGCAGCTTCGAGCAACGCTTCGGCCCAAGCCAGCGTTTCGAAGAGTTGCACCGAGAAGCCCATCAGCGCGGCATGCGCCGCGATGTCGGTTGCGACCTCCACTGAGCCGCGCGTCGCGCTCCACTGGTATCCGGCACGCAGGTTGCCGAGCTCCCCTTCCACCCAATCGACTGCGTCGCGCCACCCGGGCCCGTTCCAGTGTGCCCATCGAGCAGCCGACTCCGTCGCGAAGTACCCGGCGTGACGATCGCGAGTGCTCTCGAGCGCGCCCGTCTCGGCCCAGCGGTGCTCGGCGAACTGCCGGATGGTCTCGAACAGGCTGTAGCGAGTGCGGGCGGCGATGTGGTCGGCGACGATGAGGGATTTCCGTACCAACGAGTCGAGGTCTCGCAGGACGTCGATGTCGTCTCTTCCGTCGGCGACGGCGCAGATGCTCGTGAGATCGAAGCCGCCCGCGAAGACCGATGTGATGCAGAGGAGCTCGCGCTCGTCGTCGGTGAGGAGGTCGTACGACCACGCCACCGCATGGTCCAGCGTGAGCTGTCGTTCCGGCCGCGACCTCAACCCCTGCAGGAGCCGGAATCGATCGGCGAGGCGGTCTCGGACTTCGACCGCACTCATGGATGCCATGCGTGCGGCGGCGAGCTCGATTCCGAGCGGGAGCCCGTCGAGCGCGTTGCAGATGTCGATCACCGCGGATCCGGTGTCGGAGTCGCGGAGTCCGAAGTCGGGACGGACCGCGCGCGCCCGGTCGACGAACAGCGTGACGGCATCGGAGGTCACGCCCCCGTCGAGCGCGAGCGGAAGCACGCTCACCACTGACTCGTCTTCGATTGCGAGCGACTCGCGCGAAGTCGCGAGGATCCTGACGTTGCGGGACCGAGCGAGGATCGTCGCGATGGCGGAGCTCGCGGCGCCGACGACGTGCTCGCAGTTGTCCATCACGAGCAGCAGTTGGCGACCTCCCAACGACTCGGCAACGGTGTCGATCAGCGGCGCGTCGCCGCGGGGTGTGATGCCCAGCACCGTTGCGATCGCGGCCGGGACGGAGGCGGGGTCGCCGACCGATGCCAGCTCGATCATCCACACGCCGTCGGGGAACTCGCCGGCCGCTTCGGTTCCGACTTCGAGGGCGAGGCGGGTCTTGCCGACCCCTCCGACACCGCTCAACGTGACCAACCGTTTCGATCGCACGAGCTCGGCGACTTCGTCGATTCCTTCGTCGCGGCCCACCAGCGAGCTCAGCTGCTGCGGGAGGTTGCCCCGCAACGCGCCGCCACTGCGGAGCACGGGGAACTCGGCGGGCAGTCCCGGCGCGACGACCTGGTACACCGCCATGCGTCCGCGCAGTCCGCGCAGCCGGTGCTCACCGAGCGGCCGCAGCGGAACGCGTTCGCGCAGGAACACCTCGGCCGAGTCCGAGACCAGCACCTGGCCTCCGTGTGCAAGTGACATCAACCGGGCGGCGCGATTCACCTCGATGCCGGTGTAATTCCGATCGCGCTCGACGGCAACGCCGGTGTGCACCGCCATCCGAACCGCGAACGTGACGACGGTGTCGTCGCGCAGCTGCTCCTGCGACTCGATCGCAGCCGCGGCCGCGTCGGCCGCCGTCGAGAACGCCGCGGAGAAGCCGTCGCCGCCGGTGTCGATGCCGAACACGTAGCCGCCGTGACGCTCGATCGTGCCCCGGACGATCTGGTCATGGACGCGCACCGCATCGGCCATGTCGGTCGGTGCTTCGGCCCACAAACGCGTCGAGCCTTCGATCTCGCTGAACAGGAAGGTCACCGTGCCTACCGGAAACTCGCGCGGCATGTCCGAACGGTAACGCAGTACCGGGTACCCGGATCGAGGGCCAGATGCTCCCACGGTCTTTCGTTCGGGGGGAACACGCGCGATCCTCGGGTATGGCCGCTCCGGGCGAACCGCCCCCGCGCAGTTCGTCAGCTACGCCGAATTGTGCGGCGTCGTGCTGGCGCGCGGTCATGCCCAGAGCGGCGATGCGAGCGCGACTCGAATCGGAACACGGCGAAGCTCGTCGGCTGGCTCATGGTGATCACCTTCGTCACCTCGATCCCGGCACTCTTCCTCTACGGCCCGGTGCTCAACCACGCCAACTACATCACCGGCGCCGGCGCGAACGCCCACGGCGTGGTGGCCCTCGGGGCACTCCTCGAAATGCTCCTCATCATCTGGGAGTTGTCGTTCGGCATCTACCTCATCGTCAAGGGATTCCTGCCGTCTCCGATCCTCAACGCTCCGACACCTCAGACGATCGGCGTCCTGCCCTCGTGAAGGGGGCGCCGCCTCCGCAACTCATCTGAGGGCGGGTGCGAGGTAGCCGCCGTCCGCGTCGAGCAGGCCGGTGAGCAGCCGGTCGGGGCGCCAGTCTTCGAACCGGTCGTCGGTCCGGGCGCGGGCGAGCCAGATTTCGAGGTCGCGGAGCTGGTCGAGCACCGCCGCGCCGTGGAGCAGCGCGCGACCGTGGACGGGATCCCCGTCGCGAGCTGCGATGGCGAACGCGACAGCGACGGCATCCGGGTCGGTGCTGTGTCCGTCCTCGGACACGAGGGCCTCGCACACCAGCCGACACAGGTCGATCTCGACCGGGCCGATCACGGCGAACTCGAAGTCGAGGAGCGCGACGACCTCGCCGTCCCACAGGGCGTTCATCAGCGCGAGGTCGCCGTGGTTGACGACCTGCTCGACGACCGGCGCGGCTCGGTAGTAGGCGCCGATGATCTCGTGCAGCCGCGACCGCTGCACGTCGGTCAGACCCAACGCAGCACTGACACGAACGGCAGCGGCCGTGGCGTCATCCGGTGTTGGTATGAAGCCCGATTGCGATCCGACGAGCAGACAGAGCGAGGGGGTCGCGTCGTGCACGACGCGTACGCGTGCCCACAGTTGGCGGATGGCTTGACGCCGCTCCTCGGGTGTCCGACTTCGGGCGGCAGAACTCGCACGAGTGCGACCTCAGCGGCCATGTCGTCGACGAGTGGCGTGTTCGCAATCCGTACGGCCAGGCCGCCCCCGACCCAGGTCGCGTTCGACATCCCCGAGAGCCCGACGCATCCGGCTGAGATCGCCGCCGTGCTGGGCGACGACTCGTGCGGCCAAGGACCGGACGACGGCAGCCTCGGTCGGTCTCCTCCACCATCACACCGTCGGGGCACGGTCGCACCCGTCAGATCATTGGTCAGACGGACTGGTGGCGAACGAAGTCGGCCCAGGTTTCGACCCAACGGTTCCAGACCGCGGCGGGGTAGTCGTGGCCCATGCCTTCGATCTCGACATAGCGCGCGCCGGAAATCAACTCGGCCGTGCGGCGGCCGCCACTCGGATCGATCAGCGTGTCGCGATCGCCGTGGATGACGAGAGACGGCATGTTCAACGCACGCAACCCGTCGGCGCGATCGCCGTCGCGCGCAACGGCCTGCATCTGCCGGCCCACGCCGGCGGGGCAGTAGCAACGGTCGAACGCGCGGCCGGCACGCGCTCGCAGATACGGCTCGTCGATCCACTCCGGCTTCGAGCCGAACACCCGGATCCCCGCGATCTGGTTGTCGACGTACTCGTCACGAGTGCGAGCAGGCTTCGCCATCAACCGCTCGAGCGCTTCCGGTGAGCTGTGACCGTATCCGGGTTCGCCCGTGCGCGACATCGCCGACGTGAGCGTCAGCAGGCGGTCGCCGTGGTCGATCGCGAGTCGTTGCGCGATCATCCCGCCCATCGACACGCCCATCACGTGGGCGCGCTCCGCCTGCACCGCGTCGAGCACGGCGATGGCGTCGGCGGCCATGTCGGTCAGCGCATACGCGCGCTCGTCGAGCTTCGACGACAAGCCGATATCGCGGTTGTCGAACCTGATGACGCGATAGCCCTCGGCCGCGAACTGCTCGCACCATCGTTCGTCGTAGTTGATGCTCTGCGAACCGAGGCCGTTGATGAGCAGGAGTGTCGGGTTCGTGGCGGAGCCGAACGCTTCGAAGAAGAGCTCGACGTCGCCGTGGTGCGCGGTGGACATCTCGGCAGGATTGCTGGCGCGGTTCCGACCCGTCAACCGCCGGCTCACCGAAGAATCTGCTCGGCGGCGAATTGGATCTCGCGGGCGGCCGCCATGGGGGAGTGCCGGCCGCGGAGCGCGTCACGAATTACCGACCATCCGGCGTCCTCGACCTCCGGGAAGCGAACGAGTGGTGGATAGGTGATCATGGCGTTGTCGATCGTCTGCCGGGTGATCTCGAGGCGGCGGCGATCGACATCGCCGTTCGGTTCAACCGCCGCGAGTGCACCCCGGTGAGCGCACATGCTTCCGCCCCCCGCGTCGACCGCCTGCAGCTCGGAGCCGAGCAACCGTTGGAGGAGCGTGACCGCGCCGCCGACGTCGGCACACGTGTGGGGGATGGCCCACGCGTGGCAACCGGCGTAGGAGACGCGACGGATCGGACCGGCCGGATAGAGGTGCGGAACGAGATGGTCGGCGAACGGTGAGCTGCGGATCGCGTCCCAGGCTCCGGGCCACGCCGCCGCGGCGTCGAGGCGACCGTCGAGTAGCGCGGCGTCGACCTCGTCGTAGTGCCAGTCGACGAGGTCGACGGGAGCGCGCGCCGCGAGGCGGCAGAGCGTCTCGATCGCATGCTCGGCTTCGGGTGTCGCCATCGTCGGCTGCAACTGCGCGTCGAAGAGGCTGCCACCGTGTCCGACCACGAGCTCGAAGAAGGTGCCGAACAAGCCCGACTCGCGCCCCGGGAACCCGAAGACGGCGTCGGAAGCGAGGAGCGCGTCCCAGTCGTCGGGCGCAGCCGCGACGCGATCGGTGCGGAGCCACAGCACGCGCACGTCGATCAACCGTGGGAGGCACCATTGCGCGTCTTCGAAGCGGCACAGCTCGACCGCGCGCGGTGCCAGCGGCGCGATGACCGTGGTGTCGACCAGGTCGTCGAGCGGGCGCAACCACTGCGCCTGCGACGGCGCATACTTCGAGTGGGTTGCCAGCAGGTCGATGCGTTCGCCGGCCGCGAGCATCGCGGCGACCTGCCGGTTGAGGTTCGGATGATCGGCGTGGACGACAACTTCGATCTCACCCGGTGCGAACGTCTCGTACACGGCTTCGTACAGGCCGTCGTACATCGGGCCGCCGACGAGCGCGACGCGCAGCGTCACGAGCCCGCCTCCACCACCCCGATCGGAGTCCGGCCCACGATCGGCTCGGCGACCAGATCGACCGCGATGACGGTTGCGAACCGGTCGTGCTCGCGCGCGGGCACGGTGATCGTGACCTCACCGTCGGGATCGGGCGTGAGCTGCTCGAGGACGCCCGTTCGCGTGCTGAACCCCAGGCGCGTGCCGGTGCCGAGCACGGTGACGCGCTCGACGCGCCGTACGGGCAAGCCGCGCACGGTGACCGTGTCGTACGGCTTCATCAGGCAGATCAAGTGCACGCGGTCGCCACGGCGAGTCGAAGGGCCGTAGAACTGCCAGGGTTCGAGTCCGGCCTCGGTGCCGTGGATCGCGGTGTGATGGTCGGCCATCCACGCGGTCACCGCGTCGAGTCGTTCGACCTGCTCGGGCGGCAGCGCGCCATCACCGCGCGGGCTCACGTTGAGCAGCAGGTTCCCGCCGCGTCCCGCGGTCTCGCACAACGCGTGCACGATGGCGCGGGCGCTCTTGTAGTTGGTGTCGTCGGGGTTCCAACCCCAGCTGTCGTTCATCGTGAAGCAGGTCTCCCAGCGTTCGCCGGGTGCCGTCGGCGGGACGAACTGCTCGGGCGTGAGGAAGTCGCCGTGACCGGGGAGCCGGTCGTTGATCAGGATGGCCGGCTGCAACTCGCGCGCGAGCGCGGCGATCTCGTCGACGTGCCACCAGCGCGGCGAACGCTCCCACTGCCCGTCGAACCAGAGCACGTCGATCGGGCCGTAGCCCGTCATCAGCTCCCGCAGCTGTCCGAACATGTACGCCCGAAACCGCTCGGCCTGTTCGTCGGTCGGGCGCGGCGGCGAGACGCCGGGAAAGTACGGCTTGTCTTCTTCACGGAACGCCGGATAGTCGGGATGATGCCAATCCGAGAGCGAGTAGTAGAAGCCGATCCGGAGCCCCTCGGCGCGGAACGCGTCGGCAACCTCCGCGACGAGATCGCGACCGCACGCAGAGTGCATCACGTTGTGGTCGCTGTGCGCGGTGTCGAACATCGAGAACCCGTTGTGATGACGGGTCGTGAACACCACGTAGCGCATCCCCGCCTCGCGTGCGCGACGCGCGAGGTCGACGGCGTCGAACGCCGTCGGGTCGAACGAGGCCGCGAGCGCGTGGTACTCGTCGGGCCTCACGGATTGGCAGCGCGGGAGGCTGAACACACCGCCGACCATCGGCCACGACACCTCGAGCCCCCGCTGGCTCGCGTGGTCCCAGTGGATGAACATGCCGAACCGGGCGTCGTCGAACCAGCTGCGTTGCACCTCAGTCGACCAACCGCACACCGGTGATGCCGCCGTCGAGCAGGAAGTCGGCGCCGGTCGTGAACGTCGTGTCGTCGGCGAGGTACACGACCGCGGCGGCGACCTCGTCGCACGAGACCATGCGACCGAGCGGTTGCCGCCGGCGCAACGCCTCGAAACCGGCCTCGGGATCGGGGAGCGCGGCGACCGTTCGTTCGACCCACGGGCTCGCGACCGTGCCCGGCGAGACGCAGTTGACGCGAATTCCGTAGTGAATCTCGTCGGCCGCCATCGCCCGGGTGAGCGCCAGCACCGCGCCCTTCGAAGCCGAGTACACCGCGCGGTCGACCAGGCCAACGGATGCCACGACCGAACATGTGTTGACGACCGCGCCGCGGCCCGCGGCCCGCATCGCGGGGAGAACCGCGCGCGACATGTTGGCGACGCCGAAGACGTTGACGGCGAAGACGCGTTGCCACTCTTCGAGAGACGACGCGACGACGTCGCCGGTGGATCCGACCCCCGCGTTGTTGCAGAGCACATCGATGTGGTCGTGCTCGGCGATGATCCGAGCGGTGGCGGCCGCGCAGTCTTCCGGCCGGCCAATGTCGACTCCGTCGACGAGGTCGAGCCCGACGACGCTGTCGCCGGCCGCGGTGAAGCGGTCGACGATGGCGGAGCCGATTCCGCCGCTCGATCCTGTCACCACGACGACCCGTCCCGACATCGCTGCGCTCACCTCCGCGCGCTTTCTAACATGCTGCTGCGATGACCCGCATCACCGGTGCCCGAACGCTCGACGTGCGGGCACCCACGTCGATCACCCTCGCGGGCTCCGACGCCGTGCACCAGGATCCCGACTACTCGGGTGCCTACGTACTTCTCGCAACCGATGGCGAGCACGAGGGTGTCGGCATGACGTTCACGGTCGGTCGGGGCAACGACCTGTGCTGCGCGGCCATCGAGCAGCTGGCGCCCTTGATCGTCGGGCGCGAGCTCGAAGAGCTCGTCGCCGACGGCGCCGCGTTCTGGCGCCGGCTCACCAGCGACGGGCAGCTCCGCTGGCTCGGGCCCGAGAAGGGTGTCATCCACCTGGCGACGGCCGCGCTCGTGAACGCGGTCTGGGATCTGTGGGCGCGCGTCGAAGCCAAGCCGCTCTGGCAACTGGTGTGCGACCTCTCGCCCGAACAGTTCGTCGCGAGCGTCGACTTCCGCTATCTCACCGATGTGCTCGACCGCGACGAGGCGCTCGACCTGCTCCGCGCGCTCGCACCGACGCGCGCGGGGCGCGTCGCCGAGCTCGAGCGCGACGGGTATCCCGCGTACCTCACGTCGGCCGGATGGCTCGGCTACGACGAGGCGACCGTGCGCGACCTGTGCCGGCAGGCGCTCGCCGACGGCTGGCGCAGCTTCAAGACCAAGGTCGGCCTCGATGTCGCCGGCGACGTGCGCCGCTGCGAAGTGATGCGCGAGGAGATCGGCGACCTCCCGTTGATGGCCGACGCCAACCAGGTGTGGGACGTCGACGAGGCGATCGCCCGTATGCGCCACCTCGAGCCGTTCGCGCTCCGCTGGATCGAGGAGCCCACGAGTCCCGACGACGTGCTCGGCCACGCGGCCATCCGCCGCGCGGTGGCTCCGGTCGGCGTGGCGACGGGTGAGCACGCGGCCAATCGCGTGATCTTCAAGCAGTTGATGCAGGCCGAGGCCATCGACTACTGCCAGATCGACGCGTGCCGGCTCGGCGGAGTCAACGAAGTGTTGGCCGTGCTCCTGCTCGCGGCGAAGTTCGACGTCCCCGTGTGCGCGCACGCAGGCGGCCTCGGTCTGTGCGAGTACGTGCAACACCTCTGCGCGATCGACTACGTGTGCGTCAGCGGCTCGCTCGACGACCGCACGACCGAGTTCGCCGATCACCTCCACGAGCACTTCGTGCACCCGGCCGTCGTACGCGACGGGCACTACGTGCTTCCGTCCGCGGCGGGATACTCGGTGGATCTGCTTCCCGAGTCGTACGCCGCGCTCGCGTATCCCGACGGTGCGGTGTGGCGGAGGTGAGCGCGCCCCACGATTGGTCGACGCCGCGGCCGCTCGGTGCACGCGGACCTGCGGTCACCGGGCTCGGGTTCGGATGCGCGCCCATCGGCAACCTGTTCTCCGGTGTCTCCGACGCCGACGCGAACGCGACCGTCGACGCGGCCTGGGACGCCGGCATCCGCTACTTCGACACCGCGCCGCTCTACGGACACGGCGTGTCGGAGACTCGACTCGGCCGCGCGCTGAAGGCGCGCTCGCGAAGCGACTACGTGCTGTCGACCAAAGTGGGCCGGGTTCTCCGACCGGCCGGAACGACCCGGCCCGCGACCGTGTTCGCCGACGTCGGTGACCTCGAGCCCGAGTTCGACTTCTCGCGCGACGGGATCCGGCGGTCGCTCGAGGAGAGCCTCGTCCGTCTCGGCACCGACCGCGTCGACATCGTTCTGGTGCACGATCCCGACGACCATGAGGACGAAGCGCTCCGGAACGCGTTCCCGACGCTCCTGCGCCTGCGCGACGAAGGCGTCGTGCGCGCGGTCGGATGCGGGATGAACCAGACCGCGATGCTCGAGCGCTTCGTCGCGCGCGTCGACCTCGACTGTGTGCTGCTCGCGGGTCGCTACTCACTGCTCGATCGCAGCGGTGCCGATCTCCTGTCGCAGTGCGCGCAACGGAAGGTCGGAGTGATCCTGGGGGGAGTGTTCAACACGGGGGTGCTCATCGACCCCGGCGCGCACCCGACCTACGACTACGCGGCCGCGCCCGACGTGGTGATCGAGCGCGCTCGTCGCCTGGAGGCGGTGTGCGCGGCGCGCGGCATCTCGCTGGGGGCGGCGGCCCTGCAGTTCGCGATGCGGCACCCGGCCGTGACCACCGTGCTCGTGGGCGCGCGGTACGCGGCCGAGGTCGATCTCGACATTGCCTTCGCGGCCTCACCGGTCGACGACGCCCTCTTCGCCGACCTGCTCGACTGAGGTTGCTGCGTCAGCACTTCAAGCGCCGTCGGGTTCCGCCGCGCATGGAAGGGCGAAGGGCGGCATCGACGGACGCGACGCGGTGCCCGACAACGGTGGATCTGCGACGAACCCTGTCGTTGGCGGCGTAGCGTCGACTCACCCGTCATTGAATCATGCCCGGTTTCATTGGGTTTACTGCTGGTTATCGAACGTGTGTTCGTGTATGATGAGGGCATGACTTCGGACCTCGTCGGCAAGCTGCGGGATGCGGTGGATGAGCTCGCGGCGGCGAAGATCGTCGGGTGTTCGCAGCGTGAGGATGTGGCGGCGTTGTGGTGTGAGCTGGCGCGGTTGGACGCGCAGTTCACCCGGCGGGTCGGCGAGTTCGATCGTGCGGTGGAGTGGGCGGCCGACGGGGCACGGTCCGCGTCGGGTTGGTTGGTCGCGAAGTGCCGGGCTGCGTCGGGTGAGGCGCATCACCGGGTGAAGGTCGCCCGGCAGATCGCGGCGATGCCGGTGGCATGGGCCGCGTGGGAGGCGGGTGCGATCAGCAGCCGTCACGTCGACGCGTTGACGCGGGTCCGGCACGCGGCGGATGCGGACGAGTACTTCGCGGTGTTCGAACCGGCGTTGGTGCAGGTGGCCCGGGAGGGCCGGCCGGAGGACGTCGCGAGCTCGGGGCAGCAGTGGCGCGACGCGCTCGATTCGCATCTCGATCGTGATGGTGCGAACGGGCGGGACGCAAAGGCGCGTGAGCGGCGCGGCCTCGATTTCTCGAAGTCGTTGGATGGGGTCGGGTTCTTGAAGGGGACGCTCGATGTCGAAGACACCGACATCGTGGATACAGCGTTGCGGCGCGTGTATGACCAGCAGCACGTCGAGGGTGATCCGCGGTCGCCGCGTCAGCAACGCGCCGACGCGCTGGTGGAGTTGTGCCGGCAGTCGTTGGATCGGCAGGGCCGGGGCGCGAACCGTCCGCATGTGATCGTGACGGTCGACGCGGAGACGCTGGCGGGCGAAGCCGTCGGGCGCTGCGAGACGCTCTCGGGGTATCGGATCAGTCCCGAGACGGTGCGGCGCCTCGCGTGTGACGCGATCATGCAGCGCATCGTCGTGAACGCGGCGGGTGTGTCGTTGGAGATGGGACGGGCGGAGCGGACGTTCACGCCGGATCAGTACCGGGCGATCATGGTCCGTGATGGTGGTTGCCGGTTCCCGGGCTGTGACCAGGGGCCGGAGCGCTGTGAGGCGCATCATGCGATGGTCCACTGGGAAGATGGCGGGCTGACGGACGTCGCGAACGGGTTGGGCGTGTGCCGCGGTCGCGGGCATCACCGATTGATCCATGAAGGCGGTTGGACGATCGAAGGCGACCCGAATGGTGAGGTCGCGTTCTTCGATCCCGACGGCAATCCGCAGGGCAGCACCCGACCGCGCAAGCAGCCGCCCCCACTCCCGACTCGCCTCGGCAGCGAAATCGCCTGCATCCGCGCCCGCGCCGGCGCGCTGGGGTCATCGCCGCGATAAAGCGCGTGATTGAGTTACGACACAGTTGGGTAAAGACGCGCCCGACTGCCGGGGGGTGTCACGATCTGGGTCACTTCGCCCCGCGCGGTGCGAGTGCAGACGTACGTGGACGCCCAGGGAGGCCGGACGGAATGTCACCGCGACCGAGAACGCGACGCGCGCGAGCGTGTGCGATGTTCGCAAGCGTTTCCCTTGTCGTCGGGGTGACGACCACGACGCTCGCTTCTGCGGCAACGCCGACCTTCCACGCGGTCGGCAGCGCGGAGCAGGTGTACGTCACCGGCCTCGCACCCGCCGCTTCGGTGTCGCTCCTGACTCCCGCCGGGAAGATCCTCGCGACGCAGAAGGCCGACTCGCTCGGCGGGTTGTTGTTTCGCAAGGTGCCGGCGGCCGCGGGATACCACGTGCGCCTGAGCTCCAACGGCCAGCAATCGGCCGCGCTCACCGTCCGCTCCAACGCAGCGGCGCCCTGGGATCCGGGCATCTACAACCAGTCGATCCCCGACAACGGGTACGGATACCTCACCACCCGTGACGGCACGAAGCTCGCGATCGACGTGCACCCGCCGACGAGCCCCGCGGGGTTCCCCGGCATCCCGCCGGGCACACCGCTGCCGAACGGCCCCGACTACACGCCTCCTTATCCGACGCTGATCGAGTACTCGGGTTACGGATACGCCGACCCGGCCGGACCGTCGAACGGCATCGCGATCCTTGCCAACCTGATGGGCTTCGCGGTCGTCGACGTGAACATGCGCGGGACTGGCTGCTCAGCCGGCGCCTTCGACTTCTTCGAGCCGCTGCAGAGCCTCGATGGCTACGACGTGATCGAGACGATCGCCCACCAGCCGTGGGTCCGGGATCACAAGGTCGGGATGATGGGCATCTCGTACGGGGCGATCAGCCAGCTGTTCACGGCCCAGCTCAACCCGCCGCACCTCGAGGCGATCTCACCGCTTTCGACCATCGACGCCACCGCGTCGACGCTCTATCCGGGTGGCATCCTCAACACCGGCTTTGCCGTGGCCTGGGCCCAGGAGCGCCAGCACGATGCCCAGGTCGCCGGGCCGACCACCGGGCAGCCCTGGGCGTACAAACAGATCCAAAGCGGCGACACCACGTGCAAGGCCAATCAGGTGCTGCACGGTGAGGCGACCGACCTGAGCGCAAAGATCGCCGCGAACTCCCACTACGTCCCCGCGGTCGCTGACCCGCTCGACCCCGTCACGTTCGTGAACAAGATCAAGGTACCGGTGTTCATGGCCTGTCAGTGGGAGGACGAGCAGACGGGTGGACACTGCCCCGACCTGGCCCGCCACTTCACCGGGACGACGCACAAGTGGTTCAACTTCACCAACGGCGCGCACATCGACGCGATCGATCCGTACACGTACAACCGCTGGTACGACTTCCTCGAGCTGTTCGTCGCGCACCAGGCGCCGATCGAGAACGTGTCGGTCACGCGGGCGGCCGCTCCGGTGATCTACCAGCAGGCGATGGGCCTTCCGCAATCCGACGCGGTCACGCTGCCGGTCGATTCCATCCAGGCGATCCCGACGTACAGCGCGGCGCTGGCCGCGTTCGAGAAGCTTCCGGCGGTCCGGGTGCTGTTCGACAGCGGCGCGGGCACATCGCCGACGCGGACCTCGACCGCGGGCGATCCCTATCCCGGGTTCGTGAAGGACTTCTCCTCGTTGCCGGTTGCGGGCACCACCGCGCGCACCTGGTACTTCGGGCCGTCGGGAATTCTCGGCGCCGCCGCGCCGGCCACCGGGGCCGTCAACTCGTTCAGCTCGAACGCGCACGCGCTTCCACTTACCGACTTCGGGAGCAACACGGGGACGGGCGGATTGTGGGGCAACGCGTCGCAGTGGCAGTGGAACTGGAAGCAAAATCCGGCGGGCACCGCCGTCTCCTTCGTCTCGACGCCGCTCACGGCGAACACCACGGTGGTCGGGAGCGGCGCCGTCGACCTGTGGGTGCGATCGTCGACCCCCGACGTCGATCTGCAGGCCACGATCAGCGAGGTGCGCCCGGACGGGAACGAGACGTTCGTTCAGAACGGCTGGATCCGCGCGAGTGAGCGCAAGCTCTCGACGGGCTCGAACAACATGTTCAAGCAACTGAGCACCGCACTCGAGCCGATCCCGACCTTTACATCGGCCGACGCGTCGCCCATGCCCGCGGGCCAGTTCGTCAAGGTCGTCATTCCGCTCTATTACGAAGGTCATGCGTACCGCACGGGATCGCGCATCCGCGTGACGATCTCGGCTCCGAACGGCACGCAACCGATCTGGTCATTCACTCAGACGGTGCCGAATCCCAGCGGGAATGTCGCGATCGCGTTCTCGAAGTCGATGCCGTCGAGCCTGGTGCTGCCGGTTGTCCCCGGCCTGACGGTGCCGACGGCGCTGCCTCCGTGCCCGAGCCTGCGCAACGAGCCGTGCCGGCCGTACCAGGCGATCGTCAACCACACATCCATTCAGTAACGCGCCGTTCGCTCCCGGTTGAGGACGGCGTACACCGCGGCAGTCGCCGTGCCGAAGACGAGGTGGGCGGAGAGGTCGTCGCCGAGCGTTTTCGCGTCGTATTCCCAGATCGGCTTGTACACCTTCGC
>JBBSEC010000090.1:0-18373 GCA_038240075.1 Acidimicrobiia bacterium
GTCGCCGCGCATCTGCTCGAGCTGCTCGAAGAGCACGTCGTCATGGTGGCGCTCATGCGTGAGCTGCTCGGGCCCGGCGTCACGGTTCGCATCGGCTCCGAGCACGCGCGGGACGATCTGCGCGATTGCTCGGTGGTGCTCGCCCCGTACCTGATCGAGGGTCAGCCCGGCGGTACCGTCGGCGTGCTCGGTCCGACGCGCATGGATTACCGGCAGGCTCAGGCCGCGGTCGCGACCGTGTCGCGGCAACTCAGCCGATCGCTCTCGCCCTAGCCCGGAAAGCTTGATGCAGGACTTCTACGAGATCCTCGGCGTCTCCCGCAGCTCGACCGATGACGAGATCAAGAAGGCGTACCGCGCCCTCGCGCGTCAGTACCACCCGGACGCGAATCCGGGCGACGCCGAAGCGGAGGCCCACTTCAAGGAGGTCTCGGTCGCGTACGAGACGCTGCGCGATCCCGAGAAGCGGCGTCGCTACGACACGTTCGGTCCCGAAGGGCTCGGGCAGGCGGCCGGCTTCGGCAGCGCCGAGTTCGGCCTGAACGACCTGTTCGACGCGTTCTTCGGCGGCGACGCGTTCGGCCGTGGACGCGGCACTGCCGGCCCGCCGCGTGGCCAGGACGCCGAGACCGTCATGGACCTCTCGCTCGAAGAAGCCGCGTTCGGTGCCACGCGCACGCTCGACCTCCAGATGCCGATCGAGTGCGAGACGTGCGCCGGATCGGGCGCGGCCGAGGGCACGCACAGCGAGACCTGCCCGACCTGCTCCGGTCGCGGCGAGGTGCGCCAGACCCGCCGCTCGATCCTCGGCCAGCTCGTGACGTCCGGTCCGTGCCCCGAGTGCAGCGGGCTCGGGTCGATCGTGCCGTCGCCGTGCCCGACGTGTCGCGGTGAAGGTCGCACGCGCGGTTCGCGCCAACTCGACGTCGAGGTGCCGCCGGGCATCGACGACGGTCAACGCCTCCGGTTGACCGGTCGCGGGCCGGCGGGCCCGCGCGGCGGGGTGCCGGGTGATCTGTATGTCGGTGTGCGCCTGCTGCCCGATCCGCGCTTCGAACGCCGCGGCGACGATCTCTTCCACCTGCAGCGGATCGCGCTCACGCAGGCCGCGCTCGGCACGCACGTCGATATCGAGACGCTCGACGGCACCGAGACCCTCGTGGTCGCTCCGGGTACGCAGCCCGGCGCCGTGCAGCGGATCCGGGGTCGCGGCATGCCGTCGCTGCGCACGGGTCGGCGCGGCGACATCATCGTCGAGCTCGGTGTCGAGATCCCGACGAACCTCTCGGCAGAGCAGGCGGAGCTGCTCGTCCAGTTCGCCGAGATGCGCGGCGAGGCCGTGACCTCGCCCAAAGATCACGGGTTGTTCTCCCGCATCAAGTCCGCGTTCCAGTAGGCGCCCGGTCGTGCTGGTGACCGCGCCGCTGTGACCGAGCTGCGTTACGCCTCCGCCGAGGCCGCCGCGGCCCACTGCTTCGTCGCCGGCCTCGACTCCGCGGTCACCGTCGACGGGCCCGACGGGCATCACCTGCAACGGGTTCGCAGGTTGCGCGCAGGCGAGATCGTCACCGCGGCCGACGGCGCGGGTCGGTGGCGGCGCTACGTCGTTGCGGGTGCGGAGCCGGGGCGGCTGCTGCTGCGCGCCGACTCCGAGGTCGTCGTGGAGCCCGAGCCCAATCCCGCGGTGGTCGTCGCGGTCGCGCTGACCAAAGGCGCCAAGCTCGAGACGGTCGTCGCGCAGCTCACGGAGTTGGGAGTGGCGCGCATCGAACCGGTCCGGGCCCGGCGCTCGGTGGTGCGGTGGAACGACGACCGCGCCGAGGCCGCGCTCGCCCGGCTCGTGGCCGTCGCCCGCGAGGCCGCGATGCAGTGCCGGCGGGCGCGGATTCCGGACGTGACACCGGTCGCGGACCTGGCCACGCTGGCCGGCCGGCCGGGTCTCGTCATCGCCTCGCGGGAGGGTGGACCGGCCGATTCCCTGGTGCGGCCGGCCGGCGGCGAATGGACCGTGGTGGTCGGACCCGAGGGCGGGTTCGAGCCGGGCGAGGTCGAGATGCTGGCCCCGACGGGTTTTCTTGCGCTTTCGTCTTTCGTGCTCCGAGCGCAAACCGCGCCCGTGATTGCTGCCGGAATCCTCGTCGCGCAAGGGTTGCATGAGCCTCATGTGACCGGTGATGCCCCGATCACCCTATGTGAGTCCCCCAGGGAAGCATGACTTTCACGTAGCGTGCTGGTATTCTCAATCAGGGGCTGGTACGGGCGCAGGGTGAGGGAGTCGGGGTGGCATCCAGTGGAGCACGGGTTGGCGAACGCCTCCGAGCGATCCGCCGACAAAAGGGACTATCTCTGCATGACGTGGAGGCGAGGTCGAACCTCGAGTTCAAGGCGTCTGTTTTAGGAGCGTACGAGCGCGGTGAGCGGGCCATCTCGGTGCCCCGTCTGCTGCGGCTCTCGGAGATCTACGAGGTACCCGGCGATCAGCTGCTACCTCGCGACTCCGAGTCCGAGATCAATCTCGCGGAGCCGGGCAGCGCGTCGCTGTCGCTCGACGCGGGATACACGATCGATCTCACCCGTCTGGGTGACGTCGACGATCCGGACGCGGCGATCCTCTCGAGGTACGCGCGGACCATTCAGCTTCAACGCCAGGACTTCAACGGCAAGATGCTGACGATCCGCCGTGACGATCTCCGGGTGTTGGCCGCGGTCCTCGACCGCGGCGTCGAGGAGCTGGGTCTGCGTTTCGACCAGCTCGGTCTCCGCGCCGCAACCTGACCATCCCGATCAACCTGAGCGTCCCGAGAGCCCGGAGCACGGCAATGTCGTCGCGCCGGGTTCTCCGCGCGCAGCTACGCTGACGTCTGCCTTGGCTCCTTCCGCGGCGACCACGCAGGTCAAGATCCTGGTTCCTGGCAACGACCTCATGGTCGGCCTGCTCGGACAGCGCGATGAGCTGCTGCGCATGGTCGAAGACGCGTTCCCGGTGTCGATCCATGTGCGCGGCAACGAGATCACCGTCACCGGCGAGGAAGCCGACGCCGATCGGGTCGGCCGCCTGTTCGAGGAGCTGGTGGTGCTGCTCCAGCGCGGCCACGAGCTCGACCGCGAGAACCTCGGTCGCTCGATCGAGATGTTGAAGGCCGATCAGCGGCCGACCGAAGTGCTCTCGACCGAGGTCGTGCGGGGCCGCAAGACCGTCCGGCCGAAGACCACGGGCCAGAAGCGCTACGTCGACGCGGTGCGCGACAACACGATCACCTTCGCGATCGGTCCGGCCGGAACCGGCAAGAGCTACCTCGCCGTCGCGCTCGCGGTGCAGGCCCTGCAGGCGAAGCAGGTGAACCGCATCATCCTCACCCGGCCTGCGGTCGAGGCAGGGGAGCGGCTCGGGTTCCTGCCCGGAGACGTGCTCGCGAAGGTCGACCCGTACCTGCGCCCGCTCTACGACGCGCTCTACGACATGGTCGAGCCCGACGCGATCAGCCGGCTCATGGAGCGCGGCACCATCGAGGTCGCGCCGCTTGCGTACATGCGTGGCCGCACGTTGAACGACTCCTTCATCATTCTCGACGAGGCTCAGAACACCACGGCCGAGCAGATGAAGATGTTCCTCACCCGGCTCGGGTTCGGATCGAAGGCGGTCGTCACCGGCGACGTCACCCAGATCGACCTGCCCGACGGACGCGGCCGATCGGGTCTCCTCGCGGTACGCAACGTGCTCGAAGACATCGACGGGCTCGTGTTCGTCGAGCTGGGCAGCGGCGACGTCGTCCGCCACAAGATCGTGCAGGACATCGTCGACGCGTACGAGCGCCACGAAGCGAAACGGGACGAGTCGAAACGGGACGAGAACAAGTGAGTGACGTCGACGCGGCGGTCTTCGCGGCCGACGAGCAGGCCGCGGTGCCGATCGATCTGTTGCGCTGGTCGCGGTTGGCGCGCCTCGTCCTCGACTCCGAACGCGTGGCGCCCGACGTGCACGTCGCGCTCGTCTTCGTCGACGAGGAGGCGATGGCGCAGCTCAACGAGCGCTTCCTCGGCCAGCCCGGGCCGACCGACGTGCTCGCGTTCCCGATCGACGAAGACGTTCCCGAGAGCGGGCGCGCGCCCGACCGCGGCGGCAAGGGTCCGGGGTCGGCGAGCGAGCCCACGGAGCCTCCGGTGCTGCTCGGTGACGTCTACGTGTGCCCGTCGGTTGCCGCGACGCAGGCGACCGAGCGCTCGATCGCACTCGACGACGAGCTCGCGTTGCTCGTCGTGCACGGGCTCCTGCACCTACTCGACTACGACCACTCGGAACCCGACGAGACCGAGGCGATGCAGGCCCGCGAACGCGAGCTCCTGGCGAGCTTCGCCGACCTCGAGGCCCGGGCATAGATCGTGGGCCCGCGAATAGGAGAGATCGCAGTCATCGTCGTGCTGTTCGCGGCGTCCGGCGTGTTCGCGTTGACCGAGACCGCGTTCGTGAAGGCGAGCCGGATCAAGCTGCACGCGCTCGCCGAGGACGGCGATCGTCGGGCCCAACGCGTGATCGGCCTGCTCGATCACCAGGAGCGAACGCTCAACTCGGTGCTGCTGCTCCTGCTCGGCTGTCAGATGGTGTCGGCGACGCTGCTCGGGTCCGTGCTCGAGCCGACGTTCGGGACGGCCGGGTTGCTGCTCGGCAGCCTCCTCGAGATCACGGTCTTCTTCACGTTCGCCGAGGTCGCGCCCAAGACCTACGCGGTCACCCATCCCGAGCGCGCGGTGCTGAAAATGTCGGGACTGCTCGTGTTCGTCACACACTTCGCGCCGCTACGCGTGCTCACGCGCGGGTTCATCGGCCTGGCGAACATCGTGCTTCCCGGTCGCGGGCTCGCGAAGGGACCGTTCGTCACCGAGAACGAGATCCTCACGATGGCCGACGTCGCGGCCGACGAGGAGGAGATCGAGACCGAAGAGCGCGAGCTGATCCACTCGATCTTCGAGTTCGGTGACACGGTCGTGCGCGAGGTGATGTTGCCCCGTCCCGACATGGTCGCGGTCGAAGCCGACGCGACGGTGAACGAGGCGGTCAACACGATGATCGTCGCGGGGTACTCGCGTGTGCCGGCGTACGACAACACGACCGACAACATCATCGGGCTCGTGTACCTGAAGGACCTCGTCGGTCTGCAGACGGCCGGCCAGGGCGCGGAGCCGGTGCGCGGCGCGGTGCGTGAAGCGGTCTACGTGCCCGAAACCAAACGGGTCGCAGAGTTGCTGCGCGAGATGCAACGGCAGAAGTACCACATGGCCGTCGTGGTCGACGAGTACGGCGGCACCGCCGGTCTGGTCACGCTGGAGGATCTGCTCGAGGAGATCGTGGGTGAGATCACCGACGAGTACGACGTCGAGGAGCCGACCCTCGAACGCCTCCCGAACGGGGTGTTGCGGTGTCCCGGCCGCACGCCGATCGACGAGATCAACGACGAGTTGAGCGTCAACCTCCCAGACGACGAGTGGGATACGGTCGGCGGTCTCGTGTTCAACACGCTCGGACATGTCCCCCTCGAAGGCGAGTGCGTCACGGTCGACGGCCTCGAGTTCTGCGCCGAGCGCATTCAGGGCCGGCGGATCGTGTCGGTGTTGATCAGCCGCGTCCCGGCCGCCGACGACGACGCGACCGAGCCGATCAGCACGTCATGAGCGAACTGTGCAGGATCGCACGCCAGTGAGCGACGCCGGCATCAGCGGGTCCGGCAACGCGCCACCCGGCTTCCGCTCGGGGTTCGTCGCCGTGGTCGGTCGGCCCAACGTCGGCAAGTCGACGCTCGTGAACCGGATCGTCGGCCGCAAGGTCGCGATCGTCTCCGACAAGCCGCAGACGACCCGCAACGAGATCCGGGGCGTGCGGACGACCGCCGGGACCCAGATCGTGTTCCTCGACACTCCTGGTGTGCACCGGCCCCGCACGTTGCTCGGCGAACGGTCGAATCAGCGCGCGCTCTCGACGCTGGCCGAGGTCGACGTCGTGTGCGTCGTCATCGAGGCGACCGCGCCGGTCGGGCCGGGAGACCGTTTCGTCGCCCAGGCCGCGCACGAAGCCGGCTCTCCGGTCGTGCTCGTCGTGAGCAAGGTCGACCAGGCCCGCCACGACGACATCGCGCTGCAGCTCACGCGCGCGTCGGAGCTCGGCGAGTTCGCGGCGTTCGTCCCACTCTCGGCCAAGACGGGCGTCGGTGTCGACGCGCTCGTCGACGAGCTCGAGACGCGGATGCCCGAGGGTCCGCGCTACTACCCGGAGGGCGTCGTCACCGATCAGCCCGAAGCCTTCCTCGCGGCGGAGCTGCTGCGCGAGCAGCTGCTGAAGATCGCGCGCGAAGAGCTTCCCCACTCGATCATGGTCGTCGTCGACGAGATCGAGGAACGGGAGACCGAGTCGGGTCCGCTGCTCGCGATCCACGCACGGGTGCTGGTGGAACGCGACTCCCAACGCGGCATCGTCATCGGGAAAGGCGGTGAAGTGCTGAAGAAGGCCGGCACCGCCGCCCGCGTGGAGCTCGAAGCCCTGCTCGGGACGCGTGTGCACCTCGAGACCCGCGTGCGCGTGGAACCCCGTTGGCAGCGCCGCGCCCAGTCGCTCGACCGGCTCGGACTATGACCATCGAACGGACCATCGAACGGAGCATCGAACGGACCATCGAACGGAGCATCGAACGGCGTGTGGAGCGGATTCTGTTCACAAGTTGCTGCGCGTCGCGGCGTGCCGGATAGAGTGCCGCGGCGAGCCGGCCCGGGGACGACCGGGCCCCGCGTTCGGGGGTGAGAACGGCCGGATGACGGGCCATACGAGGCAACCGAGACGGCACCGACGGTGGCCCCGAGCAACCGCGCTCGTGGGCGCTTCCTCGCTGCTCGCAGCCGGCTGCGGCGGCAACAACAACGGCGAGAACTCGCTGCACCCCAACGGTCCCGCCGCGCACACGATCCTGAACCTGTTCACGCCGTTCTTCTTCATCGCCGTCGTCATCGGCGTCGGCGTGTTGGCGGCGACGATCATCCTGCCGCTGAAGTTTCGTGCCCGTGAGGGCAACGAGAACCCGAAGCAGATCCACGGCAACAGCACGCTCGAGATCACGTGGACGATCATCCCGGCGCTGATCCTGGCGATCATGGCCATCTTCACCGTGCCGACGATCTTCAAGCTCGCCAAGGTGCCGACCGGCCCCGCCGTCGTGCATGTGGACGTGAACGCGAAGCAGTGGTGGTGGGAGTACCACTATCCGAAGGAAGACATCTACACCGCCAACGAGCTGCACATCCCGATCGGTCGCCCGGTCGTGCTCACGCTGACCTCCGACAACGTCATCCATGACTTCTGGGTGCCGGAGCTCGCGGGCAAGAAGGACGTCGTGCCCGGTGACCCGCACACGGAGGTCATCGAGGCTTCGCACGTCGGCACCTACCTCGGCCAGTGCGCCGAGTACTGCGGTCTCGGTCACGCCGACATGCGGCTGCGCGTCGTCGCGCAGAGCCAGGCCGACTACGACGCGTGGGTGCGCGGTGAGCGGGCGCCGGCATCGGCGGCCGACAAGAAGGCGTTCGCCGCGCTCGGAACGAAGTACAGCTGCACGAGCTGCCACATGTTCCAGGGCGTCTCGACCGCCGAGGTCGGACCGAACCTCACGCACCTCGACTCCCGCTCGATCTTCGCCGGCGGCAAGTACGAGCTCACCTACGACAATCTCTGGCGCTGGGTCTACGACGCGCCGAGCCGCAAGCCCAACTCCTGCCCGCGCCTGCCGCAACCCACGCCGTGCGCGGTCGGCATGCCGTCGATGAAGGTGTCGTTCGGGATGACGCCGGAGCAGGCGCAGTCGATCGCCAACTTCCTCCTCACGCTCAAGTGACTCTGTCCGTCCGTCTCCAGGGAGTCCGCGCATGACCACCGTCGAAGACGCGCTGGCCACCGTCGAAGCCAAGCCGGTTCCACGGTGGCTCCGGCGGCCGCGCGAGACAACCGGCGCCTTCAGCTGGATCACGACCGTCGACCACAAGAAGATCGGCATCCTCTACGGGGCCACGGCCCTGCTGTTCTTACTCGTCGGCGGCATCGAGGCGTTGCTGATCCGCGTGCAGCTCTGGGGCCCCAACGGCACCGTGCTCACGTCGAACCAGTACAACCAGATCTTCACGATGCACGGCACCACCATGATCTTCCTGATGGGGATGCCGCTCTCGATCGCGTTCGGCAACTACCTCATCCCGTTGATGATCGGCGCACGCGACGTCGCGTTCCCGCGCATCAACATGTTCGGCTACTGGGTCTTCCTGCTCGGCGGGCTGTTCCTGTACTCGAGCTTCATCCTCGGCGGCGCGCCGAACGGTGGTTGGTTCGGGTACGCGCCGCTCACCAGCACACCGATGTCGAAGGGCTTCTTACCCGGTCACGGTCCCGACTTCTGGACCATTGGTCTGATCATGCTCGGCATCGGGTCGGTGACCTCCGCGGTGAACTTCATCGTCACCACGATCAACATGCGCGCGCCGGGCATGAGCATGTTCCGCATGCCCGTGTTCGTCTGGATGATGCTGGTCGTCGCGTTCCTCACGTTGTTCGCGATGCCGATCGTCACCGCCGCGTTGATGATGGTGTACCTCGACCGCAACTTCGGCACGAACTTCTTCAACGCCACGTTGCACGGTGATCCGCTGCTGTATCAGAACCTGTTCTGGCTGTTCGGGCACCCCGAGGTGTACATCCTGATCCTGCCGGGCATGGGCATCGTGTCGGAGATCCTCCCGGTCTTCTCGCGCAAGCCGTTGTTCGGGTACAGCGTCGTCGTGTTCTCCGGGATCGCGATCGGGTTCCTCGGTTGGGGCGTGTGGGCGCACCACATGTTCGCGACCGGCATCGGTCCCGTCGCGACCTCCGCGTTCGGTGTCTCCACGATGATCATCGCGGTACCGACCGGAGTGAAGATCTTCAACTGGCTCGGAACGGTGTGGGGCGGAGCGATTCGTCTCGCGACACCGATGCTGTACGCGCTCGGCTTCATCGCCATGTTCACGCTCGGCGGGCTGTCGGGCGTCATGTCCGCGATCGTGCCGGCCGACACGCAGCAGACCGACACCTACTTCGTGGTTGCGCACTTCCACTACGTGCTCTTCGGCGGTCTCGTGTTCGCGCTCTTCGGCGGCTTCTACTACTGGTGGCCGAAGGCGTTCGGAACCATGCTCAGCGAGAAGATGGGCAAGCTGAGCTTCTGGACGATGCTCGTCGGGTTCAACCTCACGTTCTTCCCGATGCACATCGTCGGCCTCGAGGGCATGCCCCGACGGACCTACACGTACGGCACCGGGCTCGGTTGGGACGTCTTGAACAAGCTCGAGACGATCGGCGGGTTCACGATCGCGTTGTCGGTGCTGATCTTCCTCGTCAACGTCGTGCGCACACAGGTACGCCACGTGCCGGCACCCGAGGATCCGTGGGACGCGCGCACGCTCGAGTGGACCACGTCGTCGCCGCCGCCCGAGTACAACTTCGCGGAGGTCCCGATCGTCACGAATCGCGACGAGTTCTGGCACCGCAAGTACAGCGAGGACGCCGAGGGCCGGTTGGTCAAGCTTCCCGCCGGTGCGGCGGAGGCTCCGGCCGAGAAGGAGCACCTCCACATCCACATGCCGACGCCGTCGTACTGGCCGTTCATCTTTGCGCTCGGCCTCCCGATCCTCGGGTACGGCTTCGTGTTCAAGAACTGGTGGATCCTCGCGGTGGGCGTGGTCTGGTTGATGTTCGGTATGACCGGGTGGGCCACTGAGCCGTCGACGGAAGAGGCCTCGTAATGGCGACCACGACCGCGGTCGCGACGACGGACCCCGCGCACCCGCCGGTACACACGTCCGGCGGCCACGCGACGAGCACCGGCATCAGCAACATCAAGCTCGCGATCTGGGGCTTCCTCGGATCCGAGTGCCTGTTCTTCGGCGCCTTCATCTCCACCTACCTGCTCTACCGCGGCCGCGACACCATCGGGCCGAAGCCGAAGCAGCTGTTCGACGTGCCGTTCACCTCGTGCACGTCGTTCATCCTCCTGATGAGCTCGCTCACGATGGTGCTCGCGCTCGCGGCGATCCAGCGGGGCGACCACCGCCGGTTCCGGATCTGGATCCTCTCGACGGCGCTGTTCGGCATGACGTTCGTCGGCGGCCAGGTGTACGAGTTCACGAACTTCTACCGCGAGGGTCTCAACCTCCACGTCAACCTGTTCGGCTCGACGTTCTTCGTCCTCACCGGCCTGCACGGTGCGCACGTGACCGTCGGCATCTTCTGGTTGATGTCGCTGTACAGCCGTTCCCTCCAGGGCAAGCTGTCGGCCGACGACCACGAAGCGGTCGAGGTGGCCGGTCTCTACTGGCACTTCGTCGACGTCGTCTGGATCTTCATCTTCACTGCGATCTATCTGGTCCCCTACCACTAGGCCCCGTGACATGACCGAGACCACCGACCTCGCTCCTTCCGGCACCGACGTGGCGACGTCTGACGCACTCGTCATACCGGACCTCACGGCTGGCGGCGCGGTCGTCACCGCGCCGCAGGGACATCCTCATCCCGCGCCGCGTCAGTACGTGCTGATCGCGGTGGTCCTGGTCGTGATCACCGGCTTCGAGGTGGCGACGTCGTACCTCGAGGGTGACGTCAACTCCAACCTGATCATCTTGGCGCTCGGTGTGATGGCGGCGCTGAAGTTCTTCCTGGTCGTAGCGTGGTTCATGCACCTGCGCACCGACAGCAAGATCCTGCGCCGCCTGTTCGTCCTCGGCCTGGTCGCGGCGCCGCTCGTCTACACGGTCATGCTCCTCGTTCTCCGCGTCTTCGCCCACTGATGCCGCGCGCCGCCTTCCCCGCCTGGCAGCCGCACCCCGACGTCTGGTTGATCGTCGGCCTGATCGTCGCGGCCTACGCGGTCGCGGTGGTGCGCGTCGGACCGAAGTACGTGATGCCCGGCCAGCCCGCGGCCACCCGCTTCCAGATGGTGTGCTTCGGCTCGGGTGCGGCCGCGGTGTGGATCGCGTCCGACTATCCGATCCACGATCTCGCCGAGCGCTACCTCTTCAGCATCCACATGGTGCAACACCTCACGTATTCGCTCGTCGCCGCACCGCTGCTATTGCTCGGTACGCCCGCGTGGATGGCACGGTCGTTGCTGTCGCCGCCGGGGTTCATGCGCGCGATGCGCTGGATGGCCCGGTTCTTCCCTGCGACGGTGCTGTACAACGTCGTGGTCGTGTTGACGCATGCGCCTGCGACGGTCGACGTCGCGCTCCGGTACGCGCTCGTGCACTTCGCCCTGCACGCGGTGCTGCTGTTGTCGTCGATCGTGGTGTGGATGCCGATCCTGAGCCCGTTACCCGAGGTTCCGCGGCTGTTCCCGCCGCTCGCGATGCTCTACCTGTTCCTGCAGTCGGTGGTGCCGACCGTGCCCGCGTCGTTCCTCACCTTCGGAACGACCCCCCTGTACCACGTGTACACGACGTTCCCGCGGCTGTGGGGCATCAGTGCCCTCGACGACATGCAGGTCGCGGGGCTCATCATGAAGATCGCCGCCGGCATCCTGATCTGGGGTGTCATCACTATTGTGTTCTTCCGGTGGTTCCGCCGCGAAGAGGCCGAGAGTGGCCCGATTGCGGCGTCCCGTGAGCTCGACCGTGAGCTCGTCCGTCTAGGGATGACCCAAGCATGAGTGACGAGACGCCGACGACCGAAGCCGAGCCGGCAGCCGAGGCGCCCGACGCGCCCGACGCGCCCGCTCCCGACGTTCCCGACGCGGGTGGCGGTGTCGCGACGATCGTCGCGGCGCCGGTCGCGCACCCCGCGGCGCCCGCGGAGCGGGTGACGTTCCGGTCGAAGTTCCTGATGCCGTTGCTCGTCCCGCTCGGGGTCGCGGCAACGATCATCTTCTACATCCTCAACGTCTCGCGCGTGTTCCTCGCGGTCGGCGGCTCGGTCGCGGTCGCCTACGCCGCGGTCATCACCGTCGTGATCCTCGCGGGCGGCAGCGCGCTCGCGGCGTCGCCGAAGGTGCGCTCGTCGTCGCTCACGCTGATCATGGGGGGCAGCTTCCTGCTGCTGCTCATGGGCGGCCTGATCTCGATCGGTGCCGCGTCACCTACCGTCGCGAGTGGCCCGGTGCAGTGCACGCCGGTCACGAGCAAGCTCACGATCGTCGCCGGAGCCAACGGCACCCTGCGCTATACGCCGCAGGACCCGACCACGAAGGCCGGATGCATCGCCGTCACCGTCACGATCGACGGCACGCACACGCTGCAGTTCGACGACCCGGCCGCGGCGAACGCGTTCCCGCTCCTCGACGTGAACCAGAAGACGTGGGCCGGCAAGCTCCCGGCGGGCACCTACAAGTTCCACTGCACGATCCCCGGCCACGAGGCTGCCGGGATGGTGGGCAGCCTGACCGTCAGCTGATCGGCGACGAACTCGGCACGCGCACGCGCAGCGCGCGCGAGCGGGGCTCCATCGTCGCCGGCAACGGCCCGACGCGCTCGCCGTCGGCCCAGACCTCCATCGTCGCCGCCTTCGGGCCGAGCGCTTCCACGGTGACGCGCGCGCCGCGGTAGGTCGCGATGCCGGGCACGTCGAGATGCGCGCCCTTGAACACCTTGGGGAAGTGGCGCAGGATCTTCAGCCGGCTCAGGTCGCCGATGACGCAGACGTCGAGCAGGCCGTCGTCCATGCGCGCGTTCGGCACGATCTGCATCCCGCCCGCGTACGCGCGGCTGTTGCCGACCGCGACCATCCACGCGGGTGTCTCGTGCACCTCGCCGTCGACCGTGACACGGAACGGGCACGGCTTGTAGACCGCGAGCGTGCGCAGCACCGCGGCGACATAGAGCGGAGTGCCCGACAGACGGGTGACGGTGTTCGCCCAGCGGTTCGCCTCCGCGTCGAACCCGGAGCACGTGACGCACGTGTACCAGCGACCGTTCACGACACCGAGGTCGACGGTTGCGTCGCGTCCGGTCGCGATCGAGCTGATCGCGTCGAGCGGATGCTTGCGGTCGTAGCCGAGCGCGGTCGCGAAGTCGTTGCCGGCACCGGTGGGGACGATCCCGAGCAGCCGGTCGGTCTCGGCCGCGATGCCGGCGACGAGGCCGACGGTGCCGTCGCCGCCCGCGGCGATGAGATCGCGCCCGGCCTCGGCGGCCTTGCGGGCGAGGGTCTCGGCGTCGACCGCGGATTCCGACACCACGACCTCGACGTCGAGGTTCGCCTGCCGCGCGAGCGCGCGCAGCTCGGGGGCAAGGTCGCGGTGACGCCCGCGGCCGGCCACAGGATTCAGCACCAGCGTCCAGGACATCGTCCGACGCTACCGGGTGTGAATTGAATGTGGAGACGATGCTCCGGGGTCTGTCCGACGCACAGGGGCAAGTAGCTTCCATCGTCGTGGCCGACCTCGACCCGGAGCGCATCCCTCGTCACGTTGCGGTGGTGATGGACGGCAACGGCCGCTGGGCGCAGCGGCGCGGCCTCAAGCGCACCGACGGGCACGCGGCGGGGGAGGAGGCGCTCTTCGACACGGTCGAAGGCGCGCTCGAGATGGGGCTGAGCTGGCTCACCGTGTACGCGTTCTCGACCGAGAACTGGCGCCGACCCATCGACGAGGTGCGCTACCTGATGGGGTTCAACGAGCGGCTGCTCATGCAGCGCCGCGACGAGTTGAACGGCAAAGGGGTGCGCGTGCGGTTCATCGGCCGTCGCGGCGGGCGGGTGCCGCGTCGGGTGCGGCAGCGGATCGAGGAGACCGAGGAGCTCACGCGGACGAACCGCCGGCTCACGCTGACGTTCGCGTTCAACTACGGCGGGCGGGCCGAGCTGGTCGATGCCATCGCCGCGATCGCCGCCGATGTCGCGAGTGGGCGCCTCGATCCGAAGCGCATCGACGAACGGGTCGTGCGCCGGCACCTCTACGCCCCCGACATGCCCGATCCCGACCTGCTCGTGCGCACGTCGGGCGAGTACCGCATCTCGAACTACCTGCTCTGGGAGCTCGCGTACTCGGAGCTCGTCTTCACCGACGTGCTCTGGCCCGACTTCCGGCGTGGCGACCTCGTCGAAGCCGTCGCCGAGTTCCAACGCCGCAACCGCCGCTTCGGCAGCGTTTAGGTGCCGCTGACGAATTACAATATTGTGATGAGCGGGTTGTATCGGGACGAGGGGGTCGTGCTGCGCACGATCAAGCTCGGTGAGGCCGACCGCATCGTCACGATCTTCACCCAGGGCCACGGGAAGATCCGGGCCGTGGCCAAGGGCGTCCGCAAGACGACGAGCCGCTTCGGTGCCCGGCTCGAGCCCGCGAGCCACGTCGCGCTGCAGTGCTACAAGGGCCGCGAGCTCGACGTCGTCACCCAGGTCGAGACCATCGAGTCGAACCGCGCGGTCCGCGAGGGCTACGCGATGTTCACCCACGCGGTCCCGATGCTCGAGGTCGTCGACCACGTGACCCCCGAGCGCGATCCCAACGCCGCGCTCTACCGGATGCTCACCGGAGCGCTCCGCACCCTCGGCACCCGGCGCTCCGCGCTCGTCACGACCGCGTTCTTCTGGAAGCTGCTGAGCCTCGAAGGCTTCCAACCGATGCTCGACGGTTGCGCGCGCTGTGGTGCAGGAACCGGCGGCGCCGACGGCGACGACATCGTGCTCCCGGCGTTCGATCTCACCGACGGTGGCATGCTCTGCGAGTCGTGCGCGACGTTGTCGGGCCGGATGGTCTCACCGGAGGCGCTCGACCTGTTGCGCCGGCTCCTCGGTGGCGGCCTCAACGCCGCGCTCGCCGAACCGCCGGGGCCGGTCACCCGGGAGGTCGAGCGGCTCGGTCTCGCCTCGGTCGAGCACCACCTCGAGCGCCGCCTGCGCAGCGCGACACTGCTTTGACGGTCGCACTCGCTTCTCGTTCGGTTTGCTACGCCCGCTTCCTGAATCCGCTCGCTCCCGCTCCAGACGCGGGATGGGAGCGGGCCTGGTCGCGTGCTCGCTGCGCTCGCCGCTGTGACGAGAACCCTTCCAAGCTGGTCAGGGGCGCTCCGCTAGCCTGAAACCTCATGGCCAAGAACGACTTGATGGACCGCGTCGTCAACCTGACGAAGCGTCGCGGCTTGGTCTTCCCCTCGAGCGAGATCTACGGGGGCTTCCGTTCCACCTGGGATTACGGGCCCCTCGGCGTGCTCCTGAAGCGCAACGTGAAGGACGCCTGGTGGCGTTCGATGGTGCAGATGCGCGACGACATCGTCGGCCTCGACTCGGCCATTCTCATGGCGCCCAAGGTCTGGGAGACGAGCGGACACGTGGCCACGTTCACCGACCCGCTGGTCGACTGCCGCAACTGCAAGGAGCGGTTCCGCGCCGACCATCTGCCCGAGTCGGGTGCGTGCCCGAACTGCGGCGCGAAGGGTTCCTTCACCGAGGCCCGCAACTTCAACCTGATGTTCCAGACCCACGTGGGGCCGGTCGAGGACGCCGCGTCGGTGGCGTACCTGCGGCCCGAGACGGCACAGGGCATCTTCGTCAACTTCAAGAACGTGCAGACCGTGTCGCGCAAGAAGCCGCCGTTCGGCATCGCGCAGGTCGGCAAGGCGTTCCGCAACGAGATCACTCCCGGCAACTTCACGTACCGCACGCGCGAGTTCGAGCAGATGGAGATGGAGTTCTTCGTCCCGCCCGACGAGTCGCCGCAGTGGTTCGAGTACTGGGTCACGGAGCGCTTCAACTGGTATGTGGGGCACGGCATCCCGGAGTCGAAGCTGCGCGTCCGTCCGCACGACCCCGACGAGCTGTCGCACTATTCGATCGGCACCTCCGACATCGAGTTCGCGTTCCCATGGGGATGGGGTGAGCTCGAAGGCATCGCGCAACGCACCGACTTCGATCTCCGCAGGCACTCCGAGGAGTCGGGCGAAGATCTCACCTATTTCGACCAGACGACCGACACGCACTACCTCCCCTACGTCGTCGAGCCCGCGGCCGGCGCCGACCGGGCCACGCTCGCGTTCATGCTTTCGGCCTACGACGAGGAAGAGGTGAAGGGTGAGCAGCGCACGGTGATGCGGCTCCATCCGCGCCTCGCGCCGGTGAAGGTGGCGGTGCTCCCGCTGTCGAAGAAGGAAGAGTTGGTGCCGCTCGCGGCCGACATCGCCAGCACGCTGCGCCCGCACTTCCAGATCGACACCGACACCTCGGGTGCCATCGGTCGCCGGTACCGCCGTCAGGACGAGGTCGGGACCCCGTTCTGCGTCACGATCGACTTCGATTCGCTCGAGGATCACGCAGTGACCGTGCGCGAGCGTGATTCGATGAACCAGGAGCGGATCCCGGTCAAGGGGCTGCTCGACTACCTCCGGCCCCGGTTCGATTGAGAGCCGGCTGACAATCATGGCGATGGACGACTACTACGAGCTGCTCGACGTTGCGCCCGACTCCGATCGCGAAAACATCCGCACCGCGTTCCGCGACAAGCGCGACGCGTTGCAGGCCGGTGAGGACGGCGGTGCCAAGAACCGGGCCAAGGTCGCGGAGCTCAACCGCGCGTGGAACGTGCTCTCCGACCCGCATCAGCGTGAGCGGTACGACGAGCGCCTCGCCGACTACCGGGAGTCGGGCGAAGACGACGGCGACGGTGAGTACGACGACGACGACGACGACGATGACGCGCGTCCGGTGCCTGTCACCCGCGCGCAGAAGCGCGAAGAGCTTCGTCGCAAGCGCGGGGCGCCCCTGCCGGCGATCGTGCTCCCCGACGGTCTCACCATGGCGCCGGTGCGACCGCGCCTGCAGGCGCTGGCGTTCGATCTCCTGATTCTGCTCATGCTCGCCCTCGCCATCTACTTCGGCGGGCTCAAGGTCATCGACGGCAAGTTCCCGGGTGAGCGCAGCAAGGCAACCGATCTCGTCTCGCAGCAGAAGAAGGCGATCAAGGTCGTCAACACCGACAAGAAGCAGGTGTCGGCGGCGAAGGACGCCGGCGCGGCGGCGGTGCTGAAGCACGACACCGCGGCGAAGACGAAGGCCGATGCGGCGGAGAAGACGGCACAGGCGGCGCAGGCCCGCGACCAGAAGAAGAAGGACAAGATCACCAAGGATCTCGACGCGGTCAACAAGAAGCTCGCCCCGTGGCTCGAGCTCACGTATCTGATGGAGGCAGTGGTCCTGCTCCTGTACCTCGTTCCGAGCACGGCCATCAGCGGACAGACGCTGGGGAAACGGATCTGGAAGGTGCGGGTCGCGAAGCGTCTCGACGGCTCGCAGCCGGGCCTCTCCACCGCGCTCCTTCGTTTCGGCCCGGCCGTGCTGATCGGCCTGTTCCTGGCCGGCCCGTTCGGTCTCCAACTCTTCGGTTTCGCCATTCCGGTGCTCGGAATGGTCGGCTGGATCAGCAAACCCAACCGTCAGGGCATGCACGACAAGCTGGCGAAGACCGTCGTCGTCGAGGCGTGAGTCGAATATCAGGAGCAACGTGATGACCAAGTACGTGTACGGCTTCGAAGAGGGTTCGAAGGAGCAGAAGTTCCTGCTCGGAGGCAAGGGCGCCAACCTCGCTGAGATGACGATCCTCGGTCTGCCGGTGCCGCCCGGTTTCACGATCACGACCGAGGCCTGCAACGCGTACATGCAGCTCGACAACGCCTTCCCCGAGGGTCTGCTCGGCGAGGTCGAGACCGCGCTCGCGAAGCTGCAGGAGAAGATGGGCAAGCAGCTCGGCGATCCCGTCGACCCGCTGCTCGTCTCGGTGCGTTCGGGCGCGCCGTTCTCGATGCCGGGAATGATGGACACCGTCCTCAACCTCGGCCTCAACGACGCGTCGGTCGGCGGTCTCGCGAGCCAAACCGGCAACGAGCGCTTCGCGTACGACTCGTACCGACGGTTCGTGCAGATGTTCGGCAAGATCGTGCTCGACGTTCCCGGCGACCACTTCGAAGACGCGCTGCACGACCTCCTCGAGGCGCGCAAGCTCACCAACGAGACCGAGCTCGACCGCGACGCCCTCGTCGGACTCGTCGCGACGTTCAAGGGGATCGTCCAGAAGCACGCCGGGATCGCGTTCCCCGACGATCCGAAGGAGCAGCTCCGGCACGCGATCGAGGCCGTGTTCCGGTCGTGGAACGGACGTCGCGCGCGCGACTACCGCCGCATGGAGAAGATCCCCGACGACCTCGGCACCGCGGTCAACGTGCAGACGATGGTCTTCGGCAACAAGGGCGACGACTCGGGAACCGGTGTCGCGTTCACGCGCAACCCGGCGACGGGGGAGAGCGCGCCCTACGGCGACTTCCTCACGAATGCGCAGGGCGAAGACGTCGTCGCGGGGATCCGGATCACGGAGCCCCTCGCCGCGATGGCGAA
>JBBSEC010000091.1:0-18154 GCA_038240075.1 Acidimicrobiia bacterium
CGATCCCGGAGAAGTTCGACTGGATGAGGCTCACGAGCAGCCCGTCGTTGTCGGACGCACAGAGGTAGGCGGTTCCGCCGTCGGGGCCGGGCTGGCGCGGCAACGTCGCGGCCCGCTTGGGATCGATCTCGCCGCGTCGCTTCGCAATCCACTCGTCGCTCAGCAGCGCGGACGAATCGATTGTCATCGCGTCGGGATCGGTCACGTGCGCGTCGCGATCGGCGAGCGCGATCTTCACCGCCTCGATCATGAGGTGCTGCCGGTCGGCGCCGTCGGGCGGCAGGTCGCAGCCGTCGAGGATCCGGAGCGCCTCGAGCGCGGTCACTCCCTGGGTCGGCGGCGGGAGCTCGTAGACCTCGACGTCGCGGAACGGAGCGTGGATCGGGTCGACCCATGCACTCGCGTGCTGCGCGATGTCGGCGTCGACCATCAGCCCACCGTGGCGCTGCAGCGTGGCCGCGATCGCGGCACCGATCGGGCCTCGGTAGTACGCGTCAGGCCCGTCGTCGCGCAGGGTTGCGATCGTGCGCGCGAGGCCCGGCTGGAACAGACGTGCACCCTCCACGGCTCCGCGGTAGCACGCATCGAGATCGTCGAACACGCCGTCGAGACCGGGCTCGCGCCCGAAGTACCCGTACATCGCCCGCGCTCCCGAGAAGCTGCCCGCGCCCTTCCGCGTGAGCGGGAAACCTTCCGTCGCGTACCGCAGCGCCGGTTCGCAGAGCTCCGCGAACGTGCGGGTGCCGAACCGTTCGAGCAGCTCGAACCACCCGTGCACCGCGCCCGGCACCGTGACCGAGTGCGGTCCGACGACCGGCATCGTTTCCGATCCACTCGTTGCGCGCACCGCGTCGACCGTCGCCGCCGACGGCGCGCGGCCGGCCGAGCGGTAGCCGAGCGGCTTGGCGTCGGCGTCGCGGCCGTCCCAGACGATTGCGAACAGGTCACCGCCGTAGCCGCAAAAGTACGGCGCGACCACACCCAACGCGAGGTTCGCCGCGATGATCGCGTCGATCGCGTTGCCCCCGTCGGCGAGCACACCGAGTCCGACCGCGCTCGCGAGGTAGTGAGGGGTCGCAACCGATCCGAACGCGAACCGCTTCGCCTCGATCTTCATCGGTCTCCTTCAGAACAGCTTGCCGGGCGGAGGGATGGTGAGCCCGCAACTCTGGTGCAGGTAGCGGTCGACGCGCCCGATCGCCCGGAAGTACTGCTTGACCAGTGCCGGGTTCTTCACCAGGCGCGTGGGCTTCCCGACGACGGCCGCGATGGTCGCGAGGTCGGGCGCGACCGACGGGGGCGCCGCCGCCGCGACCCGCTCGAACGCCGCGAGCGCCTGCTTGGCGTGGGCGGGGTCGGTGGAGTTGAAGGCGGAGTTCCCGCGTCGGACCGCCGCACAGAAGCCCGTGGCCTGACGGCTCGACCCGCATCCGCCGACTGTCACGGTGCCGACGAGCGCGACGGAGACGACACCGAGGATCACGACAGCGCGGGGAACGAACGGCGCGAAGGGCGAACGGCGCAACACCCGGGCGACCGTAGTCGCCGCTCGGCGCCGGTTGGCGGGGCCCGCCGACGCGTGATCGACTGCCGTTTCACGGCCCACGACGAAACGGCTGAAAATCCGATGAAGTTCAACCTCGCGGACCTGTTCGAAGCGGTCGCCGACACCGCACCCGACCGGCTCGCGCTCGTGGCCGGCGACCGGCGCCTGACGTACGCGGAGCTCGACGCGCGCGCCAACGCGTGCGCGCACGTGTTGCTCGAAGCGGGCGCGGTCACCGGCCAGCACGTCGGGATCAACGCGCACAACCGCGCCGAGTGGGTCGAGAGCATGCTCGGATGCTTCAAGGCCCGGCTGGTTCCGGTCAACGTGAACTACCGCTACGTGGTCGACGAGCTCCGCTACCTCTTCGACAACGCCGATCTCGTGTCGCTCTTCTTCGAGAGCCAGTTCGGCCCGCGCGTCGAGCCGGTGCTGCCCGCGCTCGCGCCGCTGCGGCACCTCGTGCGTATCGCCGACGGCACCGAGGTGGCCGACGGCATCGCCGCGGTCGACTACGAAGTCGCGCTCGCCGCGGTGTCGAGCGCGCGCGACTTCGGTCCCCGGTCGGCCGACGATCGCTACATCCTCTACACCGGCGGCACCACCGGCATGCCGAAGGGTGTCATCTGGCGGCAGGAGGACATCTTCTTCGCGGCGATGGGCGGCGGGAACTACGGCGGGCCGGGCATCGCGACGCCCGAGGCCATCGCGCAATCGGTCTCGCCGAACCCGGCCGTCACCTTGGCGCTCGCGCCACTGATGCACGGTAACGCGCAGTGGACGATGTTCAACTGCTTCTTCGGCGGCGGCACGCTCGTGTTGTCGACCGACCGCAAGTTCGACGCCGGCGCGATCTGGCGGCTCATCGCGGACGAAGGCATCAACACGGTGAGCCTGGTGGGCGACGCGATGGCGCGTCCCCTCGTCGACGCGTTGAAGGGTGAGCCCGCCCCGCCGTCGCTGTTCGCGCTCGTGTCGGGCGGCGCGATCCTCTCCCCCACCATCAAGACCCAGATGCACGAGCTGATGCCGCAGCTGCTCGTGCTCGACTCGTTCGGCGCATCGGAGACCGGCGCGAACGGAGTGGTCGAGACCACCGCCTCCGGTCCGAAGTTCCACATGCAAGAGTCGACCCAGGTGATCGACGAGAACCACCGACCGGTGGCACCGGGCGAGACCGGTTGGCTGGCCCGCCGCGGCTACGTGCCCGTCGGCTACTACAAGGACGAGAAGAAGACCGCGGCCACCTTCGTCGAGGTCGACGGTCAGCGGTGGGCGATCCCCGGCGACCTCGCGGTGCTCGAGACCGATGGCACCATCACCGTGCTGGGACGCGGGTCGCAGAGCATCAACTCGGGCGGCGAGAAGATCTTCCCCGAGGAGGTCGAGGCCGCGCTCAAGAGCCACCCGGCCGTCTTCGACGTGCTGGTGGTCGGTGTGCCCGACGAACGGTGGGGCGAGCGGGTCGCGGCCATCGTCGCGTTCCGTCCCGACACGTCGGCCGAGCTCGCCGAGCTCGTCGAGCACTGCCGCGCCACGATCGCCGACTACAAGGTGCCGCGCGCGCTGTTCACCGTCGACGAGATCTCCCGCCAGCCGTCGGGCAAGCCCGACTACCGCTGGGCCAAGACCATCGCGACCGCCTGACCGCGCCCCTCCACGATTCCTTGGTACTTCACCTATGACGCATACGACGTAGGTGCAGTACCAAGGACGCGTTCCGCGGCGATCCCGTCAGTCGACGTCGTGCTGAACGGCGGCTCGTGACGCGAGGATCGGGCGGATGGTGCGCGCGATCACGTCCTGATGGACCGGATGGTCGCGGTACACCGTGTACCCGGCCTGGTCGTCGAAGTCGGCGACCACGACGAGGTCGGAGTTGCCGGCCGGCACGAGCCCCGCGTCGACGCCAACCACGTAACTGCGGATCTCGGGAATCGCCGCGGGCAGCGTCTTCAGTCCGTCGACGACCGCCTGCCGCTCAGCCGCGGTCGCATTGTCGTTCCAAGTGAGCAACACCACGTGTCGGAACACAATGACAGCCTCCTGCGCCTACATCAGCGCCGCGTCGGCGCCGCCGTCGACGGGGATCGCGGCACCGGTGATGAACCGGGCCGACTCGGAGCAGAGAAACGCAGCAAACGCACCGAAGTCGTCGGCCTCGCCCAGGAATCCGACCGGGATCCCACTCGCGAGCCCCTTGACGTTGCCGCCACCGCCGAGACCGACGAGCCGCTCGGTTGCGTGCAGACCGGGTTGCAGCGAGTTCACGGTGACACCGTCGGACGCGATCTCGCGGGCGAGGGTCTTGAGGAATCCGGTGACGCCGGCGCGCGCGACGTTCGACAGGATGAGGTTCGCGATCGGCTGCCGCACCGAGATCGACGTGATCGCGAGCACGCGGCCCCAGTGCTGCTCGCGCATCGCGGGGACCGCGGCCTGGCACATCGCGATCGTCGAGCGGCAGTTGAGGTCAAAGGCCTGCGCGTACTGCTCGATCGTCGCGGTCTCGAAGGTCGCGGGCGGCGGCCCTCCGGCGTTGGCGACGAGGATGTCGACGCCGCCCAACGCGTCGCGGGCCGCTTCGACGAACCCCGCCGCGCCGTCGGGGCTGCTCAGGTCGGCGACGAGCCCGACGGCGCCATCACCGAGCTTCGCCACCGCAGCGTCGACCTTGTCGCGGTTGCGCCCGCAGATGGCGACCTGCACGCCCTCCGCGGCCAACGCCTGCGCGACACCGAAACCCAGACCCTGCGACGCCGCGGCCACCGCCGCCCGTCGCTTCGCGATACCGAGATCCATGACCGCACCCTAGAACGACCGGCGAGCCGACCGTTTCCCATCCTTGGCCTGCCACTTCTTGCGCATGCGCAATGAACGGCAGTCCAGGGACGCGGTGCTGGCGCGACGGTGGGGTCGGCGGCGCGACGCCGGGAGCGGCTAGTGGATCGGGCCGGTGCCGTCGCGCAGCGACGGCGCGCGGCGGCCGGTGCGCCGCGAGATGATCTCGGCGCAGATCGAGATCGCGGTCTCCTCGGGTGTGCGGGCACCGATGTCGAGCCCGATCGGCGAGAGGATGCGATCGATGTCGGCGTCGGCGAGGCCGGCTTCCCGGAGTCGCACGACGCGCTTGTCGTGCGTGCGACGCGAGCCCATCGCGCCGATGTAACCGACCTTCGTGGCACACGCGGCCACGAGCGCAGGGACATCGAACTTCGTGTCGTGCGTGAGCACGCAGATGGCGTCACGCGGCCCGAGGTCGGCTCCGACGGCCGCGAGATGGCGGTCGGGCCAGTCGTTCACCACGGCATCGGCCATCGGGAAGCGGGCCCGGGTTGCGAACACCGAGCGGGCGTCGCACACCGTCACCTGGTAGCCGAGCAGCTTCGCGCCACGCGCCAGCGCCGCGGTGAAGTCGACGGCTCCGAAGATCAGCATGCGCGGTGGGCGCACGAACGACTCGATGAACACCGACACCTCACGGGCGCGGGCCTCACCGTGCGGGCCGTAGTGGCGGGTCGACGTCAGGCCCGCTTCGAGCTCACCGGCCGCGTCGCGGGCGACCACCCGGTCGAGACCGGGATCGCCGAGCGTTCCGACCGCGGTCGCACCGACCTCGACGAGGAGCTTGGCGCCGATGTGCGGGCCGCTCACCACGGTGGCGAGCGCGACCGGGCGCGCGTCGCGCAACGCGTCACGGAGGTGCTCGTACACGTCACCCATTGGGAGTCATCACGCCCGGGTCCCCGGTCACCAGTCGAGCGGCTCGACGAACACGTGGATCGTGCCGCCACACGTGAGCCCGACCGCGAAGGCTTCGTCGTCGGAGTAGCCGAAGGTCACGATCCCGCGATCGCGCTCGCCGTTGAGCACTTCGAGAGCCGCGGTGACGACGGCGCCTTCGACACAACCGCCGGAAACCGAGCCCGCGACCTCACCCGATTCACTCACCACCATCGTCGCGCCGGCGTCGCGTGGGCTCGAACCCTCGGTACCGACGACGCGCGCGACGGCAACCCGCTCGCCCGCGCCGCGCCACCGCTCGATGTCGTCGAGGATCTCCTTCACGCTCTCACTCCCCCGACCGGCGACTTGGCCCGAGGATCCGCGACCACGGTGACGAGCTCTTCGAGCGCGGCCAGCGAGTGGCCTTCGACGAACGCGTCGACATACGGCAGCGCCGCGGCCATGCCCTGCGCGAGCGGCGCGTACCCGGGCGATGCCTTCAGCGGGTTGACCCAGACGATCGAGTGCGCGACCCGGCTGAGCCGCTGCATCTGCTCGGCCAGCGCTTCCGGCGCGCCGCGGTCCCAACCGTCGGAGAGGATGACGACGGTCGCACCGCGCGCCATGCCCTTCACGCCCCACGAGTCGTTGAACTCGCGGAGGCAGTCGCCCAGCCGCGTTCCTCCCGACCAGTCGACGACGCGGCGCGCGGCCGCGGCGATCGCGGCGTCGGGGTCACGCGCCGCGAGCTCGCGCGTCACGCGGGTGAGGCGGGTGCCGAGCGCGAAGGCCTCGACCCGCGTTCGGCCGATCACCGCGGCGTGCAGGAAGCGGACGAAGGCACGCGCGTACGGCTCCATCGAGCCGCTGACGTCGAGCAGGAGGACGAGCCGGCGGGGGCGTTCGCCTCGTTCGCGAGCGGGCCGGTGGATCGGCTCTCCCCCGGTGCGCAGCGCCGCGCGCACGGTGCGGCGCAGGTCGGGCCGCCGGTGTCCTCCATGAAGGTGCGACGGGCGCAGTCGCCGTGACCGCCGGAACGCCGCGGCGAGCCGGAGGTCGGCCATGAGCCGGCGGGCCTCGTCGAACTCGGCGGGCGAGTACGCCGCGAAGTCGCGTTGGCGCAGCGTCTCGGTCGCGCTCCAACGCACGGCGATCACCGGTACGTCGGTGTCGGAGTCCGAGCCTTCGGACGCGTCGTCGCCGTCTTCGTCGGCGGTGTCGAGCGCGAGCACGACTTCGAGCGCGGGCGGCGCGGTGCGCAGCTCGACCCACGCACCGGTGAAGAAGGCCGCGAACGCGCGGTCGTACATCGCGACGTCTTCGAGCCGGGTCACCAGCGTGGCCCGCCCGGCCCAGTACACGCGCCCGGCGCGGGTGAAGCCGACGGCGACCAGCGCGTTCGCGTAGTCGATGACCGAGCCGACCGGAACCGAGAGACCGGCACCCCGCAGGACGCGCGCGAACGCGACCGCGATGCGTTCCGGCTCCCCCGTTGCGCGCGCGGCCGGATCGGCATCACGCACTGCGCGCGACCGCCGCGTCGACGAGCGCCGAGATCCCGTGCGCGCGCACCCGCTCCTGATCTTCCCGGTACTTGAGGATGGTGCCGAGCGTGACGTCGACGGAACGTTCGTCGAGCTTGGCGCGCCCGAGTGCCGCGAGCGCCTGGGCCCAGTCGATCGTCTCCGCGACACCGGGGGGCTTGTAGAGCTCGAGCCCTCGCAGCGCCTCGACGGCGGCCGCGACCTGACGCGCCAGCAACTCCGACACTTCAGGAGCGCGGACCCGCACGATCGCGAGCTCGCGCTCGAAGTCGGGGTGCGGGATCCAGTGGTAGAGGCAGCGCCGCTTGAGCGCATCGTGGACGTCGCGCGTGCGGTTCGACGTGAGCACCGCAATCGGCGGCACCGCGGCCCTCACCACACCGAGCTCCGGCACCGAGATCGCCCAGTCCGACAGGATCTCCAGCAGGAACGCCTCGAACTCGTCGTCGGACCGGTCGACCTCGTCGACGAGCAACACGGGCGGCGGCGCGTCCGCGGGCCCTTCGAGCGCGCGCAGCAGCGGCCGGCGCACCAGGAACCGCTCGGTGTAGAGCTCGTCCTCGACGACCGTCGCGCCGCTCGCCTCGACCGCGCGGAGATGCAGGAGCTGACGCGAGTAGTCCCACTCATAGACGGCCTGCGCCGCGTCGATGCCTTCGTAGCACTGCAGCCGCACGAGCTCGCCGCCGGTCCAGCGCGCCAGCACCTTCGCGACCTCGGTCTTGCCGACCCCGGCCTCGCCTTCGAGCAGCAGCGGCCGCTGCAGGGTCATGGCGAGGTAGATGGAGGTCGCGAGGCCCTCGTCGGCGAGGTAGTCGTGCTGCGCCAGCGCCGCGATGACGTCGTCGACACTCCGAGGTGGCCCGTTCCCGTCCGCAGCGCTCACGGTCCAAACGGTACCGCCCACAGCGTCCTGCCCTACGCTGCCGACTGGCATCTCGGAAGGGAACCCATTGCCTCATGACCTGGTGATCAAGGGCGGGACGATCGTCGACGGCACGGGAGCGGACTCGTTCACGGGCGACATCGCGATCGAGGGAGACCGGATCGTCGAGGTCGGCCGCGTCGGTGGTCGGGGCCACCGCACGATCGACGCCGACGGCCTCACGGTCACGCCCGGCTTCGTCGACATCCACACCCACCTCGACGCGCAGCTCGCATGGGATCCGATCGGCACGTCGTCGTGCTGGCATGGCATCACGTCGGTGGTGCTCGGCAACTGCGGTGTCACGTTCGCGCCGTGCCGCCCGAGTGACCGCGCGTACCTCGCCGAGCTGATGGAGTCGGTGGAGGACATCCCGGCCGCGAGCATCCTCTCCGGGCTCTCGTGGGAGTGGGAGACCTACGGCGAGTACCTCGGTGAGATCGACCGGCTGCCCAAGGGCATCAACGTCGGCGGGATGGTCGGTCACTGCGCGGTGCGTCATCACGTCATGGGCGAGCGCGGTCTCGACGACCGTCCCGCGCCGCCGGAAGACATCGGCGCAATGACCGAGCTCGTCGACGAGGCCATCGCCGCGGGCGCGCTCGGCTTCTCGACGTCGCGCACACTGCTCCACCGCGTCCCCGACGGGCGTCCCGTCCCCGGCACCTGGGCGGCCACCGACGAGCTCTACGCGATCGCCGACGTGCTCGGGAAACGTGAACGCGGCGTCTTCGAGGTTGCGCCGCGCTTCGAGCAGCCCGGCGCCGACTACGAGGGCACGCGCGCCGAAGTGCACTGGATGGCCGAAGTGCAACGGCGTACCGGGCGACCGGTGACGTTCGGTGTCGCCCAGAGCGATCTCGGCCCCGATCTCTACAAGCGCATCTACGACTTCGTCGACGAGGAGGCCGCGGCCGGTGGCGTGCTGCGACCGCAGACGACGGCGCGCGGCATCGGCCTGCTGTTCGGTCTGGCGAACCGCACCTTCTTCGCGGGATCGCCGGTGTGGCGCGACCTCCAGGAGCTCGATCTCGACGCGCGCGTCGGTGCGCTCGAAGACGCGTCGCGCCGCGAGCTCCTCATCCAGGAGGGTCGCAACCACAAGCCCGGGCTCGACTTCCGCGGCGTCTACGTGATGCGCGGACCCGACGCGCACTACGACTACACCGAAGAAGACAGCCTTGCGCACCACGCCGCGGTGGCCGGCGAAGACGTCGTCGAGGCGTTCGTCCGGATCTCGCGCGAGACGCGCGGGCGCGCGCTGTTCAGCTTCCCCTTCCTCAACCAGAAGATGGTCGCGGTGGAGGAGATGCTCTCGCACCCTCAGACCGCGATCGGCCTCGCCGACTCGGGTGCACACGTCGGCCTGATCATGGATGCGGGCCTCCCCACCTGGCTCCTCTCCTACTGGGTGCGCGACCGCGGTCGCTTCACCGTTGAAGACGGCGTCCGCCGCATGACCTCCGACACCGCGACGCTCTTCGGAATCGAAGATCGCGGAGTGCTCGCACCGGGGGCCTTCGCCGACGTGAACCTCATCGAGATGGACGCGCTCGCGCTGCCGCTGCCCGAGTACGTGCACGACTTCCCCAACGGCGCGGGCCGCTACGTGCAGCAGGGCCGCGGCTACGAAGCGACGCTCGTGAACGGCGAGATCTTCATGCAGCACGGTGAGCACACGGGATCGCTCGGTGGCGTCACCCTGCGCAGCGGTCCCGACGAGCGTTGAGCGCCGGGAACCCGATCGATCGCCTCGACCTTGCGCGGGCGCGCGCCGACACCCCCGGGTGCGAAGCCGTCGTGCACCTCAACAACGCCGGCGCGTCGCTGCCCCCGCGACCGGTGCTCGACGCGGTCATCGGCCACCTCGAGCTCGAGGCGCGGATCGGCGGCTACGAAGCGCGTGAGCACGAGGCCGCGGCGATCGCGGAAGCCAGCGCCGCGATCGCGCGCCTTGTCGGCGCGTCGACGGGAGAGGTCGCGTTCGCCGAGAGCGCGACCCGCGCGTGGGATCAGGTGTTCTACGCGCTCCCGTTCGCGCCGGGCGACCGCATCCTGACGCACCGGATCGAATACGCGAGCAACTACCTCGCGATGCTGCAGGTCGCGAAGCGAACGGGTGCCGCGATCGAGATCGTGCCGAGCACCGCCACGGGCGAGGTCGACGTCGACGCCCTCACCGCGATGCTCGACGAGCGGGTGCGGCTGGTCGCGATCACGCACGTGCCGACGTCGGGCGGGCTCGTCAACCCCGCCGCCGCGGTCGGCGCCGCGCTCGCCGGCACCGGGATCCCCTACCTCCTCGACGCCTGCCAGTCGGTCGGGCAGCTGCCCGTCGACGTGTCGACGATCGGCTGCGACTTCCTCACCAGCACCGGCCGCAAGTTCCTGCGCGCGCCGCGTGGCACCGGCTTCCTCTACGTCGCGTCGAAGTGGATCGCGAAGCTCGAGCCCGACGTGATCGACATGCGCTCGGCCGACTGGACGACGATCGACACCTACGAGCTGCAGCCCGACGCGCGCCGGTTCGAACAGTGGGAGCGCAGCTGGGCCGGCTACCTCGGCCTCGGCGCGGCCGCCCGCTACGCGTTGACCTTCGGCCTCGACGCCATCGCGGCGCGCAACCGCGCGCTCGCCGACGGTCTCCGCGATCGTCTGCGCGCACGTCCCGGGGTCACCGTGCACGACCAGGGGCGCGAGCAGTGCGCGATCGTCACCTTCTCGATCGCCGGCCACGATCCCGAAGCGATCCGCGCCGCGGCCCACGAGCGCGCGATCAACGTGTGGGTCACGCCCGCGAACACCGCGCGTCTCGACTTCGATCCACGCGGCATCGAGTCGGTCGTTCGCGCGTCGGTCCACTACTTCAACACCGAAGCCGAGCTCGACCGCCTCTGCGACGCGCTCCCCGCCGGCCGCTGAGGCGGTCGGGCGTCCTTGGTCTGCCGCTTCTTGCGTATGCGCAAGTTTCGGTAGACCAGGCTATGAGGCGAGGCGGCGGGGCTCGTCCGACGGCGCCGGCAGACCCTCGATGGCCTTGGTGTCCGAGTCATCGCGCGTGCTCGCCGCCTCACCGACGGTGACGGCCACGACGATCGAGAGCAGTGCCCAACCGGCGATGACGAGCAGGACGAGGTAACCGGCATTCACCCGCGCATCGTCGCGACCAAACGTTATGGATCGATGAAGTTTCTGTCAGCCCGCCGCCAGGGACTTCGTAGGAGGACGTTCGCATCCCATGCGTGACGCGCGTCGTACCACGGGGAGCGAGAACTCGAGGCTCGGCACGAACGGCCGTTACGACGGCGGGCCGCCCGCGTGGCGCACCCGCACGACGGGGTCACCGAACGGCTCGTCGCGTGCCGTCACCGCGGCCGCCATGCCCTGTTCGCCGGCGACCGCGATGAACTCGCGCATCGCGCGCGACTGGTGGCCGCGGACGTCGATCTCGGCCGCGAGCCGTTGCATCGTGCGCGCGCCCATCAGCTCGAGGGCCAGGTTCACCTGCCGCTTGTTCGCGGCAAGGAGGTGATGGTCGACACGCGCGATGCGACGCGCGAGCGCCATCACCTCGTCGTCGAGCTCGGCCGCGAGCACGGCGTCGAGAACGAGTCCGAGCCGCGCGGCGTCGATGCCGGTGAGGAGATCGCCGGTGAGCAGCATCCGCTTGGCCCATTGCGGGCCGAGGAGATACGTCCACATGTGGTGAGGCGGGCTTCCCATCGAGCGCACCGGCGGGAAGCCAAAGCGCGCGTCTTCGGCGGCGAGCACGAGGTCGCAGAGCAACGCGAGGTCGGTGCCGCCCGCGACGCAGTAGCCCTGCACCGCCGCGATCACCGGCTTGTGCATGTCGAACAGCGCGAGCAGGCGCCGCTGACCCTGCTCGATGCGCCAGACGTCGTCGTCGATCGCGCCCGAGCTGCCGCGTCCGTGCTCGGCGTCGACACCGAACGCCTCGTAGCCCGAGCCCTGGAGGTCGTAGCCGGAGCAGAACGACGGACCGTCGGCGCGCAGCACGACGACGTGCACCCGCCGGTCGTCATCCGCGCGCACGAACGCGTCCTCGAGCTCGCCCTGCATCTCCGGCGAGATCGCGTTGCGGCGCTCGGGCCGGGCGAGGGTGACGATCCCGACGCGGTCGTCGCGGTCGTAACGGATCGTCGAGTACGCGGGAACGGAGCGGTCGGCCATGCGCGCAGCCTCGCACCACCGTCATCCCGCTGCCATCGCGGCGCCGTCGCCGCACGATCTAGCGTGCCCGCCACCATGCAGACGGTCTCGCTCGCGACGGCCCGGAGAATCGCGCTCGGCGCGCAGGGCTTCGGCACCGCGCGGCCGGAGGGGCGCGTCGACCGCCGCCATGTGCGCCGGTTGTTCGCCACGGTCGGCGTGGTGCAGATCGACTCAGTGAACGTGATCGTGCGATCGCAGGAGCTGCCGCTCTGGGCGCGGCTCGGTGCGCACCGCCGCGACCTCCTCACGGAGATGGTCGCCGACAACGAGCTCTTCGAGTACTGGGGCCACATGGCGTCGCTCGTGCCGATCGAGCTGCATCCGCTGCTGCGTTGGCGCATGGACCCGGCCAAGCAGGACGAGGCCTGGCGCGGGCTGTCGATGCTCGCGAGCCACCGACCGCAGTACGTGGAAGAGATCTACGAGCTGGTGCGGGAACGCGGTCCGGTCGCTGCGCGTGAGCTCGCAACGCCCCAGACGCGGTCGCAACCGTGGTGGGGCTGGAGCGACGTGAAGCTCGCACTCGAACACCTCTTCTGGACGGGACGCATCTCGGCCCGGCGGCGCGCGAACTTCGAGCGGGTCTACGACCTGACCGAACGCATGCTCCCGCCCGCGGTGCTCGCCGCACCGACACCGAGCGCCGACGACGCCAAGCGCGCGCTCCTCGAGATCGGCGCGCGCAGCATCGGCATCGGGACCGCGAAGGACATCGCCGACTACTTCCGTATCAAGCACTCACGATTGCTCATCGCGGATCTCGTCGACGACGGCGTGCTCACGAGGGTGGCCGTCGAAGGCTGGCGCGAGGCCGCATACATGCACCGCGACGCGAGGGTCCCTCGTCGCATCGATGCCGCCACCCTCCTCTCGCCGTTCGACTCGGCCGTCTGGGCGCGGTCGCGCAACGAGCGCCTGTTCGACTTCCACTACCGCATCGAGATCTACACGCCCGCGCCGAACCGGATCTACGGCTACTACGTGCTGCCGTTCCTCCTCGGTGACCGGATCGTCACCCGGGTCGACGTGAAAGCCGACCGGCACGCGGGCGCCCTCCTGGCGCACGGCGCCTTTGCCGAGGCCGGGGTCGAACCCGCGAGCATCGCCGGGCCCCTCGCCCGCGAGCTCCACGCGCTCGCGGCCTGGCTGGAGCTCGATCGGGTGCTCGTGGGCGACCGCGGCGACGGCGCCGGCCCGCTGGCCCGGGCCGTGGCCGCTGCCTCCAACGCCTGACCCTCCACCCGCCGGCCGGGCTGACCCGGATCGTCGCCGCACCGCCGATCTCGCCGAACATGAACACCGTGGCGAACCAAACCGGGTCCTGAAGCGTCTAAGCACCCGTAGGCAACCGCTCGAGGGGCACGTCGGGGGACGGCAGATGAAGCGGAAGCACGACGACGACCTGGCCGACTGGCTCGAGGCGGGGTACGCGCGCGCCTACCGCACCGCCTACCTGCTCGTGCGCGACGCGCGGGACGCCGAGGAGGCGGTGCAGGAGGCCTACCTGCGGGTCTGGAGGTTCCGCGCCTCACTCCCCGACGGCGCAGGCCGGGAACCATGGATGTACCGAGTGTTGGTGAACACGTGCTACTCGTTCCTTCGCCGTGAAGTACCGAGACGGGCGAAGCACTCGGGCGCGCAGTTCGAGCTCGACGACGCCACGACTCCCGAAGCCGCGGACCGTTCACCCGAAGCCGCGGCCGAGGCGTCGGAAGCAGCCGACACGATCGGCGCCGCGCTCGCCGACCTTCCCGAGCATCTCCGCGCCACCGTCATCCTGCGCTATTGGACCGGCCTGTCGGAGCGCGAGATCGCGACCGCCATCTCGCGGCGGCCGGGAACCGTGCGATCGCGCCTGCACGAGGCGCGGCGCCGGCTCGCGATGGATCCCCGCCTCGGCGCGCTTGTCGCGCCCGTCGCCGAGGAGGCTCGATGATCGACGAAGGAACGCTCGCGCACCTGTTGAGCGAGCACGCAATGGGCATCCCCGTGCCGGAGTCGGCCGTCGGTGATCTGCTCGCGGCCGCGCCGCACGCAGACCCGTCGGCCCTCTCCCGGTTCACGCGGCCCTCCGGGCGAGTGCTCGCGGCGGCCGCGCTCGTGACCCTGATCGGCGCGGCGGGCGTGTGGGGGCTCGCCGCGCACCATCGCGACGGGGAGTCGGTGAACACGCGCGCGGCCGCCGCGACCGGGCAATCGAAGACCCTCGCCACCGGCGCCGGCGGCGCTGGGCGGTCCGGGCTCACTCCCACCGCCCCGGCCACGCACAGCTCCGACCGGGTCAGCGCCGGCGTGAACCAGCAGTACTCCGCGGCCTCGCCGACCGCCCCAGGTACCGCGGCCACCGGTTCTGCCGACGCGGCGAACAGGACGGCCGCCGCGCCGAAGGACAATGCGCGGGTCATCCGCACCGGCACCGTCGATCTGCGCATCAAACGCCACACGTTCGGCCAGACCATCGGGAGGATCACCACGATCGCGGCGGGCGCGGGCGGCTTCATCTCCGACGAGAAGACCTACGAGTCGGCGGCGGTGCCGAGCGGCACCGTGACGCTTCGGGTTCCGTCCGCGCGGTTCAACGGGGCCGTCGAGAAGCTGCGCGCACTCGGCACGGTGGTGAGCGCGAGCACGCGGGGCGTCGACGTCACCGCCGAGTACGTCGACCTCGGTGCCCGCATCTCCGCCGCGACCGCGACGCGCGATCAGTACCTCACGGTGCTGCAGCACGCGACGAACATCGGCGACATCCTCTCGGTGCAGGACCGGATCCAGACGGTGCAGACCCAGATCGACCAGTTGCAGGGGCAGCGCAACCTGCTCGACAACGAGACGACCTACGGCACGATCACCACGTCGGTGTCCGAGCCGACTCCGAAGCCGAAGCCTGCGGTGCGGCCGCACCATGAAGCCGGAGTCTCCGTCGCGTGGGGAAAGGCGCAACACGGGTTCTCGCAGCGGATCGAAGGGATCATCTCGCACTCGGGCTCCGCGCTCGTCGTGATCGTCGGCCTGTTGCTCCTCGCCCTCGCGGCCCGGTTGCTGGTGCCGCGCGTGCGCCGACTCGTCGTCTAGCCGCGCAGCACCAGTTGCGTGCAGCGGAACAACGCGATGGTCGCGTCGCTCGCGGCGTCGAACGCTCGCGCGTCCCAGATCTGCGTGGTGCGGCCGCCGTGGACCATCCGGGCCTCGCACGCAAGCACGCCGGTGGTCAAGGTGCGCAGGAAGTTGGTCTTGAGCTCGATGGTCGTGAAGCCGGTCGCGGCTTCGGGGAGGCACGTCCGGCAGCCGTAGCCGCACGCGGTGTCGGCGAGACCGACGACGACGGCCGCGTGCAGATAGCCGTTCGGTGCGAGGAGATGGTCGTGCACCTCGAGGCGGGCGCGGACGAGCCCGCGCTCGACTTCGGTGATCTCGAGCCCGATCAAACCGGGGAACCGGCCGGGGCTGAGGTCGTTGAACGCGGAGACATCGAGCTCAGGTGGAGTCATCCCGCCATTCTCCCGCAGGCCCGTTGGTCGCCACTCGCTGCATCGACGAGACTGTTCCCTTGCCGTTGGTGATCGTGGTCGCGATCGTGCTCGTCGCCGGCTTCGTCTGGCGGGCACGGAGCTCGCGACACCTCACGGTCGAAGAGTCGGTCGACCGCTACCGCCGCACGCTCGGCGCCGTCCACGACGCCGCGACGCGAGCACCACCGCCGAAGGCTGAGTTGCGCGCACCCTCGCGAGAGCAGTTGCGCCGCGGCTCCGGACACCACCCGAGCTTGGTGTACCGCCGAAACGTCGCTCTCGCCGTCGCCGGGATCGCGGTGGTCACCGTCGGCGTCGTTGGTGTCGTGATCGCGACGCACCACACGAGGCCGAAGCACCGGGCGGCGGCGCCGACCACGACGACCACGCGGCGCCCACCGCGCCCGACGACCACGACCCGTCCCGCGCCGACGACCACCACCCCGCCGCTCGTCACTGCGACCGCCGCCGTCGACACGTTCACCGTCTCGAAGCCGAGCTACGAGATCGTCGTGCACGCCGTCGGCAGCGCGTGCTGGGTCGACATGCGCGATCCGGCGGGGAGCTCGTTGTTCACGGGAACGCTGGCCGCAACCGAATCGCAGTCGATCACCGCGAGCTCGGTGACCGTCCGGCTCGGCAATCCGGCCGCGGTGACGGTGAGCATCGACGGGACGCCGGTCTCGTTCACGATCCCGAACGGCAGCGCGACGACACTCCACTTCCAGGGAACCGCCGCGGTCAGTTGAGCCGTTCGAGCCGCACCGCGACATCCACCCGCCGGCCCACGCCTCCAGCCAGGCGTGACTCTCACCCTCGTAGCGGTTGACCGCCGGCGTACCGGCGGACGATCCTTGGACGCATTCGTCCGACGGGCTGGAGGTCGAACATGGGACGCGCGGCACGGTTTCGGGTCACGGCCGCGACGGCGATCGCCGTCGGGGCCACGCTGGCGGTTGGGCTCCCGGTGCCGGCCGCATCGGCCGGGACCCACCTGAAGGTCGGTCCCCACCAGGTGTTCGTCGGGCTGGTGAACGGCAAGCGCGGCACGCCCGACGCCGTCACGATCTTCGTCGCGTGTCACGGCCCGAAGCAGCAGACGGGCCATGCGAGCGGATCCGTGGAGGTGCTGCGCGCACCCTCGACCGCCGAAGCGAACGGCAACACCGGTGATGCCGGCACCTCCATCGAGGCCTTCTTCGGAGCGCCCCCTCCGGCCGCGTCGGCCGCGCAGGGGGCGAGCGCAGGCACCGCGACCCGCAGGACGACGGTGACCTTCGACCGCTACGGCGTCTCGAAGCCGCTGCCGAAGGGGCTCGAGCTTCCCTGCTCGGGCACCGGGCAGGTCACGTTCATCGCGTTCCCACGGACGCCGCCGACGTCACGCGCCGCCGTCGTGCCGGTGCGATACCTCCCCCAGCCGTAGTCACCTGGCGGCGAAGACGGTTCTCAGCCGTCGGCAAACACAAGAATGTGCCCCTCGTAGCACGACACCCAGACGTCGTGCGTCGACGGGTCGTAGGTGATCCCGATCGGGTGATGCGGTGTGCCGATGGTCTGCAGGAGCGAGAGATCGCTCGCGCGCAGCTTGCTCACCGTGTCGGATCCGTAGTTCACGACGTAGAGCGCGGTGCCGTCAGGCGAGATCGCCATCGAACGCGGCTGGCTGCCGGTGCTGACCCGCCCCACCACGGTGCGGGTGGTGAGGTCGATCTTCGCGATGCGGCCGGCTCCATTGAGCGTCGCGTAGAGGAAGTGGCCGTCGGGGCTCATCACGAGGTGACGGGGACCGCTGCCGACGCCGTACATCCACGACACCGCGAACGTGCGCAGGTCGATCGCCGCGACGTTGCTCGTCCCCATCACCGCGATGTACGCGGTGTGGGAGTCGGGCGTGATCGCGATGCCGCGGGGATGCGGCCCGAGCGGGATGCGGTGAATCTCGCGGCCCGTCGCGCGGTCGACGACCGACAGGTCGAATCCACACCAGTTCGACACGAGGACGTACCGGCCGTCGGGTGAGACCGCGACGTACTTCGGAACCGGCCCCACCTTGATCACCTGATCGATGACGAGACGCGCGACGTTGACCCGGTAGAGGTAGTCGTCGTTGTAGCCCGCCGCCGGCGTGCACGAGTCGGTGCCTTCCGGACCGAAGCCGGCGCCGTACATCGAGTAGTTCGACACGTAGACATCGCGGTCGTCGGGCGTGAACGCGGCCTCCACCGGCGCGCCGTGGGTGATACCGGGATGACCGGCCACGCCGAACGCAGCGAGGTCGACGGTGTCGGGGATCGTCTTGAGGAGATCGCCCGCCGCCGAGTACACGGTCATCGTGTGGCGGTACATCATGTTCTGCGCGAACACGAGACCGTGACCCGAAGCGACGACCGACTTCGGTGAGATGGCTCCGCCGATGTCGCGCGCGACCCGCATGCGGGTGGTGTCCGACGCCGGGAGCGCGACGGTGGTCGTGGTGACCGGCGCCGCCGTGGCCGTGGTCGTGGTCGTGGCGGTCGTCGGCGTGGTCGGGCGCGGCACCGTCGTCGACGGGGCTGCGGTGGCGCTCGACGCCTTCGAGCCGTTGTTGCTCGCGAACCCGGCGATGGGGGCCCCCCGCCCCCCCACCCCCCCCCACCCCCCCACCCCCGCCAACCCGCCGCGCCGGGGC
>JBBSEC010000092.1:0-17990 GCA_038240075.1 Acidimicrobiia bacterium
GACCGTTGGTCACGATGACGAAGCGGGCGTCGTAGTTGTCGAGCACGTCGAGCCGGACGTACTGCGACGTCAGCCCGGTACAGCCGCCGCACTGCCACTCGGCGCCGTCGGACCACATGTGGTTGTAGACGATGAGTTGGGAGCGTCCGTCGAATACGTCGACCAGTCCGATGGGCTCGGCCGGTCCGATCAGCGTGTATTCGGGGAGCTCAACCATCGGCAATCGGCGGCGTTGTGCCGCGATGGCATCGAGCTCACGGGTGGCGGCCTTCTCCCGCTTGCGCAGATCGTCGAGCGCGTCCTGCCAGGTCTGCCGGTCGACGACTGCGGGTCGCGCGGTGGCGGTCTGCTCGGTCACGGTTCCTCCAGGGCTCGGATCGCTCGGCACTGATGTGTTGACCAGAGGCGGCTGCGGAAATCATCGCTCTTGCTCCCCGGGAGCGGGGCCCAGGGTGATCGGGATGCGCTAACCGTGACCTGATTGGCAGCGGTGCACAGTCGTCGTCGAGCCGGTGGCGACCACGTTTGGTTGCCGAACGAACGCGTGAAGCGAAGACATGATCTTGTGACATCCGACCCTACGATCGCGGCGAAGCGGCGTTGAAACTGGCTGCAGTCGGCGCCGGTCCCGGGGGAGCAGATGACGATTCGCGTTCGGATCACGCCGCGTTGCCTCATTGCCGTCGCGGTGCTGGCGGGCGGAACTGCCGGCTGTGCAGCGCCGGTCGCGACGGGCGGATCCGCCGACGGCGGTGTCACCGTCACGCAGGCGCCCGCGGCCGCCGCGGCTTCTCAGGTCGACGTCGTCGTGAGCGACACGAAGGGCCTTGCGGGCCCGATGACGGTCGCGACCTTCCAGAGCACCGTCAAGGCCGGCAACGTCACGTTCAACGTTGTCAACGTCGGCACGATCGAGCACGAGTTGGTCGTGCTCAAGACGAGCGCGCCGTTCGACAAGTTGCCGATCGCCGACGCAGGCGACCCACCCGCGCCCGTAGCGACCGGAGCCGACAAGGTGAGCGAGGACACCAACATCGGCGAGACCGGCGACCCGAACCTCAAGACCGGCGACACGCGCATCTTCGTCATCAAGAACATGAAGCCCGGGAACTACGTGCTGGTGTGCAACATCGCGCGGCACTACGGCCTCGGCATGCGCGCAGCGCTGACGGTCGTGCCGTGAACGACGGGCCCACGGGCGGCGAGGACGCCGACGTCATTGGTTGGCTCCGGGCCATCGCGACCGGTGTGGTGATTCTCGTCGTGGGTATCGGAGCCGCCGTCATCGGCGGCAACCGCATCCTGACCAAGGCGCTGGGCGTCACCCGCGGCGGGCGCGAGGCGCTCGCGACCGCGCTGTTCCTCGTCGTCCTGATCGGGCTCGCCTGGATCCTGCGAAAGCTCCAGGCGCGAGGGTTGGTCTGAGTGCCCCGGCCCGCCGTACCCGACGCGCAGTGGCTCTGGGAGAACGAGCCCTGCCGCGCCGCGTGCCCGGTGCATACCGACGCGGGCGCGTACGTCACTGCCATCGCCGAGGGTCGCTTCCGCGAGGCATATCTCATCGCGCGCGCTCCGAACCCGTTCGCTTCGATCTGCGGACGGGTCTGCGCGGCGCCGTGCGAGACCGCGTGCCGACGGGGCACGGTCGACGCGCCGATCGCGATCCGCGCGCTCAAGCGGTTCGTGACCGAGCAGTTCGGCGTCGAGAGCTTCGCGGCGAGCACGATCTGGCACGAAGCTCACGGTGAGGTTCCGCCAGCCACTCTTGGCTCCGTCGGGGTGATCGGTGGCGGCCCCGCCGGCCTCACCGCGGCGTACGAGTTACGCCTCGCCGGTCATGCGGTGACGATCTACGAAGCCGCCGACCGTCTCGGCGGAATGATGGTGCTCGGGATACCGGAATATCGCCTGGCTCGCGAGCTCATCAAGCGGGAGATCGACGCCGTCATCGAGTTGGGCATCGACGTCGAGCTGTCGTTTCGAGTCGGGCGCGACGCGACGATCGAAGAACTGCTCGCTCGTCACGAATCAATCTTCCTGGCGATCGGCACCGGTCGCGGTCGCGATCTCGAACTGCCGGGGCGCGAGCTCGACGGAGTGTTGAGCGCCGTCGAGTACCTCTTGAACGTGAACCAGGGCTTCCGAGTCGATCTCGGCAAGCGGGTCGTCGTGGTCGGCGGTGGCAACGTCGCGTTCGACGCGGCGCGCAGCGCGCTCCGCGCCGCTGCCGGCGGAGCGTCGAGCGACGCGACCGCGCCCATCGCCGGAACCGACGACGACGCGCGGCGCGGGATGGTCACCACGCTCGACGTTGCCCGGGCCGCAGCGCGCGCCGGAGTCGCCGACGTCATCGTGATCGCGCTCGAATCGCCCGAGGAGATACCCGCCGACGCCGAGGAGATCGCCGAGGCCACGAGTGAGGGCATCACCATTCAGTACCGCACCGGGCCGCACCGCTTCGTGGGCGAAGCGGGACACGTGACCGGCCTCGAGACAATCGCCGTCGCCTCGGTGTTCGACGCCGACCACCGCTTCAATCCGACGTTCCTTGCGGACACCGAAGCCGTGATCGAGGCCGACACGATCATCCTCGCCGTCGGTCAGACCGCCGACCTCGACCTGCTCGGCACCATCGAGCTGGAACGCGAACGGGGCGGCATCAAGGTCGACGCCGTGACGTTGCGCACCTCACATCCGCGTATCTGGGCGGGCGGCGACGTCGCGCACGGACCGCGCAACCTGATCGACGCCATCGCCGACGGCCAGCGCTGTGCGAGGTCGATTCACGACCCGTCGATAGGCGCCGACTCGGCGCCGCGGTCCAACGAGGTGCGCATCGAGCTCGGCCGGCGCGACGGATTTCGACGGCTCGCGACGAGCTACGACGCGATCGCGCGCCAGCCGATACCAGCGACCCCGACCGAACGACGTACCGGCTTCGCCGAGGTGGAGGTCGGCTACGACGCGCAGGGTGCCTGGGTCGAGTCGCTGCGCTGCCTGCGCTGCTTCGACAACGTGATGCTCGAGCCCGACCTCTGCATCCTGTGCGGTCTGTGCGTCGACGTGTGCCCGCCGGACTGCATCACGATCGCTCGCGCCGACGTCGTCGGTGTCGGCACCGAATCGCAGAGCGTCCTGCTGCTCGACGAAGACCTCTGCATCCGCTGCGGTCTGTGTGTCAACCGCTGCCCCCCGGGCGCGCTGTCGATGGTCCACGCGATGGAGGTGACCAGTGGCTGACGGACCCGCACCCCCCGGTGGCTCGAGCGTAGACACCGCACCACCACGCGACGCGCTCGAACCCAAGGTGGCCTACTCGCCGGCGTCGGGACTCACGGCGCGCATCGCGCGCTCGAACGCATGGCGCTCGATGTTCCGGCACCCCAACCTCGACACGCCGCGCGGGCGCGCTCTCCAGTCGTTCTCGAACTTCTTCCTGCACCTCTATCCCGTGAAGATTCCAAAACGGGTCTTGCGCATTCGCTACTCGTTCCGCCTCGGATTCATCATCAGCGTGCTCTTCGGGATCCTTCTCGTGACCGGTGTGTACCTCATGTTCTTCTACACGCCGTCGGTGAACTCCGCGTACGGCGACATGCAGCACCTCCGCACCGGAGTCGGCTTCGGTCAGCTGGTGCGTAACGTGCACCGCTGGTCGGCGCACCTCATGGTGTTTGCCGTGTTCCTCCACCTGGTTCGCGTGTTCTACGCGGGCTCGTACAAGAAGCCACGCGAGTTCAACTGGGTGATCGGCGTGATGATGCTGCTGCTCACGCTGGCGTTGTCGTTCACGGGCTACCTGCTTCCGTGGGACCAGCTCAGCTACTGGGCCGTCACGGTCGGTACCAACCTCACGCAATACGTACCCGTCGTCGGGAAGACCGTTCAGAACCTGCTCATCGGTGGGCCGCAGATCGGTCAGTCGACGTTGCTGCGCTTCTATGCCCTGCACGTCGCCGTGCTGCCGCTGAGCCTCGTCCTACTGCTCGGTATCCACATCTGGCGGGTGCGCAAAGACGGCTTTGCGGTCGAGCGCGCGTCGGTCGGCGCGTTCGAGGAGGCGGCAACCGGGATCCCCGCGCCGGCCGTGCCCGCGTCGGCGCCCGCGCACCTCTACGGCGGTCGCACTCGCGTGCTGGGAGTCGTCGATCGCGAATCGGTGACCGCCGAGGAGCGCGCCGTCGACGACACCGTCTTCACCTGGCCGCACCTGCTCGTCCGCCACGTCGTCGTCGCGCTCGGAGTGTGCGCGACCGTGCTGGCGCTCGGAGTCGCGTTCGCGGCGCCCCTTCGTGGGCTGGCGAACCCGAACCTGACGCCGGAGCCGGCCAAGGCGCCGTGGTACTTCGCCGGGCTCCAGGAGCTCCTCAGCCGCTTCGATCCGCTGATCGCGGGAGTCCTGATTCCGACGGGCGCGGTCATCACGCTGCTGCTCCTTCCCTACATCGATCGAAATCCCTCAACCGTGGCTCGGCACCGCAAGGTGGCCATCGTCGTGTTCTCGGGCTTCCTCATCATCGCGATCGTGCTGACGGTCGTCGGCACGTTTTTCCGTGGTCCCGGCTGGCGTTTCATCGCCCCGTGGACTCACTCGTACGTCGAGCTCTAGGAGAGAAGACCATGGGATCGACACGACGCGATTTCCTCCGAAACAGCTGGAAGGCGGGGGGCGCGTTGCTCGCCGTCGCCGCGGGATGGACGACGTACGAGTCGCTCCGGCCGCTCGCCCTGCCCGCCGCGGGCGCGAACATCCGCCTCGGGACCGTTGAGACCTTCGCACCCGGGACCGCCACCTACGTGTCGTCCGGTCGCCTGTTCGTCGCCAATACCGGCACCCGCGTGTTCGCGCTGTCGCAGAAGTGCCCGCACCTCGGGTGCCGGATCCCGTTCTGCGAGTCGTCGGGCCATTTCGAATGTCCGTGTCATGGCTCGAAGTACGACATCGGCGGCGAGTGGATCGAAGGGCCGGCGCCGCGCGGCATGGACCGCTACCGGGTGTCGATCGACGGCGACACGCTCGTGGTCGACACGTCGAAGTTGGTGAACGGCCCCGAGCGTGGTGCGAAACAGTTCTTCACACCGGCCAAGGGCCCGTCCTGCGCGCCGAAGGCCTGACGTCATGCCCGCCGAGCGGCCCAGTCCGCCGCCATTCGAGTCGGAAGACCTCGAGCGCAGCCTCGACCGCTACCTCATGTGGGGCCTCGTCTTCATGGTGCTGCTCATCGTCGGCTTCATCGCGTATCGGGCGCGCGAGCCGCAGCTGCGCAGAGACGCGACGGCCGCGCAGCTCAGCTCGTATCGCGACATCGGAACGACGCTGTTCGCCACGAACTGCTCGGGTTGCCACGGCAAGAACGCGACGGGTGGCAGCGGCCCCGTGCTCAACTCCAAGCAGTTCTTGAAGTCGACGAGCGACGACCTGATGCACGGGCTCGTCGCGGGCGGGGTGCCCGGAACCGAGATGCCGGCGTGGAGCCTGACGTTCGGCGGTACCCTCACCGACGAGCAGATCCTCGAGATCACGACCTATCTGCGCTCCCTCGAACCGAAAGCGCCGAGCGTTCCGAACTGGCGCAGCGGTCGACCCTGACGGAGCTCACGATGGCGATGAACGTGCAACCGATTCCGACGATGTCGGAACGGATCAACGAGATCCGCGCGTTGACCGCCGAGATCGTGAACAAGGAGATCCTCCCCAACGAGAACCTGCTCTGGGCGTCGCACACGAACCCGAGCGTCATCGAAAGCGACCGCGCGGCAGCGCGGGACGTGCGGGAGGACGTCAAGGCCAAGGTGCGCCAGGCGGGCCTGTGGGCACCGCATCTGCCCGTCGAGTACGGCGGTGCCGGCCTCGACTTCCTCGAGCTCGCGTACATGAACGAGGTGCTCGCGTACGCCGTGGGCGCCGCGTCGCTGTTCGGTGTGGTCGCACCGAACTCGGGGAACCAGACCCTGCTCGTGAAGTACGGAAGTGTCCAGCAGAAGCAGAAGTGGCTGATCCCGCTGATCGAGGGCACGCTCGAGTCGGGCTTCTCGATGACGGAGCCTGACGTCGCCGGATCCGACCCGCGCGCGCTGCGGACGACTGCACGCCGCGACGGCGACGAGTGGGTGATCAACGGCCACAAGTGGTTCACCTCCAACGGGAAGCGCGCCGACTTCTTCATCGTCATGTGCCGCACGGAAGACCCCGACTCTGCGGCCGAGACCAACGGGCGAATGACGCAGATCATCGTGCCGCGCGACGCGCCGGGCGTGAACATCCTGCGCGGCATCAACGTGTGGGGCGTCGAAAGCGATCACTGCGAGATTGCGTACGACGACGTACGCGTGCCCGTGGAGAACCAGCTCGGAGGCCGGGGCAGCGGTCACCAGGCTGCGCAGGACCGGCTCGGCGCGGGGCGCGTGTACCACTGCATGAACTCGGTAGGTCAGATGTGGCGCGCGTTCGATCTGATGGTGGAACGCGCGCGCGTGCGCGAAGTGCACGGCGGTCTGTTGCAGACGAAGCAGTTCATCCAGGGGTTCATTGCCGATTCCTACATCGACATCCAGGCCGCGCGGCTGATGACGATCCACTGCGCCGAGAAGATGGCCAACAACATGGATCCGCGTACCGACATCTCGGCCATCAAGGTCTTCGTTCCCGCGGCCTACTCGCGGGTCGTCGATCGGGCGATCCAGGTATGGGGCGCGGCGGGCGTGTCGGGCGATCTCCCGCTGTACGCGATGTACCAGGGCGCACGCACGCTCCGCCTCGCCGACGGCCCCGACGAGGTGCACCGCATCCTCATCGCCAAGAACGTCCTCGCGCAGTTCAGCCACGGCATCGGCTGGGACTTCGGCAACTGAAACCTCGCTTCGCCTCTCGTTTCGATAGGGCGGATCGTCGCTCCGAGAGCAGATGCACACGCCGGTCTGGCCGACCGTTATCTGGCCACGCCGCGATTCGAACGAGGTGCCTTCCTCGGGCATGGGTCGACCGACGAGGCGTTGGTTTGCCTCCGCCGATGACATTTGCCGTGCCTTCGCCGGCTTGCAGCCTGATGGCGGCCTCCTCGGCGAGTGCACGTCGTTCGCGCGGTGCCAACGATCAGGCCGCGCGACCGATCTAACGTGGGGCAGTGACCGACCCGCTCCCTCGGCCGATCGAGGTGCAGGCGATGGCGTCGGGCACCAAGTACCGGCCGTACCTCGACGGGTTGCGCACGGTCGCGGTGTACCTCGTCGTCGCGTTCCACTCCGGCCTCTCGCACTTCCGTGGTGGATTCGTCGGCGTCGACATGTTCTTCGTGCTCTCGGGCTACCTCGTGACGCGCATCCTGGTCGGCGACCTCACGGCGCACGGACGCATCGACTGGCGCCGGTTCTATTCACGCCGCGTGCGCCGGATCCTTCCGGCCGCCTTCGTCGTGCTCATCGTCACCGCGCTCGTGTACAACTCGGTCGCAACCCCGTTGGAGACGCTCGACGCGGTCGGCGGCTTCCGCGCCGCGTACTTCTACGTTGCGAACTGGTTCTTCCTCCGTCAGGCGACCGACTACTTCGCGGCCAACGTGAACAGCAATCCGGTGTTGCACTTCTGGTCGCTCGCGGTGGAGGAGCAGTTCTATCTCCTGTGGCCGATGGTGCTCGGCGGGCTCTACTTCGCGAGCAAGCGGGCCGGCGACCGTCGGTGGGCCGTGATCCGGGTCGTGGTCGTGGTCGCCGCCGTTGCATCGGCCGTCGAGGCCTTGCATTTCGGCGCGACGAATGTCGATCGCGCGTATTACGGCACCGACACGCGCGCCTATCAGCTGCTCGCAGGCGCGGCGCTCGCGCTCACGCCGCAGTTGTTCCGACTCGGCGCGGCCGCTCGGCGCCGCGCGCCATTGGTCGCGGCCGTCGCCCTGGGCGCGTTGTTGCTGCTCGGGACCGACGCGTTCGGCCTCGGTCCGATCTCCCGCGGCGTCGTCGTGACGATCGCGACGTCGGTGCTCATCGTCGCGCTCGAGAATGCGCGGCGGGGATGGGCCCGACGGAGCTTGTCGTTGCGCCCGGTGACGTACCTGGGACGGATTTCCTACGGCACCTACCTGTGGCACTGGCCCGTCATCGTGCTGCTCGCCCACGGGAGCAATCGCAGCCCGGTCGAGCTGTTCGTGCTCGCGTGCCCACTCGCGACCGGGCTTGCCGCCCTGAGCTTCCGTCTGATCGAGCATCCCTTGCGTGCATCACCGGTCCTCGACCGGTACAAGGGGCTCGTCATCGCCGTCGGCTTCTCGACGAGCATTCTCGTGGGGGCGCTCGTCGTGCCTCCGATCCTCGACGGCGGGCGTTCGCAGGTCTCGGCGCTGGTCGCGAGCAGCGGATCGCATTCGGGTGTGCAACTCCTCGACTGGCGCGTCGCGAGGACCGACAAGCCCGCGTTCCCGGATTGCGTCGACGTGTCGGTCGACCACTGCACCGTCGTGCGAGGTCACGGCGCCGACATCGTGCTCATGGGAGACAGCGTCGCGATCGCGTGGATCCCCACACTCACGGCGATCGCGCAACGGTTCTCGATGACACTCTCGATCGTGGTCAGTGAAGCCTGCCCGTGGCAGCGCGGCCTCACCTACACGAACTCCTCGCCGCACTGTCGCGCGGACCAGGACGACTGGTATCACCGCATCATCCCGCAGCTGCATCCCGACATCGTCGTCGTCGCCGACCGAGCCCTTGATGACCCGGTGTTCGATGTTCACGCCAGTACTCCGGAGCACTACACGAACCGGAGCGGGTATGAGCGTGCGATCGCCGACGTCACGACCCACTCGATCGATCAGTTGTCGGCGTCAGGCCGGAAGGTCGTGTTGTTCGAACCGACCCCACTCGCGGCGGTCTCGGCCAATCCGCTCAGCTGCCTCTCGGCCGGAACGCCGGCTGCGAAATGCGCCTTCACCGCGAACCGAGAGGCGACACCGTACGAGCACTTTCTGCGGACGATCGCCGAGCGCCCCGACGTGTATTCGGTCGACCTCGATCACGTCATGTGCCCACGGCTCCCGCGCTGCGACGCGGTCGTCAACAACGTGATCGCCCTCCGGGACTGGGACCACATGACGGGGACCTACGCCCGCACGCTCGCCGACACGGTCTTCGCCACCCTTCGCCGCGATCACGTCCTCTGAGGCGTTAGCCCGTCGTCGCGCTGCGACGACTGCAAGCTGCGACAGGCGGGAGGTCAATGTCACGCCGAATGCGAGCGTGAACAGCGGGATGAAGCTCTCTCCGGAGTGAGTCAGGACGACGATCGGGACGAGGATCGAGCACCACAATGCCGAAGCCGATGCCAACCGCGCACGCGCGGCGTACGCTCTCGCGATGCGCCGCGCGTGCGTAGCGATGGTCGTGCTCCTTCTCGGTTGTGGTTCGGTTGCTGCGAACACCGGGTCGGGCCCGGGCGACGCGCCTGGTCGTCGGCGCGCGGTTCACGCGGCCGAAGCCATGGCGATCAACCCGGCGACCGGACACCCCGATCTCACCCGACCGACGGTGGCCCGCCTCGTCACCTACCGCGCAGCGCTTGCGGCAATGGGCGGAGACGTCAATCACGCGCTTCCGTTCAGCCATCTCGTCTGGTTCGTGCATGTGTACGGCGAGCCGCGATCGGCAGCCATCAGCTCTCCACCGGGGTTCAAGCCGCCGGCGTTAGGCCATGACTTCACGGTGATCGTCGACGCATCAACCGGCCGAGTGACGGACTACAACGTCTAAGGCCGACCCCCCGACCGGTGAGGCCGGAATCTTGCCGGGCGACTAAACCTTTGATAGTCGCCGGGCGACGTACTGACATGCGACGTCAGGCTCCGCTCGTGGAGCAGGCCGTGGAGCCGTTGGTCGAGTCGACCGAGAGCGCGTTCGATTCGTTCTGGACGCGTGAGCACTCCGCGATCCTGGCGCTCGCCGCAGCGCTCACCGGAGACTGGGGAATCGCTGAAGACGTCACCCAGGATGCGTTCAGCGCCGCGCACCGCAACTGGGAGCAGATCGACACGCCCGAGGCGTGGATCCGTCGAGTCGTCGCCAACCGTGCGGCATCGCATTGGCGTCGCCGTGCGCGCGAAACGGCTGCGCTTGCTCGCCTTGCCGCGCGCCCGAGCCCGGTCGCGCTGACACCTGAAGACGACGAGTTCTGGCGGACCGTGCGGGCGTTGCCCCGACGGCAGGCGCAGGTCGTGGTGCTGCGATATCTCGACGATCGATCAGTCTCCGAGATCGCCGAGGTGCTCCAGATCGCCGAAGGCACGGTCAAAGCGACGTCAGCGCTGTCCGTCGGCAACCACGAGTACGCCAGCATCGACCCGTCGATCGAGGGCATTCCGACCGCGATCCGACGGACGAAGAAGTGGCTCGAGGCCGACACGTCGACGAAGCCCGGCGGCCTGAACCCGTTCGAACCCCTGGCCGCGTTCAAGCAGTTCGGCGTCGTACTCGACGACCGTGGAACCACTCGGCTCGACGGACAAGTCGTCCGTCGCTACCACGGCACGAAGCGAATCTCGAGCCCGCCTTCGTCGGGTGGTCCTGTTCGCCATGCCAATGAGGTGTTCGATGCCTACGTCGACAACAACGGTCGGTTGATCCGTTTCGAGGCCGTCATCACCGCGGAGGGGCAGTCGGCGAACCTACGAATCGACTTCTCTGACTATGGGGTCAAGGTCAACGTCACCGCGCCGCCGGCCGATGAGGTGTACCGGATGCCGCCCAAGACATCGACGACGACGCCGACTCCGCCGTAGCCGGCGCAGCTCAGCCGGTCGGTCAGTCGTCGTTGGTGATGCCGCCGAAGCCGAGGGCGTACGTTCCGGCGAGCGTTGCGTTCGTCGGATCGGAGATGGAGATCGCGACGAGCTCGTCGGGCTCGATGACCTTGTCGCCTTTGACCGTGACTTGCGCGTACTGACGGGTCGTGCCCGCGGGGTAGGCGAGAACACCCGAGGCCGCGATGAAGTCACCCTTGGCGGACGACGCGTACGGCTCGTCCGCGCCGTCGACGGTGCGCCACCGGACGGTGACGGTCTTCGCGTACGGATGTGAGAGGTCGAACGGCACGCGCAGGACCACCGACGTGCCGGTCGAGCCCTCGAGCACGCTGGCCCTCGTCGTCGCGTTGGCGACGGCGGGCGGCGCGAACAAGGCGGATGCGCTGGGGAGGCGCACGATGGTCCACGAGACGCCCGAGTCGGTCGACCTCATGAGATCCATGCCGCCGAATGCGTAGATGGTGTGATCGAAGGCGTAGGTCGGGGAGTATTGGATTGGCTCGGAAACCGCATTCTCGTAGTCGAGGACCGCGTGATTCGCCGCGATGAGTCCGGCGCCGACCGCCGCGAACGTGGTGCCACCGTCGGTCGAGCGATACAGCCCCTTACCGCGGACGCTCACGAGCATCGTTCGATCGTTCGCGTAGGTGGGGGAGATGCCAACGGCCTCGACGCGGCTGGTCGCGCTCAGCGGCGCGGCGGCGAGCGCGCTCCACGTTTGCCCGCTGTCGCGTGTCACCCACAGCCCTCGCACGGTTCCCGCGAGCACGGTGCCGTCGGTCGCGTACTTCGGCGAGATCGCCAGGACCGGGGTGCCGTCGGGCGGCCCGACCTTCGCCCATGTGTGGCCGTCGTTGCTCCTGAAGATCCCGCTCTGTGCGCTGATGTAGACGACGGGCGTCGTTGCGAATCCCGGACTGATCACGATGTTGCGGACCTGCGACCCGAGCTCGGCGAGCAGCGTCCACGACGTCCCGCCGGTCGTCGAGCGGAAGACCGCGCCCGAGCTCGTGCCGATGTAGACGGTGTGATCGTTGCGGTAATTCGGCGACACCGCGGACACGAACAGGCGAGTCTCGGCCACCTCGCCGGGCGCGAGCGGGACGGCAATACGGGTCCAGGACTCACCGCGGTCGGTCGTCTTGAGCATCACGGTCCAGGTGGCGGAGAAGATCGTGCCGTCGTTCGCGTAGTCGGGTGAGAACGCGACACCGAAGAGGCGATCGATCGGCGCGAACCCGGTGGCGCCACCGATCCCGTTGTCGTCCCATCGCCATTTCGACCCCGCGTCGCTGGTGAGGTACGCGCCCTTCACGTAGGTATCGACGGCGACCGTGTGATCGATCGCGTACGTCGGCGAGATCGCCAACCCGGTGATGAACTCGCTCAACGTCTGGCGCTCGTGCCAGGTCGCGGCGCCGTCGTCGGAGCGGAACAAACCGTCGAAGCCGGCAACGAACAGCACCTGGTTGCTGTCGGGGCCCGGTGCCATCACAACCGTCCGGAACTGCGGCTCCGCGTATTGGTCGGCTTGCGCGTCCGTCGTCAGTCCCGTCGCGGAGCGGGTCCACGTCGCTCCCGAATTCGTCGAGCGGTACACGCCGGACGTCCACGTCGACAGCCAGATCGTGTGATCGGTCGAATAGCCCGACGAGATCGCGACCGACATCACCTGCTCGCTCGGGATCCCCGTACCGAACTTGACGAACGAGGTGCCACCGTCGGTCGAACGAAACAGTTCGCCGGTGCTCGTGCCGGCGAGGGTCTCGTCCGCGGGCAAGCCGGGACGCGTCCCGAGCGCCGTGACCGGCGAGCCGCTCGGGATCGTGAGGCTCAGGGTCCACGTGGATCCGGCATTGTTCGACGAATAGATCCGCGCGGTCTCGGTGCCCAACACCGCCGCGGTTCCTCCCGGCTCGAACCTCACCGCCGTGACGTGGCCGAGATCGCCGGTGACGGGGACCCAGCTCTGCCCACCATTCGTGGTGCGGAACAATCCCGACGTCTTGCCGGTCGCCAACGCGACATCGGGATTCGTGGGCGACACGACGACTTGCGAGACGCCGCCCGGTATCACGCTCGAGATCCACGACGCGCCGCTGTCGGTCGAGCGGTAGACGCCGACATCGGTCGCCAGGTACATGCGGGTCTTGTCCGACGCGGCGACCGCGATCGCGTTGAGCGGCTCGGCCCCGATTCCGCGTACGAACTCCGTCCAGTTCGCGCCACTGTCGACGGACCGCAGGAGATGACCCCGCGAGATGGTGAACACGGTCTGATCGCTCGAATACTGCGGGGAGAACGCCACCGACGAGATGTCGTCGTGCGGAACGTGCGCCGGTGCCGATGGCGCGGTGACCGCAATCCCGAGTGCGACCAGCGAGACCGCAAGCAGCCCGCGCGCCGCGACTGATGCCCGCGTGCGCCGCCCGTTCACCGCCCTTGTCACGAGGCAGTGTCTACCCGGTTTCCCCGCTGCTGAGCACGCCCGGACTGCCAGCGACGTCGGAGGTTGCTCTGCCGTACTTCCAAGGAGGAGAGACGAGAGTGAGACGTGCCCGACCCCCAGGGCATCGTTCACCCCCCCAAAGGAGAAACCCGTGACCACGCTCAACCCCGCTAGGAAATGGATCGTCACCGGAGCACTGGCCGGCGGCGCGTTGCTCGGAGCCGCCGGCATTGCGTCGGCGGCGACGGGCGGGACTGCGACTGCCGCGACGAACGGCACTGCGACGGCTGCGACGAGCAGCTCCGCCACGGCCGCGGCGCCGAACCCGGAAACCGTCACGCACGGGCCCGGCGAGACGCTGCTCACCGGAACCACCGCGGCGAAGGTGAAGGCTGCGGCGCTTGCCGCGGTTCCCGGCGCCACGATCATCCGTGTCGAGACCGACTCGGGCGGTGCCACCTACGAGGCGCACATGAACAAAGCCGACGGCAGTGACGTGACCGTGAAGCTCGACAGCACCTTCAAGGTCACCGCCACGCAAAGCGGCTTCGGTTCCGGTGGCTCAGGCGGCGGTGCGCCCGCGAGCGCCAACGCCTGACCTCGACGTCGCGGTCGGCGCGGACGCGTGCCGGCCGCGGCTTACGAGCGGAGCAGACGCAGCGCACGCGCTCCGTCGCTCGCGAGGTGATGCCCGTGCTCGTCGCGTTCGAGCGGGATGAGGTTCACCAGTGCCATCCCGACGTGCACGGTGATGACAACGACGCCGAGACCGTCCGCCCTCACGAAGGGGAGGGAGAACAATGCGAGCGCGGTGATCAGGTTGGCCGCCGGCCCGGCGAGCGCGATGTACACCTCACGACGGCTCGTCATCGACGATTCGTTCGGCACCCAGCGGGTGCGCCCACCGAACGGGTTCGCGCCAATGCTGACGTTGCCGACCCGTAGCAATGTGAGGCCGATACCGATGCGCACGTTCGCGATGGCGTTGTCGGTTCGGAGCGCGGCGATTGCGTGTCCGGCTTCGTGCACCGCGATGGTGCCCCAGCTGATGGCGATCCAGAAGAGAACGAAACCGTCGGCGGCGGCGAAGCGCCGTTGCACCAACAGCGCGATCACGATCAACCCGATGAACGCGCCGTGCAGGATCGCCGACCCGACCTCGTCGAACCGTTGTGAGCGTTGACCGGTACGACTCGCACGCGCGGCGAGGACGCCATCGAACGCAGACACGACGGCCGCCACCAACAGGAGGAGCAACACGGTCAAGCGGTCAGCGGCAAGGACCAGCATGAGGAGCGCGCCGAACGCCCGTACTGGGCTCAACAGGTAGCCAATCCATCGCACCTGCACTGCGAGCGCGCCGAGTGCCAATACCGAGCCGCCGATTGCCGCCGCCAGCGTGTGCGCCGGATCGGCGATCACCAGTGCCGTGACCCACGTGCAGTCGAGGCACACGGCGGTGAGGGCCCGGCGCCGCGCGCGATCGTTCACGCCCCAATATCGGCATGCCGCGGCCGGGCCTCAAGCGGCGATCACAAGCCGGGAGCGGATCAGTGCCGCGGGCCCGGCTGCTCCCGCCGTTCAGTAACCGCAGTCGGCGGTGACGTCGAGCTCCACCTGCACACGGTCGCGTGTCGAACCGTCGGAAGCCGTCAGCACCGCCTGTAGGTACCGACCGGCGTGGTCTTGGCGAGCTGCGCGTCGGCGTAGGCGAGGGTCAACTTGCCGTTTGCGTGGCCGGGCGCGATCGGCGCGTACGACGTCGAGTACGCGCTGCCCGTAGGAAGCAGCTTCATCCCCACGTCGCTGGAATGCGTCCACGTTCCCTTGATGAACACACCGAACCACGCGTCGTGCACGTTCGTGCCCTCCCCAAAATGACGACTGTGGACGGAGGGTGTACGGAGCGCGTCGCCCCGAAGTTCGACTCACTCAAGAAAGGTTCGGGCGCGCCAGCCCGCGAGCACCGCGTCGGCCGCGGCGTCGGGCTCGAGTATCCCGGTGTCGGCCTCGGCGTCGTAGACGGGGTAGCGGTACACGTCTTCGTACTGCGATCGGGCCTGCCCGTGCATGCGGTTGCCCCGTGCCTGCTCGCGCGCATCGAGCACGTCGAGTGCGATCTGCACGCGGACCCAATGCGCATCGATCCCGTCGAGCTCGGCTTGCCACCCCCGCCACTCGTCCTCGGTCAGCACGACATCGTCGGCGATGACATTCAGACCCGCACGCGCTGCACTTCCGACCGCGCCGTGCCACGCGGCGAGCACTTTGTCGGCCGATCGGTCCCATGCGCATCCGGAACGCACCGTCGACGATCTCGAGCACGACACCGTCATCGGCGTGGACTCCGACGTGTTTGCCGGCGGTGACCCAATCGAACGGCAGCTTCGCGAAGAAGTCGTCCATGGCGTAGACGAACCAGCATTCGCCGGCGGCCGAGAAGCGGCGCTGGAGCGCGGCCGCGAGCGTCGTCTTGCCCGCGCTCGACGGGCCGTTCAGCACGATCACCGATCCCACCACGGCCCCATGATGCCTGGTCTGCAACGGCGTCGCCTTTGAAAAACGTCGATTGGGATCGAGGGCGGGCTACGGTCCGAGCGCGGTCGCCGATCGGTTCGCGGGAGGACGAATTGAGGAAACCGTTCCTCGTCGTCGTCCTGCTCATGGCCGCCGGCTGCACCAGCATCGCGACGACGCCTCCGGTGCCGCCGCCGCCGACGACGACGGCGCCAGCTGTCTCCGCAACCCGTCTGGTCGCGCTCACCATCGCGCCTCGGTCGCACGCCGACAGCTACGCGCGCACCGCCGACTTCGGTGGCTTCACCGAACAACACGGGTGCGAGGACACGCGTGCGGTGCTGCTCATTCACGCGTCGCGAGCACCGGTTGCGTTCACCGAGCCGAACGACTGCACGGTCATGACGGGTCGGTGGACCGACCCGTGGTCCGGCCGCGTCACCACGATTGCGCACGACCTCGACATCGATCACACCGTGCCCCTCGACAACGCGTGGCAGTCGGGCGCGTGGGCGTGGACGCACGCACACCGCGTCGCGTACGCGAACGACCTCGTCGACACCGACCAGCTCGTGCCGATCCTGCTCTCGGAGAACCGATCAAAGGGCGACGACGGTCCCGACGCGTGGAAGCCGCCACTCGAGAGCTCGTGGTGCCGCTACGCCATCGACTGGGATCGCATCAAAGCGCATTGGCATCTCACGGCGACGTCCCGCGAGTGGTCCGCGCTGCAGCAGATGGCACGGACCTGCTGAGTCACGTGCGATCGCGCCCGTCGAGCCGGATCGTCCACGCATCGATGGTGTCGACCCGCAGATGGGTCTCGCTCCACGGGTCGCGCGCGAGAGCGGAGCGGACCGTGTGCTCCGAATCGGCCTCGATCACCAGGACCACGCGGTGTTCGTCGGCGAGCGGCCCACCGAGAACGACGGAGCCCGTCGCGACGAGGCCGTCCATGAACCCCGCGTGCTCGGCCCACTGCGACTGCTGCTCGAGCGGACGCGCCGCATCCCACTGCGGACCGCTGCGGCGAAGCACCACCAAGAACACCATGCTCCCGGAGTCTTGTCGCTCGTCGATCCGTGCGTGAGCCGTTCGAATTCGGGGGTGAAGCGTGTGATCGCGCCTTACCCTGTCGAGCCGCACGGCTCGCAGCGCGAGTACTACCGCCGCGACTGACCACACAGATATGTCGGCTCGGTCGAATGACGCTGGACGTACTCTGAGACGGTGCGCGCCGACGTTCGATGCGACATCGAGGGGAGCACGCGGCGGCTGTGGGTGACGTTCGCGAGGCCGCGCCGCGCGGACGACGCGCGCTCGTTCATCCTTTTCACGGCGCCTGCGACGGAGCACCTTGCGGACGTGATGCTTCACGGGTGCGGCGTCACGGGCCTCGACGCCGACGACTGTTGGCGAAGAGTCCGTGACGACGTGTTCGGGGAGCAACCCCTACCGCCGGTCGGAGACGCGGTGTTCGACATCGACGTGAGCACCCTCGACGCGACGTGGGTGCTGCCTCGCATCGGCAACCCCGCCGCGCTCGGCGTCTGGTTCCCGCGTAGCCGTTAGCTACTTGGTTCCAAGTCGGTGTCGAAGACGGTGGCGAGGCCGTGGACGAGTCGGTGCCACTCGGTCGGGGTGTCGGCGGGGAGCGGACCGCGGATGCTGAGCCCTTCGATCAGCTCCACGGCCGAGCCGCGCAGACACGGGGTTCCGGCCGCGGGGGAGTCGTTGCGGACCGTGACCGAGTCGGCGACCTCGAGGGTGAAGCAGTCGTCGGGGCCGGTCGCAACGACAGCGAGCACGCCTGAGAACGCGTCGGCGTCCCCGATCGTGAGCGCAGGCCCGACCGCGGCGGCGTAGCGCAACGCGATCCCGATCTCGTCGGGCTCCTCGGGTGGAGTAAGTCCGAGTGGCAGTGCGATGTCGCGTTCGTGGATCCACGAGTCCCAGAGCGCATGGTGCGCGACGAGACGAATGGGGACGTGACCCGCGGGCGACTCCGCCGCCGTCGACCATCCCTGATCGTCGAGCCCTTCGAGCGCGCCCAGAAAACCTTCGTTCGACGCGATGAACTGATCGAGGACGTCGGTGAACGCGAGCGCGCGCATCGGTTCGATCATCAAGGGTGGATGCGCGGCGGGATCGAACCTCGCGAGCACCTCTGTCGGAGTACCGGCGAGCCCCGCCTTCACTGACATCTCCCAGAACGCGTTGACGCCGACGAGATGCGC